>JALSVQ010000109.1 GCA_027073495.1 Flavobacteriaceae bacterium | reverse complement strand
CCAAACCTAAACCTTTAATTTTGATAAGATTGTCTTCAACAACAAAAGTCACCAAAGGTTTTAAGCAAATAAAAGAATAGTTGTTATCATTAGCATGATAATCAGAACTTTCTAGCAAGAAACTATTTTGAAATTGATCTCTAAGCTTAAGATATAGGCTCACAGGTGTAACCATATCTGCTAGCAAAGTAGTTGTTTCGGTATTGATTTTAATTTTTTTCATACGTTATTATTTAACAAAAAAAGGCTTGTCGTAATCGACAAGCCTTTTTTAAATATAGTATAGCTAGTTATAGATTACGATCTTGAGTAAGATTGCAACCACCACCAGTTTGTATTATTTGTATTTCTATTCATAATTATAAAGCAAATATAATTAAATTATTTAATTATACAATAAAAGTGTGTTTCTAATTGTCTAAAAAAACCTAAAAGTACGCACACCGCGACTTTGAGGTCTAAGTACATTTGTAATCAAAAAAAAATGATTTTATAAAAAAAACCTCAAGCAAAGCTTGAGGCTTTTGATATTATTTATAACGAAAAATTACCCTAGAGTAATACGTATAAAGTTCTTAACTGCTACATCACCAAAAGAAGTAACATAATCAGCAACAGATTGCTTCTCATCTTTGATGAATTTTTGATCTAAAAGACATTGCTCTTGGTCTAATGTAGTATTATCAGAGATAAAACGTTCCATTTTTCCAGGAAGAATACGATCCCAGATTTTTTCTGGTTTCCCTTCTGCTTTCAACTGTGCTTTAGCATCTTCTGCTGCTTGCGCTATAACTGCATCAGATAATTGTAACATTGAGATAAACTGTGGTACGTTTTTAAGTGTTTTTCCTAAACGAGCAAGTTCTTCATTATCTTTTTCAATAGCTGCAATACGTGCTTCTGTTTCAGAAGCAACATAAGCAGGATCAAAATCTTTATAAGACAATGTAGTTGCTCCCATAGAAGCTACTTGCATAGCAAGGTCTTTAGTTAACTCAGCAGCTTTATCTATAGCAGCAGTAAGCCCAACTACAGCAGCAATTTTATTTCCGTGTACATATGCACCAACATAAGGAGCTTGTACTTTTTCAAATGCTGTAATTTCTATCTTCTCTCCTATAACTCCTGTTTGCTCAATTAATTTTTCAGCAACAGTGATATCACCAAACTTCGCATTCAAGAAGTCTTCTTTGTTATCAAAATTGATAGCAATATCAACAAATTGTTGTGCTAATTCTTTAAATGAATCATTTTTAGCTACGAAATCAGTTTCACAAGCCAAAACGATAGCAACACCTTTTGTGTTATCATCTGTTATTTTTGCAATAGCAACACCTTCAGAAGAATCTCTGTCAGCTCTTTTTGCAGCAACTTTTTGTCCTTTTTTACGAAGAACAGTAATTGCTCCATCAAAATCACCTTCTGCTTCAACTAATGCATTTTTACAATCCATCATACCAGCTCCGGTAGCATCTCTTAATTTTTTTACATCTGCAGCACTTATTTTTGCCATGATATGTTATATTTTAAAATTGAAAATTTATTCTTTTGTTTCTTTAGGTTCTGTCTTTTTAGCATCTTTAGTTTCAGCTTTTACAGCTTTAGCCGCTTGTGCTTTTTCTTTATCTGCTTTTCTGTTTGACAAACCTTCTCCAATAGCTTCTGCCATATGTCCAACGATTAAATCGATAGAGCGTGTAGCATCATCATTAGCAGGAACAGGAAACTGTACCAATCTTGGGTCAGTGTTTGTATCTACCATTGCAAAAATTGGAATTTTAAGTTTTCTAGCTTCTGCTACAGCAATGTGTTCTTTGATAATATCAACAACAACAATTGCTCCAGGAATACGAGACATATCAGAGATAGAACCTAAATTCTTTTCTAATTTTTCTCTCAAACGAGAAACTTGTAAACGTTCTTTTTTAGACAATGTATTGAATGTACCATCTTGTTTCATTCTATCGATAGCTGCCATTTTTTTAACCGCTTTACGAATAGTTACGAAGTTTGTTAACATTCCACCTGGCCATCTTTCTGTGATATAAGGCATATTCACATCGGAAGCGTGTTTTGCTACAATATCTTTTCCTTGTTTTTTGGTAGCTACAAAAAGTATTTTTCTACCAGAAGCTGCTATTTTTGCTAAAGCTGTTTTAGCTTCATCCAATTTTGCAGCTGTTTTGTATAAATTGATAATGTGAATCTCATTTTTGGCAGTATAGATATACGGTGCCATATTTGGATTCCATTTTCTTGTTAGATGCCCGAAGTGCACTCCTGCATCTAATAATTCTTTAATTTCTATTTTTTTTGACATTTTCTTTTTGTTTTAGTTTACATTCCTATGAAGTTAGCAATGTGTAAGTGGCAATTTCTTGGCCTTACCCATTTGGATGCTAAACTAAGCAGCGGTCGTGCTGCTCGCTCTTCAATAAATAAAATGAATCTTGTTTGCAACAAGTGCAAACCATTACTATTAACGTTTTGAGAATTGAAATTTCTTTCTCGCTTTCTTTTGACCGAATTTTTTACGCTCAACCATTCTTGGATCTCTTGTCATCAATCCTTCTGCTTTAAGTAAAGGTTTATTCTCTTCATTAAACGCTACAAGCGCTCTAGAGATTCCTAAACGTATTGCTTCTGCTTGACCTGTAATTCCACCTCCGTAAACATTTACTTTTACATCAAAACTACCTACTGTATTTGTAAGTTCAAAAGGTTGATTGATTTTGTATTGTAATGTTCCTAAAGGAAAAAATTCTGTATAGTCTTTTCCGTTGATAGTTACTTTTCCTGTACCATCAGAAAGATAAACACGTGCTACTGCCGTTTTTCTTCTTCCTATTTTATGAATAGTATCCATATATTGTATTAATCGTTAAAGTTTATTACCTTAGGTTTTTGAGCTTCGTGTTTGTGCTCAGTCCCAACGTAAACATATAAATTTTTAAATAATGCTCTTCCTAATTTATTTTTAGGTAGCATTCCTTTTACTGCTTTTTCAACTAGTCTTGAAGGGTCTTTCCCAAACAATTCTGTAGCTGTCAAAGTGCGTTGTCCTCCTGGATAACCTGTGTGACGCATGTACTCTTTGTCACTCCATTTTTTTCCAGTTAATTGAATCTTCTCCGCATTGATAACGATGACATTGTCACCACAGTCAACATGCGGCGTAAAGTTCGTCTTATGTTTACCTCTTATTAGTTTTGCAACTTCAGAAGCAAGACGACCTAACGATTGTCCGTCAGCATCTACTAGCAACCACTCTTTTTGAGCCGTTTTACTATTGGCAGATACCGTTTTGTAACTTAATGTGTCCATATATTTATTTATTTATTATACCTCAAAACAATATGCAACTATCAAAATACCAAATAGTTAACTAGGCTATTATTGTATTTTATCGATACTTACACTGTTTTAAGAGCTTGCAAAGATACATATTATTTAGCTTTAAGCAAGCTGTACACTTCATTTTTTAGATAAAATATCTAGTGTCCGATAAAAGACTATAGACCGATCTACTTAAAGAGAGAAGCTGTAACACTAACTCTTGATAATAAAAATAACCTTTTTATTCAATAAACCAAGACAACTTCAAAATAAAAACAAGCATTTTTAGCAATTTTAAAAAATAAATGTACCTTTGAACTTTATCCAATTTATAAAAGAATCGTTATGGCAAAAAATACTATTTTTCAATTTAGAGCGGCATTAATTTTAATACCAATACTTGGGCTTTTTCTATTCACTTCTAATATTGGTGGAGCGCCATACGGTTATTCAGGATCTCCTGGCGATAGCGGTAATTACTGCTCATCTTGTCACTACGGAGGAACGTACACAAATACTTCATTCATCACAACAGACATACCAACTTCTGGTTATGTGTTAGGACAAACTTATACTGTAACTGTAACACCACAATCCGATGCCCCAAAACATGGCTTTGAGATTACAGCAGAGAATAGTAGTAATGTCAAAGTTGGCGGATTCGCAACAAGTGCTAATACACAATACGCAGGAGCAGCAAACGATGCCGTAACACATACAGCTCCAATAACAAGTGGCGTTTGGACGTTTAATTGGACAGCACCTAGCTCAAGTCAAGGGGCAATCACATTTTATGCGGCTATTAATGCCGTAAACGACGATGGACAAGCCTACGTTGATGGTGATAGTCCAATCACTACTTCTTTAAGTGTTAATGAAGCTACAGCAGGTGTTACTACAGCACATTCATTTTTTAAACTAAAAAACAATCCTATTAAGGACAATATTCAAGTGAATTTTGATTGTACAATCAACAAAGGAACAGCTGCTATTTATAATCTCAATGGAAAACTAATTAAAACAGAAACGTTTTCTAATGCCAATACATTAACTATTGATAGTGCTTTCTTAAAAACCGGAATTTATATTTTTGAAATAAAATCAGGTTCGCTCAAACAAGAAATGCGAATTATTAAATTGTAATATCTATTTCTAATTTTATTTACACGTGTTATTTGCTATAAAAATACAAGTAAAAAGTAATACAATACACTTTCAAATTTCTAAAAAATCAAAAGAAAAATTTCTTTAAAACAAAGTGATTTCAGTTAGATATTACTATTATTTATACTCATTCTAAATAAGAAAATAATGCTAAAAATCATTTTTTAAGCGAATGCATTTTGCTACATTTGTTACACTTATAAAAATTAATCAATAAATCAATGAATACTATTTTAAAAACTTCCATCGGAAGAAAAATTGCAATGGCCTT
>JALSVQ010000108.1 GCA_027073495.1 Flavobacteriaceae bacterium | reverse complement strand
ATGAAAAACTTGAAATTTACATCCCAAATGGCCCGCGATTAGGAAATAATGTTATAGAAGCTAAAAATGTAAAAAAAGCTTTTGGTGACAAGCTTCTTTATGATGATTTAAATTTCAATCTTCCTCCTAATGGAATCGTAGGAGTAATAGGACCTAATGGAGCTGGTAAAACAACACTCTTTAAAATGATAATGAATGAAGAATCTCCTGATGCTGGTACTTTTGAAGTAGGTGAAACCGCCAAAATAGCGTATGTAGATCAAAACCATAGTAATATAGACCCAGACAAATCTATTTGGGAAAATTTCTCAGACAAACAAGATTTAATAATGATGGGCGGTCGTATGGTTAATTCACGCGCTTATCTGAGCCGTTTTAACTTTAGTGGATCGGAGCAAAACAAGAAAGTAAGCACACTCTCTGGAGGTGAGCGCAACCGCTTGCACCTTGCTATGACTCTCAAAGAAGAAGGAAACGTGCTTCTACTTGATGAGCCTACCAATGATCTCGACGTAAACACGTTGCGCGCACTTGAGGAAGGACTAGAAAATTTTGCTGGTTGTGCTGTGGTAATTTCGCATGACCGTTGGTTTTTAGATCGTATCTGTACGCATATTTTGGCCTTTGAAGGCGATAGCCAAGTGTATTTCTTTGAAGGCTCTTTTTCTGATTATGAAGAGAATAAAAAGAAACGCCTTGGCGGTGACTTAATGCCGAAACGTATAAAATATAAAAAATTAACAAGGTAGTTTTTAGTGATGAGTAATTTTAAATGAAAAGTGAAAAATACGTGATGCGTGATGAATTTTAGTGTCATTCCGACAGCGCGACGAAGGAGCAACGAGGAATCTTTTTAGATGAAAAATATGGATAAGAAAATAGCTACTAATTTTTTTGAACGTGTATACAAAATCGCACGACAAATACCAGCTGGAAAAGTAACTACTTATGGCGCTATTGCAAATTTTCTTGGCAGCCCTAAATCAGCACGAATGGTTGGTTGGGCATTGAATGCTTCAAAAAATGACATGAGTATTCCTGCACATCGCGTGGTGAACAAAGCTGGATTGCTTTCTGGTAAAGTACATTTTCAAGGAATCAATTTAATGCAACAATTATTAGAAAATGAAGGTGTTATTATTAAAGATAATAAAATCCAAGACTTAGATAATTATCTTTGGAAACCAGAACTCTTTTCTGAAAATTTGTAAGGTTTGATTTGACACACATCTAAGCTAAAATATTAACCTAAATATTTTATAACATGAATTTAAAAGAAAACTACTTTAACCTAATATCAAAATTAAAACATTTAGAAAGTATTCCATTACTATTAATGCGATTAATTCTTATAATTGGATTTTTTGGACCTGCTAAAATGAAATTGAGTAATATTGAAAGTATCATTAAATGGTTTGAGAGTATGCATATGCCACTTCCTGCATTGAATGCTTATCTTGCAACTGCTACAGAATCATTAGGAGTTATTCTCCTTATTTTGGGACTTGGAACACGAATTATTGCTATTCCTTTAATAATCACTATGATAGTTGCAATAATTACCGTACATTTGGGACATGCTTTTGAAGCTGGTAACAATGGATTTGAAATTCCATTGTACTATATTATTATGCTATTTACACTAATAGTATATGGTAGCGGAAAGTTCAGTATCGATCATTTAGTAAATAATAAATAATTAACTATATAAAATTCTATTATGAAATTAAAAACAATTATCAAATCAAGTTTTGCAGCAGTTCTTTTGGCGCTTACATTGCAATCTTGTGCTGACAGCAAAAAAGAAGAAAAAATAGCTCCTAAAGTTGAAGCGCAAGGAGAAAATACTAAAGCAATGAAATGTGCCCCAGGAAAATGTGGTGGAGCAATGCAAGCAGACAAAACAAATAAAGATGCTAAAAAAGAAGATGCTAAAAAAGACACTATGAAATGTGGCGCTGGAAAATGCGGTGATGCTATGAAAGAAGGTAAGGAAACTAAATAAATTTAGATTTCTAAAAACTTCATTATAATGATACGATAATCAAAATATTGTATTAATAAGAAAGAAAAGCTCTTAGTATTAAATTTTATTAAGAGCTTTATTGTTTTATTAGTAATAGTAGTAACTTAAACAAATTAATTTTTTCGAGCACGCAACATTTCGCGCTTCCCTGGAGGACCAGGCAATCGTTCTACAGTAAATCCTACTGCTTGCATTGCTCTTCTCACGCTACCTTTTGCTGAATACGTAACAAGAACACCATTACTTTTTAAAGCGTCATACATTTTTTTAAAAATAGTTTCTGTCCATAATTGGGGTTGAACACGCGCTCCAAAGGCATCGAAATAAATTAAATCAAATTGGTTTTGATACGAAATGTTTTCAAATTGCGCTTGTACTTTTTCTAACTGAAACCAAGATGTGATTGCTATGTTTTCTTCCCAAGGAGTTTGATGCATTGTATCAAATAAAATTTGTTTATTCAAAACAGCTAAGCTTTGAGCATAATTCAGCATCGAAACTTCATCACTGCTAATAGGATAGGCTTCTACACCAAGATAATTGATATTAATTTTTCGTCTTTCAGCTTCTAAAAGTGTGATAAACGCATTGAGTCCTGTACCAAAGCCAATTTCTAATATGGCAAGGTCATTATCAAACAAATCCAATCCGTTTTTGATAAAAACATGATAGGCCTCTTGAATAGCGCCGTGTTTGGAATGGTATTGTTCGTTCCATTCAGGCAGATGGATTGTAGTAGAGCCATCTCCTGTTATTATAAGTTCGCGTTTAAGTGGTTTTGATTGCATTAAAATATATTGAAAATACAAAAGTAATTAATTCTTGCCAATATCAAGAGATTATGTAAGTTTGTATTATGAAAAAAGCAATACAATTCGTCGTTTTTATTTTGGTATATCCTATCATTTGGATTATCTCCATTTTGCCTTTTCCATTGTTGTATTTGTTTTCTGATTTTGTCTTTGTACTATTATATTATGTCTTTGCGTATCGCAAAAAAGTAGTACGAAGCAACTTACAGCTTGCTTTTCCTGACAAATCATTAGAAGCAATAATAAAAATAGAACGCAAGCACTACAGACATCTTGCAGATATCTTTATGGAAATGATAAAAACATTTACCATTAGCAAAAAAAGACTGGCAAAGCATTATAAATATACTAATTTAGAATTATTTGATGAGTTAAAAAATCAAAGCGTTATTATTGTTGGTGGACATTATAATAATTGGGAATGGGTTGTGCAACTCCCCGAATTTATAAAAAATGAAGGCTATGCTGCTTATGCTAAAATAGAAAATCCGTTTTTTGAACGTGTTATTAAAAAATCACGCGAACGGTTTGGCTCAAAATTTATAAAAACATACAATTTTATCAAAGTTTTTGAAGCTAACAAAAAAAACAACATCCTTTCTGTTACAGGTTTATTGAGCGATCAATCTCCTGTTTACCATAAAACTAAATTATGGACTAAATTTTTAGGAACTTGTGTACCAACCCATGTTGGCGCAGAAATATTGGCTAAAAAAAGTAATCAGGCTTATGTTTATATCAACATCAATAAAGTAAAGCGTGGTTACTATGAAGTAGATTTTGAATTAATCACCAAAACACCAAATGATTATCCCGATTTTGAGTTGACGAGAATATTTATCCAAAAATTAGAAAAAGCCATTTACAAAGCACCTGAATATTATTTCTGGACACACAAGCGCTGGAAACTTAAAGATAAAGCAAAGCAAAAAAATGCTAAAATTTATTGTGAATAAAGTTCAATAAACTACCAATTTCAGCATTGATTTCACTGTTTTTCTTTCTGAAATGATTATTCATAATACTAAATATAAGTAATTTTCCTTTTTTGGTATGCACATAACCACAGAGATTTCTATTGTTAGACATCGAACCACTTTTAGCATAAACGTACGGTTTGTCAGCTTGATCCATGTTTTTAAGTTTTGTAATGGCTGGCAGTACATCAAACAAAATAGTTTCTGGAATTTCTTTATGCATTTTGGCTAATAAGTAAACCATATCATTAGGTGTAAATAGATTGTAGCGTGACAAGCCCGAACCATCTACCCAGCGCGGTTCTTGTGGTATATCTTTAAATTTATTGCTTAGTGCATAATGAATGGCGCTTTTAGTTTTATATCCAGAATCTATTTTATGGCTTACCATTAGCATTAACTGTTCTGCAATAAAATTGTCACTACGATGCAACAGTTTGCGATACAAGTCAATAGTTTTAACACTATTATAAGGCTCAAAAACAGTATTTTTTGGCAGACTATCTTTTATAAAAATCATCTTATTAATAGCTTCTCCTAATAAGAATGTGCTTTGTGAAGCAGAACTGATAAAAGGTACTTGAACACTATCTTTTAGATGGGATGCATTAATATAAAATTGATTTTTTGTCAAATCTCGATAATAATTAACCTTTGCGGTATCCTTTAATCGTCCTCTAAAATAGCTAGGACTAATATATGCACCATTATTCAATCTTTTTATAGTCACTAGATTACCATATATTGGAAAAATACTTTTTTCAGGTTGATAGTCGTATTCAAAATCATCCCAAGCCCAACCGCTTCCAAAAACAGGATCATCAAGCTGTTGATTCGCCAAAACATAAATTTGTTTTTTGCTTTGTTTTAAATAATCCAGTGTTTTATTTGGTATTCCATAAAGCAACGACGGTTCCGCTTGTGCTTTAAGCACCAATGTACTGTCCGTTTCGTGAATAGCAA
>JALSVQ010000107.1:5115-46843 GCA_027073495.1 Flavobacteriaceae bacterium | reverse complement strand
AGCAATGAGTTACAATTTAAATGTACTAGTAAGTAATATTCCTGCAAATTTAGAAGTTGAATTAAATGAAAAAGACTATTTTAAAGTCGGTGATATTGAAGAACTAAAAATTAAATTAGAAAAAAAGTTAACTACAGCTAATACTAATAGTTTTAAAACTAAAATTAAAAATCTATATAACTGGAATTTAATTTCAGAACAAGTAATTGCTGTATATAAAAATAGTTAATTTCTATAACTTAGTATCAAATTCTCCTAATAAGACAATAACTCTAGCAACCAAATCTTCGTAGGTATTTTCGTCATCTTCATTCAGTATTTCATCTTGCTTTCGTTTCAGTTTTGATAATAATTCTAAAATGTCCTTTTTTATTGCTTCAATATTATTGAGGTTGTTCTTGTCTATTGCTAAAACTCTTTTTTCTAATGCATCAACGTTTAAAGAAAAAGATTGGATTTCGTTACTCATATTTTTAGTGTTTTATTTTCAAATTAATAGTTCTGTAAAAGTAAAATATTTATATCGGATTTAAGTTATTTGTTTTTGTTAATCTTGAGAGAAAAAATAATTGGCATTAGAAAGCAATAAAGTGTTAAACCATATTGTCTATTTAATATACTTTCTGTTACTGAAAAAAACACAAGTATTAAAACTATACTAATCTTAAATATATCTTTTTCTTTCAATGATTTAAATAATAGATATAGCATTAAGAAAGTATAAAACAATCCAATTACTCCATTTAATAATATAAATTCGATATACATACTATGCGAGTCATAACCATTTAAACCATTATAATCGTTTTTTAACTCTAAAAGAATTCCTTTTAACCAATAAGCATCTTTTTTTCCTTTTTGGTAATAATCGCCAATTCCAACACCAAACAAAGGAAAATCAGCTTTCTTTAGTACTAAAAAAGAATTTTTCCAAATCTTTAATCTAGGTGATGTTTCTATATTAAAACTTCTAGTAAACTTATACTGCAACTGCTTATTAGTAGTAATAATAGTTAAGAAAGTCAAACTTAAAATAGCTATGATTAGTGCTGATTTTTTAACACTTAAGTTTTTTAATACATACAGCGAAATTATTATAAAGTACAGTAGATAACTAATTCTAGAAGTAGAAATTAAAATACCTAAACTAAATATAATAAATAATAAATAAAACCCGTATTTATTAATTCTATCTTTAAAAAATTCTAATAGAAAAATTAAAGCTAGCAATTGAAAAACTCCAAAATAAGGGTGTTGAATAATAGTACTTTTATTAGACATAATTATATCAATAAAAGAGTTGTTAAAATTCAATTTTGAAATATTGATTAATGTAATAAATAATGCAATAACACTAGTGAAAATATAGATAAAAACTATGTTTTTTAACGATCTTTTTGTTTCAAAAACTAATAAAATAATAAACGGTACTAGTAAAATAGGTAATCTAAAAACAATATAGGACAAGCCAATTACTTTCTCTTTTGAAATTATAACGGAAATAATAGTTAATAAAAAAGGAATACTAATTAAACTATAATTTTTAATAAATTCTTTATTTATTTTTAAAGATATGTTTTTAAAAACAACGCCATATATAAAAACAACAATCAAAAGTAACATTGCCATATTTGTATAAGCAAAATTAAAATACACTAATGATAAATAGAGTATGGATAGTAACGATAATATATAATTTAATGTCTTTTGCAATTCTATTATTATTTTAGTAAATTCTGATAAATTGATAGAATTTTATTTAGGTGAATTTTTTTAGATAAATTGTTAGCGTAAAACATATTTACATTATTTTTTAATTGCACAACATCTATTATATCAACTTTTTTCATTTTTTTGATGGAGTTCTCTTTATCAGTAAAATCAATTAAAAAGCCAGTTTTTCCATTTGTAATTAAATCTTTAAAACCACTATGATTAGAACCTATAACAGGAACCTTTAAAGCAAATGCTTCAATTATGGTCATCGGACAGTTCTCGTACCATTTTGAAGATTGTACTATATATTTAGCGTTTTGAACATACTCAAATAATTTTTCTCCATATTTTGGTCCAATAAATTGAATACTATTGCTATCAGTAATAGCCTCGTTAACTTTATTTTCAATAGGGCCTTTTCCAATAATTAATAACTTAAGCTTTATTTCCTTAAAAATATCAATAATTTCTAAAATTCCTTTTTCATCAGATATTCTTCCATAATATAAATAATATGATTTTTTATTTTTAATATCTTTAGTAGTCTGTTCAACTTCAGTAAAATTAGGAATTACCTTAATTGGTGCATTAATTCGCTTTGAAACTACTGATTTTAAAAACTTACTTGGTGAAATGTATAAATCAATATATTTTTCATAGTACTTAAATTTATGGTAAAACATACTTTCAAATGCTCCTAAAGAACTTTTAAGAATAGAACCGTCAAAACACTTGTCTTTTATACAATTTGTAAAACTACCTGTAACACATTTGGTACATATAGTATCTTGCTGAAAATTGTACAATCTATGATATGGGCAAACCATTTGACTGTCATGAACTGTTTGTACAACCTTAATACCTCTTTTTTTTATTTCAGGTAAAATACTTGGTGTTAATTGAAAATTATAATTGTGAATGTGCACAATATCTGGTTGAAAATCACCCAGAACTTTTGCAATTTTTTTTCTATTGTCTTTTGAGTAAATTGTATTTATCGAAGATGACAATTTACTTACTAGACCTTGATTTGAATAATCTATATTGTTTGCTAATAAATCAGGAAAATCATTTACTAAATTTTCAGGGTCTGACATCCCCCAAAACTTGACGATATGTCCTTCATTTTGTAAAGCTTTTGCTAGCTGAAACATATAAGTTTCGGCTCCACCAACTATTTTTAAAAATTTATTTATTTGAAGTATTTTCACCGTTAATTAATGCTTTTTAATTTGTTTGTATCCAATAAAACTTAAAAGTAATACTAATTCACTAATAATAACACCAAAAGCATAGAAAAAAATACTTGAAGCATCTACAATAAAATACACCATTGCTTTTAAAGCAAACACCAGCAAAATCAAAACAAAATTAATTTTAACCATATTTTCATAATTATTTTTAGCAATAAAATAGTAATTTAAAACTGATGGTATCAATGCTAGAATTAAAATATTAAGCACAAACTGACCATCATTATAATCTTGGTTAAATAAATACTTAAAAATATAAGGTGATAGCAAATAGGTAACTAGTATTGCTAAAACAGTAAGTGGCATAATAACTTTTAGTATCGTGTTTTTAGTATTATATAGTTTTAAAAATTGCGATGTAATAATAGCAAAGAAAAACAATTGCGCAACTTGATATAATTGAAATGCTAAAGAATATGTCCCCAAATTTTCTTTACTCGTCACCGTTTCTAGATAAATAACATCAATTCGTGCTAAACCAATAAACATTAAATAATACAATAAGTAATATTTAGATTTTTGTAAAGAACTTACTATTAAACTATACAGTTGATTTGATTTTATAGCTATCAAATTTAATTCAAAATAAATACGTATTTGTTTTTTATTGATTATAAAAGCTAGAATACCTGATAATAAATACCAAAATAACACCATACTCAAATTCAAATCTAACTGGTCTTTAAATAAATAAATAATCAACAAAACAATTAGTCTAAAAATAGGTTCTACTACAATTGCGATCACATCAACTTTGGTATAGCCTAAACCACGAGACAACATTTTTACTAATGAAGATGTGGAGGTAAAATAGGTAATAAAAGAAAATAATAAAGCTGGAATAACAAATTTTGGATTTTTAAAATAAAAAAACAAGACAATTACTACCGTAACTCCAATTGATAAAAATAAACGACCCGTATATAATTCATTAATACCTTCTTTTTCGTTTTTTAAACTTTTATTATAGATTAAACTATTAATTCCACCATCCATCAAAACAGAAGCCCACAAAACAATAGCAATAATGTATGAATAATTGGCATATTCTTTAATTGGTAAAATACTTGTAAACAGTAAAATATTTGCAAAGGAAATTACTTTTGCAAATAACTCGACAAAAGGTATTGCTTTATTATTTAGTGTTTTTTTCAATAGTTTTATTTGATTGTGAATTAATAAAAAGAGCAAATAAAATAAATAGAACCACAGCTCTATTTTGAGTAAAGATAGCGTCAGAAGAACTATCAATTAATAACAATAGCATACCCAGTAATGCAGTAAACATATAATTAGAATTTTTAATATTTGTTATATTACTTTTTAAAAATTTTAAAAACAAAACGATATATTGATATATAATTAACAAGTAAGCCAACAAACCAAAATAACCAAATTGACCTAACACCATTGGCCAGAATTGATCAGACACAAAACCCCAATAAAAACGAGAAATACCCCAAACATTATTGATTCCATATTTATCATATACCCATGAATAATATTTACCAGAAAAATAACACGAATAAGACCCAAAGCCTGTACCAAAGGGAAAGTAATCATACCCAATTTTAATACTCTCCATCAAAAGAATACCTCGTGACCATCCATTTTTTATATTATCAAATGAGAAATACATTTTAATTTGATCTTGAAATAGCAAACCAATTAAAACAAATAGCAAACCAATTAAAATAAAAATAGTTTTTTTAGATATTTTAAATAATAAATGTCTATAATACATCAGAAAAATAGCAAGCACTACAAAACCAAAATATTTAACACGTAGTGATGTTAAGCCTATTATTAAAATAAATAATAGATGTTTTTTATTTGATTTAATATATTTATTAAAAAGCACTAAAAATACGAAAGAAAAAACAAAACTAAACCTAGATGGATGTAAGAAAAATAGTTGGTAAGAATGTATTCCATATCTAGGAAGTTGAGGAAATAATTTAAATATAATATCAAAAAATAAAAGAATTATAATTAGATTAAATAAAAACCGAGTGTGTTTTTCAGTTTTTTTTAAAACATTTTGTGCATTAAATTTAGATGAAATTAATCGAATACCAAAATAAACAATAAACGCTTTATACAGATTAATAAAATCTCCTATAATAGCATTAGTGTCAGTAACATTACCACCCAAATAAGATAAATAATTAGATAATAAGCCTATAAAACCTATAAAACTAAGAAGTATAACAATGTTTTTTTCATTTTTATATAAAAATATTTTTTTCGAAAAAAGTAAAACTACTATAATAACCATCATAAAATATAAAGCTAATATTTCATCATAAAAACCTAAACTATTAGCTAATACATCATAAAAAAAAACAAGATATATTACTGAAAATAGAATAATAAATTCGTGTATTTTACTATATTTTAAAATTATTGACATTGTTTAATAGTATAAAGATTTAATTATATCACTTAATACTCTAATCCATTGCGCTGAAGAAAGTTTTTCATACGTCTGTTTGTAACCTGTTCGCTTATCAAACTCTAAATTACTTAATTTATTACTCAAATGAGATATGTTTTCCATTAAAAATTTTGGATTGGTAATATAGTCAAGTTCTGTGCCATCTGCACCAATAACACTCAAAACAGGCAACCCAAAAAGTAGCGATTGCAATATAGCTAAACCACCATCTCCAGGCAAAACAAATAAATCACTTTCAAAATAATAATTTTTTAGCTTATCTTTATCGTAAATAGCTCCTAAAACATTAATTTCTTTATATTTTTTTGTAAATGCTTTCAATTTTTCCAATTGGTTTCCACCTCCAATAACCGTTAAACTAAATTTTTTATTTCCATTTGCTTGATTTAAGGCAAGTACAACATCTATTAATTCTTTCACTTTTTTTCTAGCTTCAACTACACCAACATATAGTAATTTAATGTTAGTTTTATCAAATTGGTAATTGTTATTATTCTCAATTATTTCATTGGTAATACCTTCAAAATAATTAGTATTTATAGTGTTTAAATTCAAAAAGGCGTTTTTTGCGCCCATATGTTTAGTTAAATAATTCTTTGCTAATGAAGAATACGCCATTTGAGCATCGGTCAATTTAATAAATGGTTTTACTACAAAATCAATTAATTTTCGCTTAAATGTTCGTGTTGGCAATGAATAACCCGCATCCCACCAAATTGTTTTTTTGCCTAATAGTTTGGCATAAGGAACTAAGTAAATGTTGTTGATTAGATTGGTTGTTCCTTCAAAAATAATAACATCATATTTTTTGATAAGGCTTACTGCTTTGGGGTACAAAAAGAAATTGGTTGCTCGTGTTTCTCCTTTATAGCCTATTCTAATCGCAGGTAATTTATGAATTGTTAAATTAGTGGGTAAGTTATCCTGTTTGGCAAGTTTTAAAGTGCCTATTTTATCACCTTTTGAAGTGATTATACCAACTTCTTTAAAATCGCTACACAGTAATTGTAATAAGTTTAACCGATAACTTGTTACCACACGTTGTACAAATAATAGTTTTATGTTATTTGTGTCTTTCATTTATTTGAATTCCTTATACCACAAAAATCCAATTCATTAGTTGTTTCTTTAAGGCTCTTAAACTCATTATGCGCTACTAAAATAGTAATAATAGTTGCCTTTTCTAATGCTTCATTAGTAGTAACCAAATTGAAATCTTCATGACTTTCTATATTAGGCTCAACCACAACAAGGTCAAAACCTTCTTGTTTTAATGATTGCGCTACAAATAAAGCTGGAGATTCTCTTAAATCATCAATATTTGGTTTAAAAGCTAAACCCAAACAAGCAATAACAGGCTCTTTACCGTTATTAATTTTATAATGTAGCGCTTTGTTTTTTATTTTTTCTATAACCCATGCTGTTTTATAGTTATTAATTTCCCTAGCTGCTCGAATAATTTTTGCTTCTTTTGGAAAGGCCGAGACAATAAACCAAGGATCTACGGCAATACAATGACCTCCAACTCCTGTACCAGGTTGTAAGATATTTACTCTTGGGTGTTTATTTGCAAGATTGATTAATTCCCAAACATTAATTCCTGCTTTATCACAAATCATTGAAAGTTCGTTGGCAAATGCAATTTGTACATCACGTGAAGCGTTTTCTACCAATTTGGTTAATTCTGCTGTTCGTGCATTTGTTTTGTGTAATTCTCCTGTTACAAATAAACTATAAAAATCTACTGCTTTTTGAGTTGATTCTGGATTAATTCCTCCAATGGCACGATCGTTATGTTCTAACTCATAAATTACATTGCCTGGCAAAACACGTTCTGGACAAAATGCCATAAATATTTTCCCTTTTAATTCTGGTCTTTCTGCAAAAATTATCTTTTGCATTTTTTCGGTTGTTCCTACAGGACTAGTAGATTCAATAATAACTAAAGCACCTTCTTTTAAAGTAGGAATTAAATTACGTATTGCCGATTCTACGTAGGCAATATCTGGTTCGTAGTCGCCTTTAAAAGGTGTAGGTACTGCTATTAAATAAACATCCGCTGCGATAGGTGTAATTGTAGCTTGTAAATATCCTTTTTCAACAACTTCTTTAACTAAAATCTCTAGTTTTGGCTCTACAATATGAATTTCTCCTTTATTAATCGTATCAACAACATGTTGATTAACATCAACTCCAAATACATTTATTTTTTTACTAGCAATCAATGCTGCAGTTGGCAAACCAATGTAGCCTAAACCAATCATTACTATTTTTTTATTACTCATACTTATATATTCTTAATAAAATCAACAATACGTTTACTAGATTTGCCATCTCCATAAGGATTATGTAATTGACTCATCTTTTTGTATTGTTCTTTATTTTTTAATAGTTTTTCTGTTTCTAATACTATTTTTTTGGTATTGGTACCAACTAAAATAACAGTTCCTGCATCCACAGCTTCTGGTCTTTCTGTAGTATCACGCATTACCAATACAGGTTTTCCTAAACTTGGTGCTTCTTCTTGAACTCCTCCACTATCGGTAATAATTAATGTTGCTTTATTCATTAGCCAAACAAACGTAGGATAAGCTAATGGCTTAATTAACCTTATGTTTTCAACACCATCTAAAATATCATGAACGGGTTTTAATACTTTTGGATTTAAGTGTACTGGATAAATAATTTCAACATCTTTGTTATTATCTGCAATTTGTTTTAAGGCATTACAGATATTTATAAATCCTTGTCCGTGATTTTCTCTTCGATGTCCTGTTACTAAAATCGTTTTTTTAGTAGAGTCAAGATTATTTTTAACTTCATCTAATTCATCACTTGTATAACTATCTAATTGTTGAATACTCATTTCTAAAGCATCAATAACTGTATTACCAGTTACCAAAATATTTTTCTCGGAAACATTTTCTTGTAATAAATTATTTTTAGAAGTACTTGTAGGAGCAAAATGATAATCTGCCACACTACCCGTAACGCATCGGTTCATTTCTTCTGGAAAAGGAGATTGCTTATTAAACGTACGCAATCCCGCTTCTATATGACATACTTTTGCTCCTGCATAAAAAGCCGCTATTGCAGCTGCTGTTGAAGTAGTCGTATCGCCATGAACGTACACATAGTCTGGTTTAAATTCTTCTAAAACTGGTTGTAATTCACTAAAAATACGTGAAGTCAAAATATTTAAACTTTGCCCTTTGGTCATTAAATTTAAATCGTAATCTGGTACAATTTTAAAAAAATCTAATACTTGATCTAACATTTCTCTATGTTGTGCTGTAACACACACTCTACTTTCAAAGGTATTGTCTTTTAAAAATGCTTTTACCAATGGAGCCATTTTAATAGCTTCTGGTCTTGTTCCAAATATTATTAAGTTTTTCTTTTTCAATTGTTTAGATTTTTTTTATTCATAGCTTTTTATATACTTTTCTAAACTTTTTTTCCAATGTGATATTCTAAAATTTGTACGTGTTGTTTTTTCAAGACTCATTACACTATAATTCGGTCTTGCTACACCACCAAATTTTTGGTTTGTAGCTAACAAAGGTATCGTTTTCTTTTGTAATTTTAATATTTCTTTAGCAAAATCATACCAACTAACTTGGTTTTCTGTTCGGTTACTAAGGTGATATATTCCAAAATCAAAACTGTTTTGAATTAAATATAATATAAATTTTGCTAAATCTTCCGCGTTTGTCGGTGCGCCAAACTGATTGTTTACCACCGTAAGGTTTTCTTTTTCTGCAGCTAATCGTAGTATTGTTTTTACAAAATTAGCGCCTTTTTTACCATATAACCAAGAGGTTCTAATGATATAATGGTTTGATAGTGTTTTTGCTATTTCTTGTTCGCCTAAATATTTGGTTTTTCCATAATAATTTATAGGGTTGGGGCTATCGGTTTCTGTGTACGGTCTTGTTTGTGATCCATCAAAAACAAAATCTGTAGAAATATGTATTAAAATAGCATTTTGCTCTTTACAAGCTGCTGCCAAATTAGCAACGCCAGTTACATTTACCGCATAAGCAAGTTCCTGATCTGTTTCGGCTTGATCTACTTGGGTATAAGCTGCACAATTAATACAATAATCTATATTATTGGTTTCAAAAAAATCAGAAACTGCTTGTTGATCGGTTATATCTAGTCTTTTTGAATTGGCAAACAAAAATGTAAAATCAGGATAGTAACTTGCTATTTCTTGAAACTCACTGCCCAGTTGCCCATCACTTCCTGTAACCAATAGTGTTTTTTTAGCCATTTACAAATCCTTTGAGCGTTATATTGCGCTTGTCTTTCTCCGAAATAATGATTTTATCCAAATCATATTGCCAATCAATAGCAAGAGTTGCATCATTGTATATAATCCCTACTTCTGACGCTTTGTTGTAATAATTATCACATTTATAATTAAAAATAGCTGTATCACTCAAGGTAATAAATCCATGAGCAAAACCCCTTGGTATAAAGAGTTGTTTTTTATTTACTCCAGAAAGTATAATACTAAAATACTGTCCAAATGTTTTTGAATTTTTACGTAAATCTACAGCAACATCCAAAATTTCTCCTTGTATAACACGTACCAATTTTGCTTGAGCTGTTTCACTTTGCTGCATATGCAAACCGCGTAAAGTGCCTTGTTGTGATAAGGATTCATTATCTTGTACAAAAGCTATTTTCTTGCCCAATAATGCTTCAAAAACTGTTTGATTAAAGCTTTCAAAGAAATAACCGCGTTCATCTACAAAAACACGAGGTTCAAGGACAAAACAATCTGCTAATGGCGTGTCAATACGTTTCATATTAAAGTTCCATTAATTGTTTTCCGTAACCACTTTTTAATAATGGTTTAGCAAGTTTGTGCAATTGCGCTTTATCAATATAGCCCATTTTGTAAGCTATTTCTTCTGGAGCACCTACTTTTAATCCTTGACGTTCTTCTATAACTTGTACAAACTGCGATGCTTGCATCAACGAATCAAAAGTTCCGGTATCTAACCAAGCGGTTCCTCTATCGAGAATACTCACATTGAGCTTACCGCGTTCAAGGTAAATTTTATTAACATCGGTTATCTCTAATTCGCCTCGTGCAGAGGGTTTTAGATTTTTAGCAATGGCTACAACGCTATTATCATAAAAATAAATACCTGGTACTGCAAATTTAGATTTTGGATTACTTGGTTTTTCTTCTATAGCAATGGCTTTATTATTTTTATCAAAAGAAACCACGCCATAACGCTCTGGGTCACGCACTTGATAAGCATATATTATTCCGCCTTCTGGGTTGTTATTGGCTTGCAATAAAGAACCTAAGCCTACACCATAAAAAATATTATCGCCTAGAATAAGAGCAACTTTGTCACTACCAATAAAATCAGCACCGATAATAAAGGCTTCTGCCAATCCGTTTGGCTGTTCTTGTACCGCATATTGAAACTGGCAACCAAACTGACTGCCATCTTGGAGCAGTTTTTTAAATAATGGCAAGTCATGAGGTGTAGATATAATCAATATTTCGGTGATTCCTGCTTGCATCAAAGTACTCAACGGGTAATAAATCATCGGTTTATCATATACGGGCAATAGTTGTTTGCTTATCACTTGTGTTAGTGGGTGCAAACGTGTTCCTGATCCTCCTGCAAGTAGTATTCCTTTCATTGTGTTTTATTGTATTTATTAAGATACCAAACTACTGTTTTGTATATTCCTGTTTCAAAATTTTCATCGGCTTTCCATCCTAATGTTTTGGTGATTTTAGTAGCATCAATAGCATAACGTCTATCATGTCCCAAACGATCAGCTACAAAACTAATAAGCTCAGTATATGGTTTTCCTTTGCTTGGTTGCAGCTCTTCTATGATGCTTATTATTTTGTGTACTATATAAAGATTGTCTCGTTCATTCTCCCCACCAATATTATAGGTTTCACCATGTTTTCCTTTGTGAAAAACAAGATCTATTCCTTTGCAATGATCTAATACATAAAGCCAATCACGTACATTTTTTCCATCACCATAAATGGGTATTTGCTCACCTTGCAATACTTTACGTATTACTGTTGGTATCAATTTTTCATCATGCTGTTTTGGTCCATAATTATTAGAGCAATTGGTTGTCACTACTTGCATGCCATAGGTATGAAAATAGCTGCGTACTATAAAATCTGATGAAGCTTTTGATGCGCTATAAGGACTGTTTGGCGCATACGGTGTATCTTCTCTAAATAAGCCCGTAGCGCCCAATGAACCATAAACCTCATCTGTAGAGATGTGATGGAATACAGCGTCTTTGAATGTTTCTTTATAATTGTTTGGACTGTTCATCCAAAAGTTTCGAGCGACTTCCAAAAGGTTAAATGTGCCTTTGATATTTGTGTCTATAAAGGCTTCTGGACCCGAAATAGAATTATCGACATGAGATTCTGCTGCAAAATGAATTACGCCAGCTATTTGATGTGTTTTAAACACGTTTTGAAGCTGATTTTTATCGCAAATATCACCTTGTATAAAAATATAATTTGGATTATCTGCTAGCTCTTGAAGGTTTTCTAAATCTCCTGCATACGATAAAATATCGAAATTAATCACCTTATAATCTGGATGTTTTTCCAAAAAATAAGGAATAAAATTTGAGCCTATAAAACCAGCTCCTCCAGTAATGAAGATACTTTTTTTCATTATTTTTTTAAGGTGTTTAAATAACGATTGAAATTGAAAAATAAAATGCTAAAAACAGCCAGAAAAAACGCTGCTAAACCATATTTTATGGTTTTAAAATCGATTACTCCTACTTCTTTGTTTTTCTTAGAAAAATGCGCTATTATTCTTAAAATTTTATTTTTATCATCTTGTGCATTGTTTAAATTAGAAATAGCATCAATAATTTCTTGTTTTTCCTTGAAAACTTCTAACTCTTTATTCTGAGCATTGTTTTGTTTAGCTGTAACGATACTTGTACCGACACTATTATTTTGAGACTCTGCCAACAGTGCTTTTTGATAGACTTTTTCAAGAGAGTCTAATGTGCTTAAGTCTTGATGTAATTTTTCTTTTGTAAATTTAATGTTATTAATGCTCGTTTTTTGTTTTTGAGTTAAACGTTTGTTCGTGTTTAATTTTTCTACAATAGCCTGTTCTATTTTATCAAACAACTTAGAATCAGTAGTTTTAACAGTGATATTATGTAAAGGGTAATCTGTTTCTTTTAAACTTGAAATAAATTTATCATAAGCTACATTTTTAATAGTAGTAGTGTCCAAATCAATAATAAATTTATCATAAATTGCTAATTGTAAAAGATCTGTTTTTACAGGTTGTATGACTATCTGTAATAACCCCTTATAATCTTTTTTATTAATATCTGCTACAATATTATACAATTGTGCTGCACTTTCAAAATGTGACTCAACAAGCATCGTAGATTCAAAGTTTTTTGGGGTGTATAAATCTTTATACAATCCAAATGCAGCTCCTAAAAAGGTTATTAAAGCAATTTTTATGAAATGCTGTTTTATAAATAATGCTATTTGAATAAAAATATTAAGTAAGCCTATAAATAAATTTTTTATCCCTTGAAAGAAATTAGAAATTCCTTTACCAATAACCTTAAAAAGTTGTCCTAAATCTATTTCTTCATTGTTTGGTACTTGTTCGCTCATATTAATTAAATATTTGTTCTATTATTTTTCTTGTTATTAAATACGTGGGTTTTACACCTGTTTCTCCTAATCCTCCAGAGGCTAATGTTGCTCCTGTTTTAAGCGGATTGTCAGAGGCATAATACGCATAACTCACTTTAACATCATTACGTATATTTTTACGTATTTTTGATGCTGCTTGTATGGCTTTTTGATAATGAGCACCTTCCATTTCGAGTCCCATCACACGCCAACTTGATTTTTGAAAATATTCCAACATATCTTTATTTTGCAATGATGTACCTAACACGGTAAGCATTGTACCATCTACAACCCCAATACCATAGCCTTCTAAATGTTTTTTTTTAAGCTGATTATCAAATACATAATTATCTGCTGTTCCTTCAAACATATGTGCTTTTGGAATCATTATATCGCCTTTATTTCCTGATAAAATTCCTGCTTTTCCCATTATAGATATAGAAACGATATTTAAGTATGTTTTAGTGTCTTTTTGAGTAAAAGGTTTTAAAAACTCATCTAATGTTTCATAAGCTTGCTCTCCAAATGCATAATCCATTACAAAAATAACTGGTTTTTGATCATCAGATGTATGGAGTTTATAATTGGTTTTTGAAAAATCAATTTTTGCAGTATCTATTAGTTGAACATTAATGTTGGTTCCTGAATTATCTGCTATATAGTATAAGCCGTTTTTATTAGAAAAATCAATTATTTTCTTACGAATTGTCTTATTCTCCGATTTACTTAAATCTGCAAATAACTCCATAATATCTTTGCCTTTTTTTAATTCTTTTTCAAAAACTATCGGAGCATAAATAGAGTTCATTACACTGTGCATGTTGGCAGAAATTATATGAATAGGACGTTCTAACAATCCTTTTTTATTTAAAAATGATTTAATCGTATTTGCCCAAATCTCACCATGGATATGATGCCCTATTTGTTCGCGCAAAACAGGACTAAAGGTGATTGCTCGTTTTGAACCTTCTACAGCCTCCTCTATGGCAAGTGTTCCTAACCAATAGACAATTTGTAGAAAACGGTCTGGGTTTTTTTTGGTTTTAAAAGTATTATATACTTCTTGTACTTCTTCAAAAGAACGTGCTAAAAAAGTTGCCGCATGTGTAAGTGCCACCTCACGTTCAGATACCGTAAGCGTTTTATGCTTTGCAATAGCTTTTTCAAACTTTTCCCATTCACGTTTGGTTTTACCTGTGTTAACATCGAGTAGTACGCGTTGTTTTATTTTTAACGATTCATTGTACAGAAATGTTAAATGGGTCAAAACATCATAAACATCCGATCGTCCACGTGTTATTTCTATATTCATCTGCTCATCATCTACACGATAGCAGTTTCTTCTTCTTTTAGGTGGAATAATCACTTTAAAATGTGATTTTGCAAATCCTTCGCTAGATGTTAAGTTAATAAAACGACATTGTTCTATTCCTTCTGGTAGCCTATCTAATACGTAAGATAAACCTTCTATTTCTACTTTTTCTTCAGCTATTGATCCATAAATCTCTGGTCTAAGTAATAAAAGTGCTTGACGTATTGATTCACCTGAAACTCCTGTTGGTTTATAAAAGCCACGGTTAAACAAGTGACGCATTGTAATATATAATCGTTCTATAGCATTAGAAGATTCTTGCGCACGTGTTCTTACATATTTTTTATTCATAATATTATCTTCTTTAATCTGCAAATATACAAATAAAGAAAAGAGTATAATTGTATTCTCTTTATTTTAACGTTATTTATGCTTTATAATTAATCAATAGAAAGTAACCTAATTTTGTTTTGTAATGAGAAAGGAACTTCAATTAACGCTCCTTTCTTTTAGTTCATTTTTCCTTATCAACAAAGCTACTCTGCTAACTTTTGCTCCCAGTGCCAAGCATCTCGTAAGGCATCTTCTAAGCTAAGTCTAGATTGCCATCCTAATTCATTATTTGCCAATGTGGTGTCTGCATAAGCAGCAGTAACATCGCCTGGACGTTTGGGTGCTATTTTGTAATTCACTTTTAGCTTATTAACGCGTTCAAAAGCATGGATAACCTCCAACACAGAACTACCTGTTCCTGTTCCAATATTAAAAAATTCTAAATTCGATTTGTTTTTCGCTGCTAACAATCGCGCTAACGCAACAATATGCGCTTCAGCAAGATCAATAACATGGATATAATCACGTACTGCAGTACCATCTGACGTATCATAATCTGAACCAAAGACAGCCAACTCTTCGCGTTTTCCAATGGCTGTCTGTGTTATATAAGGAATTAGATTTTGTGGCGTTCCTCTGGGCAACTCCCCTATCAATGCTGACGGGTGTGCCCCGATAGGGTTGAAATAACGTAATGCTATCGCTTTAAACGCAGGATAAGCATTAACGGTGTCTTTTAGTATTGCTTCACTTATTTGTTTCGTGTTTCCATAAGGAGACAAGGCTTTTTGTATTGGTGCTTCCTCTGTTATGGGTAGTGTTGCTGCTTGTCCATAAACCGTGCACGACGAACTAAAAATAAGGTTAGACAAACCATGGCGTGTCATCTCTTGGAGTAAATATACCAATGTTCCTATATTATTTTCATAATACAATAACGGATTCTTTACACTTTCTCCAACGGCTTTTGATGCTGCAAAATGAATTACTCCTTCAATATTTTTATGTTTTTCAAAGAAATAATGAACAGCGGGTTTGTTCCGTAAATCCAATTGTTCAAAATGGGGTTTTACTCCCGTTATTTTAGTTATACCATCCAAAACAGCTAATGATGAATTGGATAAATTATCAATAATAACCACCTCATATCCTTGCTCTAGCAACGCAACCACGGTATGCGAGCCTATAAATCCTAAACCTCCTGTAACAAGTATCATTAGTTTAAAAATTCTAAAATAGTGTTGGTAATAAAGGCTAATTGTTCTTCGTCTAATTCGGTATGCATTGGCAAAGAAAGTACTTCGTGAATCAAACTATTGGTTTGTACAAAATCAGCTTCATTGTAGCGACTATCTTTGTATGCTTCTTGTAAGTGCAAAGGTACAGGATAATAAATACCATGCGGAATGTTTTGTGCTTGCAAATGCGCTGCCAAAGCATCTCTATCTGCACCAATTATACGAATTGTATATTGATGAAAAACATGGTCAGAATAGCTCGTTTCACGATGTGGTGTACTAATTTTATTGCAAGAAGCAAAGGCTTTATCATAATACGCTGCTGCTTGTTGTCTTGCTGCATTATAATTGTCTAACAATGGTAATTTTGCTTGCAAAACAGCCGCTTGCATACTATCTAATCGTGAATTTACGCCTACAACATCATGATAATATCTACGGTACATTCCGTGGTTTACAATACCGCGTAAAGTATGTGCCAAAGCATCATCATTGGTAAATATAGCTCCGCCATCGCCATAACAGCCTAAATTTTTTGATGGGAAAAATGAAGTACAACCAACATGTCCCATTGTTCCTGCTTTTTGCTTTGTACCATCTTTGAACGTGTATGTTGCGCCTATAGCTTGTGCGGTGTCTTCTATAACAAATAGGTTGTGTGCTTTTGCTACTTCAAGAACTTCTTCCATATTGGCACATTGTCCATAAAGGTGAACAGGTACTATCGCTTTTGTTTTCGGTGTAATCGCTTTTTTTAATGCAGCTATATTAATGGTAAATGTATCTTTATCTACATCTATTAAAACTGGTGTTAGTTTAAGCAATGCAATAACCTCTACAGTAGCTGCAAAGGTAAAATCGGCTGTGATAACCTCATCACCTTGTTCTAAGCCCAATCCCATCATTGCTATCTGCAATGCATCGGTACCATTGGCACAAGGGATTACATGTTTGACATCAAGATACTGCTCTAAATCTACTTGAAATTGTTTGACTGCTGGCCCATTTACAAATTGTGCCGTTTCCATTATCTGTGTTAATGAACTATTGACTTGATCTTTTATCTGTTCGTATTGACCGATTAAGTCAACCATTTGTATTTTTTTCATCGTAAATTCTTTTTTTATTAGAATAAGCACAAAGATAATTAAAAAGATAACTATTTATTTAGTATAAGAAATGTATTTTTGTACTATGATACTTCTTTATTCTTTTGCAATACAAATTACAACTTGGATCCTCCCTGTTTTAGCTTGGTTTAATCCTAAATTAAAGTTATTTGTACAAGGTAGAAAAACTACTTTTGAACAACTGAAAAATTTTAAAACTGAAAAACCTATTTTGTGGATGCATTGTGCTTCTTTAGGCGAATTTGAACAAGGACGTCCCATACTAGAACATCCAAATATTCAAAACAACTATAGTGTTGTGCTTACTTTTTTTTCGCCTTCGGGTTATGAAGTACAAAAAGCGTATGATAAAGCAGCTTTAGTTTTGTATCTTCCTCTAGACAGTAAGGCAAATGCTCAAAAATTTGTAACGCTTTTAAACCCTAAAACAGCTGTTTTTGTCAAATATGAAATATGGCCTAATCTCTTAAATGAACTTGGTAAACAGCAAATACAAACTATTCTTATTTCGGGTATTTTTAATAAAAAACAATTTTTGTTTAAGCCTTTAGGTGCATTTATTCGCAAATCTATGTCACATTTCAATGCTTTATTTGTGCAAGACCAAACATCTAAAAATTTATTAGAGAACGCTGGATTCAAAACAGTACAAATAGCTGGAGACACCCGTTTTGATAGAGTACAGCAAATAGTAAATCAAGATAATGAACTTGATTTTGTAACAAATTTTGTAGCTAATAAAAAGGTGTTTGTAGCTGGTAGCACTTGGGCTGAAGATGAAAAACTACTTATTAAATATTATAACTCAAAAAGTGTTACTGATTTCAAACTCATTATCGCACCACATAATATCAAAAAAACAGCAATACAAGCTTTAAAAGAAGCACTTAATACTAACGTTGTTTTATATTCTGAACATGCTGGAAAAAATCTATCAGATTATGATGTGCTTATAGTAGATACTGTAGGTTTATTGACAAAAATATATAGTTATGCCTCTTTAGCTTATGTTGGTGGTGGTTTTGGAAAAGCTGGTATTCACAATATTTTAGAACCCGCCACATTTGGTGTTCCTATAATTATAGGTTCAATTTTTGATACCTTTAAAGAAGCTGTAGCTTTAGTTGAGCAAAAAACTGTTTTTGTAGTTGATAATCAAGAAACATTTAATACAACAGTAGATTTACTTTTAAATGATTTAGCTTTAGCAAAAATAAAAGGCAGCCAATGTCAAGAATATATCAATAAACACCTTGGTGCTACTGAAAAAATAGTGTCGTATTTAGATATAAGTGATTAGTTATTGTAGAAAAATAGTTGTCATTTTTTTCTTCTTCTTTAGTAAATCTCAATAATTTCCTACAATATTCCCTTCAATAACTCCACAATCTTTGTGTTTTTATCTTCTTTGACCATGGTATTTAACAACTCCGAATAATTAGCTTGAAAAATAGGATAGTTTTTGATAAAATCTACCGCACGATACCGCACATAAGAGTTTTTCATCACAATTGCTTTAGCTAAAAAAGCATTAGCACTGTCAAAATTGGTTTTATTATCAAAATCAAGAGCTATATTCTTGCTGTTAAGCATAAATAAATACGCTAGAAACTCTTTGTTACTATTTGCTTGTGGTATTAATGCTAAAACCTCATCAGCACTTACTTTTTTACTTAATTCATAGAGCTTTGCTTCCAATGTTTGACGCTCATCTTCTTCACGTGCTTTTAAGTATTTTCCTGCAGCAGTATAAATTTCTGCCAAAGCATTATTTTGTGGTTGCTTCCCTTTATTATTGGTGTTTTTTTCAATTTTTGCCCAAGAATCTTTAAGTGCAACCGTTCTATTGAAAATCAATTGATCTGCTGTACTGTCATCATCTATATTGAAATAGCCCAAACGTTGAAATTGAAAATGATCACCAATTTTGGCTGTTGCAAGGCTCGGCTCAACATAAGCTGTTTGTGTTTTTAATGAATTAGGGTTTACAAAATCCATAAAGTCTTTATCTTTATGACCATCGGGTGCTTCATCTATAAAAAGTCTATCATAGATACGCACTGTTGCTTTTACAGCGTGATTTATTGAAACCCAATGCAATGTACCTTTTACTTTGCGTTTACTCGCGTCAGTTCCAGAACCCGAACGTGAATCTTCATCATATGTACAGTGAATCTCTTGGATAGTTCCATCTGCATCTTTAACTACACTATTCGCATTAATAATATAAGCATTTTTCAAACGCACTTCTTTACCAAGTTTCAATCGGAAGAATTTTTTATTGGCTTCTTCTCTAAAATCTTCACGTTCAATATAGATTTCTTTTGAAAAAGGTACTTGTCTAGTTCCTGCATGTTCGTCTTCAGGATTGTTTTCCGCTTCAAGCCATTCTTCTTTGCCTTCGGGATAATTAGTAATAACCACTTTTACAGGATTTAACACCGCCATAACTCGTGGAGCTGTTTTGTTTAAATCATCTTTAATGCAATATTCTAATAATGCTACATCGGTAACATTATCACGCTTCGATATACCAGAAATTTCACTGAAATTTCGAATTGAAGCAGGTGTGTAACCTCTGCGTCTCAAACCAGATATTGTAGGCATTCGTGGGTCATCCCAACCATTGACAACCTTGTTTTGTACAAGTTGTAATAACTTGCGTTTGCTCATTACAGTATAACTCAAATTACGACGTGCAAACTCGCGTTGTTTCGGGCGCAATGGCAAAATAGATTTATCATAAACTTGGTCTAAAAACCAATCGTAGAGTTCCCGGTGCATTTTGAATTCTAAAGTACAGATAGAATGTGAAATTTGCTCAAGATAATCACTTTCTCCGTGTGTCCAATCATACATTGGATAGATATTCCACGCATCACCTGTTCGGTGATGTGCTTTTCTAAGAATGCGATATATTATAGGATCACGCATCAACATATTGGATGAATTCATATCAATTTTGGCACGTAATATATGTGTACCTTCATCAAATTCACCAGTTTTCATACGTTCAAAAAGCTCTAAATTTTCTTCTATTGGGCGGTAGCGATATGGACTATCTGTACCAACTTGTGTTGGGGTTCCTTTTTGAGTAGCTATTTCTTCGGCAGTTTGCTCATCTACATACGCTTTTCCGTTTTGTATTAAGGTTACTGACCAATAGTGAAGTTGTTCAAAATAGTCTGAAGAATACAATTCTTTATCCCAAGAAAAACCAAGCCATTTAATGTCTTTTTTTATAGCATCTACATATTCTTGTTCTTCTTTGGCAGGGTTTGTATCGTCAAAGCGTAAATTTACTGGCGCATTGTATTCTAGTCCAAGTCCAAAATTAAGGTAGATAGAAGCTGCATGCCCAATGTGCAAATATCCATTTGGCTCTGGTGGAAAACGAAAACGTAAATGGTCTTGTGATAAACCATTTTTTAAATCATTTTCTACTATTTCTTCAATAAAATTCAATGCTTTTTTTTCTTCGCCCATAATTACTTTTTAGTATACCGTGCAAAGATAGTTATTTTTGCTGTTCAGCAAAAAGCAAATGTAGAGAAATCAATATAATTGCTTAGAGCTATTTAAAAAACATAAATTACTTATATAAGGTTTTTATTAATACGTTTTTTTAGAACAAGCTTTTGAAACGATCCCAATTAACATATATCAAGAATGCGTTAAGGCCAGCAACTACTAATGCAGGAAAAATACCATTTCCACCTTCTAGAACAAGATGAAAAAATACAATATTTACGGAAATAGGAACTAGCAATACAAGAGCAAACCCTTTGTATTTATTTACTAGTAATAGTAAGCCAGATACAAACTCTGTAAGCCCTACGAGTTTGAACATATATCCTGTAGTCATAAGCGCTCCCATAAATGTAGCACCTTGTGCTGATAATTCTGGATGTGGCATAAAATCTAAAAATTTGTTTAGACCAAAAACGATAAGGATAAATCCTAATAAAATACGTGCGATAAGTGTTACTTTTGAATTCATAATTTTTATTAATTTGATTAGTTATAACATCTTAGACGTTACAAGGTGTAAACTCTTACATTAGAAATGTAAAAATTTAATAAAAACCGGAAAACAAGTTACTTTCGATTATATTTAAGGTAAATTTAGCAATCCGCCTTCTTCAGCTTTGCTCTCCGCATTTTTTATAATTTGAGGAAAAATCATTGGAGCAAGACTTTTTACTGGTTTGTAAAGTATAGATTTATCCAAAGTTTCTTGTTTTACAAAAGTCATTGTGTTATTGATATGTGTAAATACAATAAGAATAATACTTAAGATTAACCCTATTTTTATTAACCCAAAAGCGCCTCCTAAGAGTTTATTGACAATACCTAAAGCGGCAGCATCGGCAAGTTTTGTAAAGAGTTTCCCCAATAATGCAATAACTATTATAATCACTACAAAAGTTATGGCAAAAGCAGCTAAACCTAAAACTTTTTCATCCCAAGAAACATAATTTTTGAGATACGAAGCAGTAAAATGAGAAAATTTAATAGCGCCATAAACACCTAATACCAATGAAACTAATGAAGCAGCTTCAACAAAAAGCCCTTTGCTTACTCCCATAACTAATCCGTACAATAATAATACAGCCAATATAATATCTAATATTTCCATACTCAAAAAAAAATTTAGTGCAATTTACATGATTTTTTTATTGTAATGATCTAGTGCAACCAAGTCGTTTCAAAAATGTATCGAAATACGGACTCAAACCTCTTTTTCAATTATTTCCAAATCACGATGTTTTTTGTCACCTTTTCAAAAGCATTACTACTGTGGTATATTCTAGCTTTCAAGAGTAGTTTACGTCCTTCAATATGTCTTGTGTAAAATAATTTGGAGTGTCCCATTTCTTTTTTCCAGTTTTGGAGAAATAGTAAACTCTCTTTTTTATGTGCTCCAAATAGTTTTGGAACAGCATAAAAATTTTGAATATCCAATTTTCTTTTAAAATAGTTTTTGACAACAATAAGATATCTAGGGTTTTCTATAGGCTGCACTATTTCTTCTAAAGCATTAATAAACAACGTGTTTTCATACTGATTAACACCTGTAATAGCGCAATAAACGTTTCCTTCTGGAGTTAATTTAGTTTGAATAGTAATAGATTCCATAACAGAGTTAATATACCCCAAATCAAACAATGTTTGTAAAACAGCTTTACCCATTCGCTTGGTTTTTTTGTGTATAAAACCATATTGGAGATACCTTTTTACGGCCAAAAAGATTCTATAGCCAAAATTAACCATCAGAGTAGTTAGTAAATAATAGAAATATTTGCTAGACGTTACTATTTCTATAGTACTATTTTGAATTATAAATTTTAGTAAATAAGCACCAATTCCTAAAATTAATTCTAAGGTAGAATACCATATTATATCTTTAAAATTGACTCGTTTTTGTCTTTTATATTCTTTTCTATTACTATAAAAAATACGCAATTGCTTTGTTAGCTGATACCCTTTGGCAATGGAATTTTTCCATTTGGATATGATTGCATTTCGATTGTGCGATTTTTGAAGCGATTTTTCATTGAAACCTTCATAATTAGCATCTACAAAACGATTTGGTAAACCTAAACGATCGATGCCATTTTCGATACCAAGCACATCCAAATTAGAAACTCCCATAAAAACATTAAAACGCCTTTTGAGCATTTCAATATCTTTACCGCCATCTTCCACTGTTGGATCTAAGCAAGCGAGATGCCAAATATTTCCTGTTTTGTCGAGTACTTTAGCATTTTTTCTAATTGCTCTACCACGCATTTGGTTTGAAGTAACAAATGAACCTACAAAAGAGGCTAAAATTAAACTATTAATTGAAGGCGCATCCCAACCTTCACCTAATAATGATTTTGTTCCTACCAATATATTTATAGCACCTTTCTCAAAGAGTGCTGTTATCGCAGCAACAGTGTTTTCTTGTTTCGGTATTTGGATAAAATCGGCAGCAACAGCTAGCGGTTTTTCTAGTTTTTTATCAAAAAAAAGAAGTGCTTTAAATTCTGCTAAAATAGATTTATGGATAATCACCACACTTCCTGTCAAAACAGCCAAAGTTTCCTTTTGAGCAATACCATTTCTCAAATAATGAAAAATAGGCAACACACCCAATTGATTGATTAAAGGTAAATGTGCTGTAGTAGTGTTTAAAAATGAAGTTCTAATATAGTCGGTCAAGATAACCGCTCGTAAATTATTGCCTAAGGCAGCTTGTTCAGCATTAATAATGGTTACAATACTTGCTAGTTTACTTGGGTTTTGCGAAAGCGACTTATATAATGCTTCATTGCCTAATAGATTTACTTTTTTATTAGATAAAAGATGTAAACGCTTTAATTTTGCAGCTAATTCTGATAAATACGTTTCATCTTTTACTAAATTTTCGCGATCATCAACAAGTATATATTGGAATAAGAGTTCCATCCATTTGTAATTCAATTGAGGAAACTCAATTTCATCACGACGACCAAAACCTAAAACATTCAATTTTCTTCTAGCGATTTTTTCTCCAATAGCATGAAGAAAAATTAGTAAAGCAGAAAAATATTCAGGATTACCGTACAGTTCTTCTAAATTTGCTTTGGTTTCTGCATAAAAACGATGTGTTTTTATAAAATGGATAAACTGTTCGTCCTTTTTTAAATCGGCTATAAGATTGGAAACTTTCAATCTAAAATCAGCAATAAAGTTGATGTCAGTTGCTTTTGGTTGTGACAAAAAGATAAAATCTTGATGCGGAGCAAGGTCACCTGCTTTTACTAAATCAGGCACAGCAATTTCTGCATCTACTTCGCCACAAAGCTTGAAATATTTATTGAGTTCAATGCTCGAACTATCATAAGGAGGTGTAGCTGTAAGTGCAACTATTATTAAGCCTAAATTTTGTTTTAATTCAAATAAACTTTGCCACCACGTATTTTTTAAATGATGTGCTTCATCAACTAATAAAACTTCAATTTTGTGTTTTCTAAAAAAATTAAAGCAATCATCTTTGTTTTCAAATTTACCATAAAATGATTGTAGTGATTGATAAGTAGAAAAGGTAATATCAGCGGGCTTTTTGATATCAAAAGAATAGTTTTTAAAATCTTTCTCTTGCGTAAAAAAACTTTGCAAACGATCTTCCCATTGGTCTCTAATGGTTAATGTAGGAGAGAGAATCAATATTTTTTTGTTCAAACGGTTCACTATTTCGAGACCTAAAAGTGTTTTTCCAGAACCTGGAGGCGCAATAACATGAAAATGATTGTCAGCTATATGCTTTGAAAACTCATTCAATAGCTTCTCTTGATAGCTTCTCCAAGTAAATTGAAAATTCAAATTATTAAACACCTTTGTCAATGATTTATGCTTTTAGATTAGTAAAAATTTCTTTTAGCGCTGTAGCTGTTTTGTCTATTTGTGTATTGATAAACTGTTTATCGGTATTATAGTTTGGTTGCGCGTCTTTTTTCTCAGGAAACTGCTCTAAATACAGTGTTTGAGAAGGAAAAGCAAAACCAACATTAAGATTTTCGGCAAGTTTAAGTATCGCCATATGAAGGTCGTGCTTCGCTTTTTGCTCTTCATCCCAATTCTTGACTTTGAAATAGACATTGAGGAGTATTTCTAGTGCAGAATCTCCAAAAGCAATAAAAGCCACATTGTGTTTTTGTGGGTCAGCACAAGGATGTATCACAATTATTTTTTGTAAACCAAGGACAAAAGCATCAATCAATTCTGGCGGTGTGTCATAACGAATACCAAGTTTGGTTGAATAGCGTCTAAATTTTCGTAACCCTTTATTGTTAATGGTTATTTCGGATAATTTACTGTTTGGTATTTGGTAGATAGAAGTATCCGCAGCACGCATGCGTGTAGAACGAAAACCAACTTCTTCTACACTACCCTCTACACCATCTGCCACTATCCAATCGCCAATATGAAAGGGTTTATCTAAAAATATCATAAAAGTACCGATGAGGTTTTTTACCGTATCTTGTGATGCCAAAGCCAAAGCTAAACCACCAATAGACGCTCCCATTACTACTGCTTTAATATTTACACCAAAAAGAGTGAGTAGTTTTAATACACCTAAGAAAAAGACGATTCCTGTTAAAAATTTATTCAATATAGGCACCAATTGATCATCTAATTTAGCATGTGTTTTTAATGTGAACTCTGCATAAATAGACATCACGATATGGACGATTTTTAAGAATACATAGACCCAAAAAACAGTTTTTGAAATGGCTAATCCTAAAAATAAATATTTATTAATATCTATTTCAAAACGTAATGACGGTATAAATTTAGTAACAAAAGCAATAACCATTAATAAAGCTAAAGGCCTTGCAAGATCAATAAATGTTACATTGCTATATTCTTTTTTTAGTGGGAAAATCCATTTTTTTAATCGTTTTAAAATAATACGGAATAAAAAATTGGTGATATAGAAAAGCAGGACACTAAGTATAATTAAAATCAGTACGCCTAAATACTGCCAAGATTCTATTGAAAACAGCTTTTTGTGTGCTATTTTAGTGGGTAACAATTTAGTTACCCATTCGGTTTGCCAAGAGAATGTTTCTTGGTATATATTGTCTATCAATGAAATACTTTCTGGGGCGTAGTACCATTTATTATTTACCTTTTCAAGATATATTTGAGGAAGTCGATATGGAAAAAGCTCATATCGGTTTCCTGATATTGAAGTAGAATCAGTATAGTTTTTGTTGGTTGGTATTTTAGAAAAATCGACTTTTAAGCCTTTTCCATCAAATATTTTTTTGAGTTTAATAGCTTTAGTTATAGCTTCTTTTTCTTCAAGTCCATAGATGGTTTTTGCAGCTTTTTTAGGATAGTACGAGTCTGGTTGCAGAAAATACAGATGCGTATAGATAGTAGCATTTGGATTGGACAAATCTACCTGAACGTCATTTTGTGAAAAAACAAAAAATGATGTGAGTAAAGTGAATATTAAGACTGTTTTTTTCATAAGTTTCGGTCAGAAATTAATTATTTATCTCAAATTTTTTTACTATTTTTATAATAAACTAATTACTAGAAATGTTATTTTCGATTTTTATAATGTTTCCTTTTTGGTTTAATCGATTTAAACGAACTTGATTTCCCCTTGTTGTTATTACATTTTTGATAATTATTATTGGTTTTCTCGCTATCAGCAAGTATTCTATCAGCCAAATCTTCACGTCCTACTTTTTTCAAAACTTTGCGAATCCATTGCTGGTTTTCTTTTTTGTACCAAAAGAAAAAGCGGTGTTGTTCATCTTTTTCATGTTTAGTTCTTGGCGTGTACACTTTTTTGAGCGTATAAGGATGATAACCACTGTAGTAAATAACTGTAGAAATAGTCATTGGTGTAGGCGTAAAACCTTGAACTTGCTCCAATTGAAAGCCCATTGCTTTGGTTTCTGCTGCTAGATTTGCCATATCTTCTAACTGCGAATCTGGGTGTGCTGAGATAAAATACGGAATGAGCTGTTGTTTGAGCCCATGTTTTTTGTTGATTTTGTCAAAATATTTTTTAAAAATATGAAAATATTTAAATGACGGCTTACGCATTTGTTTCAATACATTGTCCGAAGTATGTTCGGGCGCCACTTTAAGGCGTCCTGAGGTGTGGTTTAACAAAACCTCCTCGGTATAATCTAAGAGTTCTTTAGGATCTGCTTTTTTATTGAATTCTGGGACTAATAAATCATAACGAATACCAGAACCAATAAAAGATTTTTTTATTTTTGGATGTTTATCTACAGCCTTGTACAAATCAGTAAGTGGTTTGTGAGACGTGTTTAAATTACTACAAACCACAGGGCTAATACACGAAGGTGCTGTACATTTATCACAGATAGCTTGTACAATACCTTTCATTTGATACATATTTGCCGAAGGACCTCCAACATCAGAAAGATACCCTTTGAAATCGGGCATTTTGGTAACGGTGTCAATCTCTTTGAGTATAGACTCTTGACTTCTACTGGCTATAAACTTACCTTGATGTGCCGAAATGGTACAAAAACTACAGCCACCAAAACAACCACGATGTATGTTTATAGAAAATTTAATCATTTCGAAGGCAGGAATAGGGCCTCTTTTATAATATTTAGGATGTGGTAAACGTGTAAAAGGTAAATCAAAAGACGCATCAATTTCTTTTTCTGTCATCGTAGGATAAGCAGGATTGATAACTAGCGTTTTCTCATTAACTTCTTGAAAAATACGCCTTCCATACACTTTGTTTGATTCTATTTCGAGTGTTTTAAAATTTGCCGCAAAACTTTTCTTGTTTTTTAGACAACTTTCGTGACTATTGATAGTCACATCTTCCCAATTCTTATTCTTAGGTATTTTTTCTCCTTGATGTACAAAAAATGCTGTTTGTTGTATTGTTTTTAGCGAAGAAAAAGGCACACCACGCTCTAGTAATGTCACGATTTCGCGCAATGGTTTTTCACCCATACCATAGACCAATAAATCTGCTTTACTGTCTTCAAGTATTGAAGGCATGAGTCTATCAGACCAATAGTCATAATGCGTTACTCGACGCAACGAAGCTTCTATACCGCCAATGACCACAGGCACATCAGGAAAAAAATCTTTCAAAATAGTACTGTAACGTATGGTAGCATAATCAGGGCGAAACCCTTTGTCTCCATTGGGTGTATAGGCGTCTTTTGGGCGTGGTCTTTTGGAAGCGGTATAGTTACTAACCATAGAATCCATAGCGCCAGCAGTAACGGCAAAAAACAAACGCGGTTTGCCTAGTTTGGTAAAATCTTGTAGATTATCATTGACCGATGGTTGTGCAACAAGCGCCACTTTGAGTCCATAACTTTCGAGAATACGCCCTAGAACAGCAGGACCAAAAGAAGGATGATCTACATAAGCATCACCACTAAAAATGATGACGTCTAAAGTATCCCAACCATGAAGTTTTACTTCTTTTTTGGTAGTTGGTAACCAAGCTGTTATTTTGGGTCTGTGCTCCATAAGGGCAAAAGTACAATTAAAAGATTAGATATGATTGCTAAGATAAGCGTAATTATAATCAGTTACTCTACAAATTGCAAGTTGTTTGTAAGCATATATTGATAGGTCTGTATTTGAGATTTAAAATATGTTTCCATTTTTTTTACAATTTTTGGATACTCATTCTTATAGTTTGTTTTATCTTTTTTTGGATATTTGTATAAGCCAATAGTTTCATTTCGATTAACTATTAATAAAAATTCTTTATCAATAATTCCATATTCTTTATCGTGATTAAAAATGGTGTATTGTCTATTTTCATGAAGTAGATTAATACCAAAAGAGTTATTGGTATAATTTATTTTTAACAATCCCATTAAAGTTGGATACACATCTAATTGGCTCGCTATTTTATCTACAATTTGATGTTCAATACCTTTATAAAAATAAATCAAAGGTGTATGATTATAAGTTAAAGGTGTTTTGTAATTAATAACGCCTTGAGCTTGACCATGGTCAGCAACAAACACAAATATCGTGTTATCATACCAAGCTTGCTTAGCAGCTTTTTTCATAAACTGTTTGATAGACCAATCTGCAAATTGTGTTGCTTTAATGTTTTTATTTTTAGTATTTGATTGATAATAATCAGGAAATCGATAGGGTATATGATCTGAAATAGTCAATATAGTTGCTAAAAATGGTTGATTTTTATTTGACTTTTTAGTAATGGTTTCTAAAGCAAAATTTAATAAATAATCATCAGAAACACCATATACATTTAATTGTTCTTTTTTAGGGTAATCGGCTTCAGTGTAAATCCTATTATAGCTATTGCTAAGTAAAAAATTTGTCATATTATCAAAAGAGCCATTTCCAGAAACAAAAAAAGAAGTTTGATAACCGTTTTTTAATAATGTATAAGGCGATCCATTATGTTTTTTTAAAACCACTTCGGTCATTGGATGTTTATTAAAAAGCATTGGATACGAGTAGTTTGTTCCAAAAATCCCCGCATAGGTATGAATACCATTACTATATAAATTTGTAAAGCTTAAACTTTTTAAAAACAAACTATCTAAAAAAGGTGTACGATTTTCTGTACTACCAAAATAACTCATTTTAGATGCTCCAAGACTTTCCATAAGAATAAGAACCACATTCTTTTTCTTAGTTTCAGTATTTGATTGATAATTAATAGATCTAGCAATTGGACTTTTAAATTTAGTACTGTCAGAAACAGCAAAATAACTACGTGTATTTTTAATAGCAAGTTGTTGGTCAATCAGATTTAAAATATGGTTTTTATTCTTTAATTTTTCTTCATAACTTTTTTCTATAGTATAAACAGGGTTTAATTTCAATGCATTCAAAAACATGTTTTTACCACCAAAAGCATCTCGGTATCTCAAAGGAGCTTCTCTGACAGTTCCTCTTAAACCTAAAATAATTAAAAACACGGTTAGTATATAAAACAAAACACTATTGGTTTGTTTAGTATTTGTTTTAAGATAAAATATTTTATATAACAATTTTCTAACAAACCATAATATAAAGAACAATGGTATAAATAGACTCCATAATTTAATGTCTTGAAAAACCATTCCAATAACAATGGTTGGGTCATTAAACCATTCAAATGATTCTATGGTTAATCTATTATAAAACTTATTGTAATATGGTATATCTGCCATTGCAATTAAGAAAGAGCTGATAAAAAGAAGAAAAATAAATTCGAATATAATACGTTGTAATAAAAAAGGCACAATTAATAGATAACTTATAATAACGGTATCAAACCTAAATCCATAAAAAAAGCTATCAACAATTTCTAAAAAACTAAAGTCTTTATCATGCATTACATCACTATAATGTATTAAGAATTGAATAATTCTAAATAATAAAAATGTAATTAAGCTTAATAAATAGGTCTTTAATATGATTAAAACAGCTTGAGGTAATTTTTTCATAAATTTTTTTAGTAAAAATACAATTTATTATTATACACTAGCACTTTTTTTTAACATCCAATTAACAACAACAAAACGATAATTAGCTTAGCTTTGTGTTTTAAATAGGTTTATGACACAGCGGTTTTACATTATCTTACTTTTCTTTACATTATCTTGTACAGTAGATAAAAAAGAAAGTGCTCATGCTTTAATAGGAGGAGAGATTATAAATCCAAAAGATGATTATGTCAAAATTTTTAAAAATGGTAAAATATTAGATTCTACAAAATTAGATAAAAACAATCGATTTTATTTTAATTTTCCAAAAACAACTAGCGGTTTATATTATTTTTCGCACGGTAGAGAATATCAATATTTTTATTTAGAACCCAATGATTCCTTAATGATACGTTTGAACACTTTAGATTTTGATGAATCACTAGCTTTTTGCGGCGCAGGTGCTGTAAAGAATAATTTACTGCTTAAACTATTTCTTATTAATGAAAAAAACAAGGAAACAAGCAGCAAGTCTCTAAATCTATCACCTGAAGAATTTCTAAAAAAACAACAAGAAATACTACAAAAGAAAAAGGACTTAGCACAAAAAATAAAACAAACCAATGCGATAACGTTTTCAAAAGCATTTGAAACTATTTTGGATGTTGAAATAAATTACCCAACATATATAGCAAAAGAATTATACCCTGTTAATTATCTCAAACAAAAACAATTAGATTCTTTTCCAAAATTATCTCCTGATTTTTATGCGTTTGAAAAAAAATTAGATTTTAATAATGAAAAGTTAATAGGAAACCGCAATTATTATTTGTTTTTAGATAGTTATTTTGTTCGAAAAACATTTTTAGAATATTTTGAAAAAAGAGGTAAAAACATACCAAACTCCAAAAAGAAAGATTTTATACTGCATAAATTAGATCACATAAAAAATACGATAAAAAATGCCAAAGTACGTGATAATTTACTGCAATACAATATTATACAATATGCATATGAAAACCCTATGGATATAAATGTTTTGGACGCATTTAAAGATTATTTCAAAGATTTAACAGATGTAGATTTTAAAAATGAACTCAATCGTATTATTTCCAATTTTGCACGATTAGCCCAAGGAAAACCTGCACCTAAAATCTATCTTCACGACTCACAAGATAATATAACTAGTATTGCAAAACTTGCTAATGAGAAGAAGACAACAGTTTTTTACCTTTGGACAGTAGAAGCCACACAATATATTACAAAAATGAATGCAAGAATAAATGCCTTGAAAAAAGCATTTCCAAAAGTTAATTTTATTGCTATTAATATTGATAAACCAGATACTAATTGGCTAACTATAGCCAAAGAAAAAGGATTGAGCACTACACATTTATATCAATTAGAAAACACAGCAGATCTGACCAAACAGCTCTCAATGACTTCGCTCTCTCATGTGATTGTCACAACACCAGCTGGTAAAATCATTACAGCATTTGAAAATCTTTTTAGCGAACGTTTACCATATTATTTAAACAATTCAGATCGTTTTTTACATTAAAGAGTAGCTTCTAATTTATTGTTTTTATTGGCATAATATTTACCAATTAAAACCGTAAAAATAAGCAATAGGAATATAGCAGTTAGCGAGGCTTCAAAACCAAACGCACCTCCATTCCAAACAGTATCTGCATCACGCATTTGTTTGATAATACTGTACGTGTCATTACCACTAACAGCATAACCAAAAACAGTACCTTGAAAAAAATTCCACGAAAAATGCAAGGCAATAGGAAACCATAAACTTTTGGTATACGTATATGAAATACCTAAGAGAAAACCTGCTAAAATAATATTACCAAAACCTATAGCATCAATATGAGCATTGCCAAGATGTAAAGCTGCAAATAATAATGATGATATAAGCAAAGCCCAATATCGAGGAACACTCTGTAAAAAATTGTTCAACAGGTATCCTCTAAAAAGTAATTCTTCATTAATGGCAACAATTATAAACAATAAGACACCAAAACCAATTTTAGTGTAATTAATTGTGTTTATTGTGTATTTAATTTGCCCTAAATCTTGTAAAGCATAGAAACCAACACCAATCATTATAAAACCTGCAAGAATACCTAAAATAACATCTTTCAATAAGTTTTTTTTGACAAAGCCAACGGTATAAAACGCTTTTTTATCGATATATTTGGTAAATAACCAAATAATAAAAAATGTTCCAAAAATCCCAAATAATTGCGTAACAAGCATTGTTGTTTCATTATCAGCAACGTTTTTACCAGCAAAAGGATTTCCTCCTAAAGCAAATATACCAATTAAGCTAAAAATAGCATAAACTAAAAACCAAGGAATGATTATAGAAAGGGCTCTTAGCCAACCGTGTTTTATGAAACTTTTTTGTGTTGTCATAGTTTTGTGTTTTTTGTAAAATTACATTGTTATAATGGCGTTTTACTATAAGACGCACAAAAATTAATAATGTTACAATTTTTATAAAAACAAAAAAGTACGCTTTGTATGGAAGCTACGCAGCGTACTAATATTAAGTTAAAAACTTAACGGTGCAAATATAGGTTAAAATATAAGACCATTGTTTATTAATTGTAAGGAAATTTCGAAATTTTTAAAGCTATTCCATACTATTCCAACCCATAGCTTTCAAGCCTATTTTTTGATTGCCACGCGTAATCAAATGCGCACCCTCATTTTTTTCGAGCATATGACCAATAACTGTAAAATTAGGATTCCCTTTTATTTTGTCAAAATCTGCTATACTAATGGTAAACAGGAGTTCATAATCTTCTCCACCGCTCAGCGATATTGTTGTACTATCCAGATTTAACTCCTCGCAAGTACTAATAACCTGAGGGTCTAGCGGTATTTTTTCTTCATAAAGACTACAACCCACTTCAGAAGATTTACAAATATGCAATATTTCTGAACTCAAACCATCAGAAATATCTATCATTGCTGTTGGTTTAATTTTTAATTCTTTAAGCAAACGTACAATGTCTTTTCGAGCTTCGGGTTTTAATTGGCGTTCCAAAAGATAGGAATACGGTTCCATATCGGGTTGACTTTTTGGGTCAACTTCTAGCACTTGACGTTCACGCTCTAGTATTTGCAAGCCAAGATATGCAGCGCCTAAATCTCCAGAAACAACAAGCAAATCACTTGGTTTTGCACCAGAACGATACACTATTTCTTTGGGTTTTGCTTCTCCAAGTGCCGTAATACTAATCATCAAACCTGCAGTTGAAGATGTGGTGTCTCCACCTACAATATCTATTTTGTAGTTTGCACAAGCAAGATAAATACCTTCGTAAAGTTCTTGTATCATTTCTACTGTAAAACGGCTTGAAACAGCTATAGAAACTGTGATTTGTGTTGCAATAGCGTTCATAGCATAGACATCAGAAAGATTGACCATAACTGCTTTATATCCCAAATGTTTTAATGGTGAATATACTAAGTTAAAATGTACACCTTCAACCAATAAATCGGTAGTAACCAATTGGTTTTTTTCCATAGCTAATACAGCAGCATCGTCACCAACACCTTTTATGGTACTTTTGTGTGTTAGTTTTATGTTTTTGGTTAAGTAGTGTATTAACCCAAATTCACCAAGTTTAGACAGTGGCGTCTGACTGTTATGTTTATCTTCTATCATAGTGCAAAAGTAATTTTTTTTACGGTCTAACTCTAAAATGTTACAGAATTATCTTTTCGTATCAATACTCTTGATATAATTATAACTTTATTCCTGTCTTACTAATATTGTGGTAATAGTTTTGATAAAGGTTTAATAACTTTTCTATCGAGCCAATAAAATCCTGTGTTTCGAGTAATATTCCAAAATAAAGACTTGAATTTTTCTTACTTGATTCTTCAGAACGAATGCGTTTTATTTGACGTTCTATAGAAGCTGAAACATGCTCTAAAACCATGTTTTTATCATTACTTATTTTGGATAAATCTGCAAAATTATTAGCATGGAACACTTCTTTTATAACGTCTATAAAGTCTCCAAGTTTATTTTGAATTTCTAATAAGTCTTTAGTTTGCCCTTTTTTAAGTGGCTTGTGATTGTTGTTTACATGATTATGGCTTGACTTGGTAATATGTTCCATAGATTGTGAAATATCTTGTAATGATGCCAATACCAAAATGTAAAAACGACTCGCTTCAACAGAACTATCATCAAGTGATTTGATGAAATCAAACACATCATCTTTGAGTGTTTCTATCTCGTTATTAAGTTTTGTAACGTGTTTTTTAGATTTTGATAATTTATTTAAATCATTTGTTATTAATTCTTTGATAACTGCATTATAGAGCTTAATCACTCGAGTTAATACTTCAGTAATATGATCAGAACTTTGCTCAATAACTTCGGCAATGGTTTTTAATTCAGATTTTTTGATTTGTCGTGCTGCTTGTTCTATTTTTACTTTTTTATTGTAGCGTATATAATTACGTACAATCAAAAAGAACACTAGTCCTAACAAAACGGCAATCATAAATGGTCCTCCAATATGAATTAAATACAAAGCAATAGCTGATGCTGTAAAAGCAACGATAGCTGTAAGAAACCAACCACCAACAACATTTAACACGCCAGAAACACGGTAAACAGCAGACTCTCTTCCCCAAGCTCTATCTGCTAATGATGTTCCCATTGCTACCATAAAGGTAACGTAGGTTGTAGATAATGGTAAATGAAATGATGTCCCAATAGTGATTAAGATACCTGCAACAACCAAGTTAACAGATGCGCGTACCATATCAAAAGCAGGCATTTCGTAGCTTTTTTCTTTAGAAAGTACTACAACAGGTCTTTGAAATTGATTGTCTATTTTTTTAAGTGTGCTTTTAGGTATTATAGCAGTAAAAACTTTGTTTATTTCTATAGCTAATCGTACAATAAAACGAGCTGTATTGTTTGCTTTAAACTTTTCTGTTCCTTCATCTTGACGTGATAAATCAACTCCTGTTTTGATAACTTCTTTTGCTTTAGAAGAAAACCAAATGGTCAATACCATAATACTTCCTGCTATAAGAAGTAACATATCATTTGAAGGCACTTTTTTAGCTAAAACACTCATAGGAAATTCAGTAGCTAATACGCCATTTGCTAAAAATGCATCATGCCATGCTTGGTAGGAGTTCCATCCTGCAATAGGCACTCCAATAAAATTAACCAAATCATTACCTGAGAAAGCCATGGCGAGCGAAAAAGTACCTAAACCAATAATCACTACAAGCACATTCCATTTTAAGAATTTGGTTGTTAGAAATGAGAATAATAGCCAAAAAATAAAACCTCCTGCTACAATATAGAGTAAATTAGCATCTATATAATGTTTTATTGTTCCATAATAACTAGCCCCTTTTAGTCCTTTTATAAATATAAAATAGGTAATGGCTGTAAGCGCAACACCTCCAAACAAGGTGTTTACTATTATAGGACGTGAGGCTATTTGGAATGAATAAATTAATCGTGAGATAAATTGTACTAGTGCTCCAACTGTAAAAGCCACTGCCACAGAGAGCAGTATTCCTATGATAATTGTGATGGCTGTGCTATAATTGATGTAATTCCATATTTTTGAAACCGTTTCTGTATCAGAAGCGGCTATTTTAATCAATGACATAGCTACTGCAGCACCTAATAGTTCAAATACAATAGAAACTGTTGTAGATGTTGGCATTCCTAATGTATTAAACACATCAAGAAGCAGAATGTCTGTAATCATTACTGCCATAAAAATATAGATGATATCTTGAAAAGCAAACATACCTGGATTAAAAATTCCTTTTCGCGCTACTTCCATCATTCCACTAGATGTCAATGCACCAACAAGCACACCTAAACTTGCTATTATTAATATTTTTTTGACAGGTATTGCTTTAGAACCAATAGCTGAATTCAAAAAATTAACAGCATCATTACTTACACCAACGATAAGGTCAATGACTGCCAAAACTGCTAAGGCTATTACCATTAATAAATATACGTGTTCCATTCTAAATTTATCTTTAAATTAAAGTGTATCAAAAATACACAAAAGCGTATTTTATTGCTAGTAATAGATGTTACTAAATTGTTAAGAAAGTAATATTTTGTAGTACTTTTGCAAAAGTATATTTATTTGTTTTATGATAACACATCAAAATAGCGCATCCTATTATCTAAAATTTACATTTCTATTGTTTTTTTTAGCTGCTAGCTATGGTTGGTTGTTGCGCTTGAATGGTTTGATAACACTTCCTTTTGTTACTTATATAAAAATACTGCAAGCACATTCTCATGTTGCTTTTTTGGGTTGGGGTTTTTTAACTATTGCTGTTTTTTTTAATTGCTGTTTTTTATCTAAACAAATTGCTTTTAGCAAAAAATACAGGTTTCTTTTTGCTATTCAATTAATAAGCATTGCTTTAATGCTTGTTAGTTTTGCATGGCAAGGGTATAAGGTGTTTTCTATTGTATTATTAAGTGTTTATGCTATAACATCATATGCTTATATTTATCTTTTTTATAAAGATAATGTGCTTTATTCAAAGGCTAAAACAACACAATTATTTATAAAAGCTGCTGTTTTTTACTATCTCATTGCTATGTTTGCCATTTGGGCTATTGGCACGATTGCTGCTACGCAAGGAAAAGGAGAACTCTATCACAACACTATCTATTTCTACCTTCATTTTTTATATAATGGTTTTTTTATATTTGCCTTATTCGGTTTGTTTTTTCATGTATTTGAAAATAAACTACCTGAAAATTCTACTAAAAATCAAATGAGGTTTTTTTGGTTTTTGTTTATTGCTTGTGCGCCAAGTTATTTATTATCATTGGTAAAAAGCACTTCCTTTTTTGTGGTTTCTGGAGGTTTTTTAGCTGGTTTTTTACAACTTATAGCACTCTATTGTTTTATAAAAATATTGACACATGATTTAGTTATAAACATCAATAAAGAACCTCTCTTACGCTTAATATTTGTAGCTTTTGTATTAAAACTCATTTTGCAGTTTGTTTCTGCTTTTCCAAGTATAAGTCAACTACTGCCAGCATTAAAGTCTTACTTTGTGATTGGTTATATTCACCTAGTTACACTTGGTATCATTAGTGCTTTTTTGGTATTTCTACTACAAAAATATAATTTTATATTGCTTAAAAAACAAGTGAAATTATTTTTTGTTTTTGGTGTCATTAGCACAGAGTTTTTATTGTTTATACAAGGTGTTTTAATTGTTTTTTTTAAGTATTCTTTACCGTATTATACTTTGTTTTTGTTTCTTGCAAGTACCGTATTATTAATAAGTCTTTTTCAAATTTTAATTCAAATTTTTAAACCTAATAATATATTAAATTAATGAAAAATAACAAAACATACACTGTAGAAGAGGCAAAACGAAGACTAGAACAGTATTGTGTCTATCAAGATAGAAGTCATCACGAAGTACAGCAAAAACTAAGAGATATGCAGATGATTCCTATGGCAATTGACGTTGTTGTTTTACATTTAATGCAACATAATTTTCTCAATGAAGAACGCTTTGCAAAAAGCTATGTTCGTGGTAAGTTTACCATTAAAAAATACGGGCGCATAAAAATAACACAAGGTTTACGGCAAAAAGGAATTGGCAATAATTTAATAAAAACAGCATTCCAAGAAATTGATGAAACGGCTTATTTAGAAACTTTAAGTCAACTTGGCACAAAAAAACTAGCAGCTTTAAAAGAGCCAAATCCTTATAAAAAGAAACAAAAAGTAATCCGTTTTTTAATGCAAAAAGGCTACGAATCATCATTAATTTATGAATGGTTGGAAACCATAGATGTTTCAAATTAATGTACTCCTATTTTTTAGCTTCAAAAGGTATCTCAATATTAAATAATTCATTTAATAATTGTAATAGTTGATTTTGATAATTACTAATAATTGTTTCATCTATTATGACAGTTTTTTCTTGTTTTGTTGGCTTACTAAAAAAAGGTAAAAAACCATTTGCTTGATTTTTAAAAGACCAAATACCCACTTGAAAAGGTGTATGGATTGTACTTGCACATTTTTTAACAATTTTTCTGTTTTCATCACGAAATACTTGTACTCCATTATTTACCAAAAAGGCATAAGTCAACACCTGAAAAGCTTTCGATTTTTTTCCGTTAATTAAATCTTCCCAAGAAGAAACGCCTACTTCATTACCTAAAACACTACCCGTTTTATAATCTATAATACGTGTCATGCCATCAAACTCATCTATCCTATCTATTATTCCCTTTATATTTACAGGAAAATCAAAATTGGTTTCTAAAGGTGCTAAAAATTCTTTTTCTAAAAAACGTATCATAATTTCGTGTCCAGATTCTATTAAATCACGTTCTTTTTTAATAAAATCACGTATGTATTTCTTAGCAACTTCAAAAGCTATTTTATTTTTACCAAATTGAAACTCTTCATTTTTATATTCTAAAATAAAATATTTAATTACCGTTGCTTCTATTTTTGGAACCATAGCATCTAATGTCGAAACAGTGAGTTTTGCATCTACAAAAGGTGTGTATAGTTCTTCTAAAGCGTTATGAACTATCGTTCCAAAAGTGTTTGCTGCTATTTCTTCATTCACTTCATCTTCTTCCCGTATTTTTAATACTTTTTTGTAATAAAAATCTAATGGATCACGTAAAAAACTATTCAGCGCAGAGGGTGAAAAACCGGCTAATGCCATTTTTTGTAACACAGCAATTACCTCTGGTGTCTTTTTTATCATAAGGTTTGTTGATTCTTCAGCCAACAAGTCTGCACTCAATATGGTTTCTTGAATATCAAACACATCTTGCCATTCGTTTTTTAATTGCAATACAAAACGACTTTGCTCTCCATAACTGAATGTGTCAATTGACGTATTATAAAGCAAATGAACCGTTTTAGCACGGTATAATAACCTGAAAAAATGGTATGAAAAAATAGCATCACGTTCTTGATATGTAGGCAATTCATTTGTTATTCGTACCTCAAAAGGTATAAACGAATTGTTACTTTGACCACTTGGTAGCACGCCATCATTAACCGATGTCATTATAACCTGTTCAAAATCGAGCATACGCGATTCTAACATTCCCATAAGTTGCATACCTTCTAGTGGTTCTCCTTGTAAGTCAATAGTATCTTGAGCTATTAATTGATGATAGAATGTATACAATACTTTGAGTGTTGTGATAAATCCATAAAGGGTATTATAGGACTGTAGCTTATTAAATAGTTTGTAAAAATGAAACAAATATTCATTATCTAAATCAGTATTGTCTTTTTTTAATAACCCATTGAGTTTTATAGCTTTATTTAATATATCTTTAGGATTTATCGCTGTTAAATCAAATAGAAAATGTAGTAGTGGTGTTTCTTCTAATAAACTAATGATTTGTTTAGGAGAAAGAAAAACCCAGTTATATGTATTTATTTTATGAATAATGGCATTAACACCCTCTTGGCTAATCAATTTTTGAATCAAAGGATTACCTATAAATTGAATAAAATCTTTATAATAAAACCGATTTGATTTTTGATTCGTACTATATTTAATGGTGTTTTCATACAGTTTGAATAATGTATCATACAGATTGGCATAGGTACTATATTTAATAGGAAAACCCATGGTTACATTAAGATAATCTACCGTATGCAATGTGTTTAATATCGGGTTGAGAATGTTTTCATCATTCAATATAATAGCAGTATCCGAAATAGCAGAATTAGATACAATGGTATTAACATAATTGCCTTGTCCTACTTGCTTTGAAACACCTATAATATTAATTTTTGTTTTATTATTTTTGGAAAAATTACCCGTTATCCATTCAAATTTATTGTTTTTATAATGATTCCAATTTTGCGCATATTTACGAATAAAGTAAGCACTTTCTTGATTGTAATCTTCAAAAATACGTTTATCAATATCCCAATATATTTTTGCTCCATTAGTAAGAAAATGTTGAATAACAAGTTCTTCTGCTTTAGTTAAAGCATTAAACCCTGCAAAAATCAATTGCCCATTAGGTTTATAAAACTCAAGATTGTTTATAGCTTCTCGATATTGTAGTCCTTGATATGCTTTACTCTCTGATAATAATCGTTGTTGAAGCTCGTTGTAATAGATTCTTATTTTACCCCAAAACTGCTTATAGCGTTTTACTAACACGGTATCTTCACCATCAACTTGCCATGCTTCAATACGTTTAATATCTTCTATATGTGAAAAGACAGCATTTATATCGACCAGGTAAGCATCTATATCATTAAAATCTTGCAGTAACATAACAGCCCAGTTCATAAAAGCATCAAAAGATTCTACTGTATTTTTATCAGTATGTTTTAAATAGATTGTGTATAGTTCGAATAATAAATCCAGTTTATCAATACGTTCCAACTGCGATAATTCTGCCATAAACGAATCAATAGCATATATTTTGGGCATGATAAAAGCCGCATCTTGAAACTTTTTTTTAATAGCTCGTTTTAAAAAAACAGCTGCACGCCTAGATGGCAATACAAATACATACTCATCTTCAGGACTACTCTTTGTTGTATATACCGTTTCTACAAGTCTATTTATAAAATTCATGTTGTTAATTTAAAAAAATAAAGGTACAAAAAAACACCCTGAATACTCAGGGTGTTTTAATTATATTTAAGTTAAAATATGGAGGTGTTATTATTTAACTTGTACTTTACCTACCATTTTCACTTCTACACGTCTATTTTGTGCTCTACCTGCTTTATTCATATTAGTAGCTATTGGTTGTGTTTCTCCATAACCTGTAGCAGATAAATTAGCAGCATTTACTCCGTGAGCAATCAACCAGTTTTTAACTGCATTTGCTCTCTTTTCAGAAAGTTTTTGATTGTAAACTGCAGACCCTCTACTATCTGTGTGACCACCAATAGTATATGTTTGTTTAGGATATTTCAACATTATTTTCAAAATTTCATTAAGAGCAGTTTGTGTTTTTGCTAATCTAAAGTCAGCTTTGTTAGATACAAAGTTTATGTCTTTTGCAAAAGTCATAAATTGCACATTAGCTTGCTCAACCTCTTGCTTAGATACACCTTCACAACCATTGTTAGAAGCTACACCTTTAACAGTAGGACATTTATCTTCTCCATTTTTCACACCGTCACCATCACAATCAGCATTTGCCCATGCAGCAGATTGAGTAAGTGTTACACTTGTTTCTTTGTATGAACATACATCTTGTGGGTCAGTATTGTCAGAAACTTCTGTTCCGTTTGCAACACCATCACCGTCACAGTCCATAGCTTTCCAAGCAGCATTTTGTGCTACAGATACAGAACCAGCTTTATAATCACAAGCATTAAGTGCGTCTGTTGCATCTGCTTTTTCAGTTGCATTAGTTACACCGTCACCGTCACAGTCTGCAGCTTTCCAAGCAGCATTTGGTTCTAGATTTTGAGAAGCCATTACAAATGAACAGTTGTCATTAACATCTGTTCCATCTGCAGCTTCTTTATCATCAGATACACCATCTCCATCAGTATCAGGACATCCTTTGTTAGCAACTGGACCAGCTACTTCAGGACAAGCGTCATCTTTATCATATACAC
>JALSVQ010000107.1:0-5015 GCA_027073495.1 Flavobacteriaceae bacterium | reverse complement strand
TCATTAACATCTGTTCCATCTGCAGCTTCTTTATCATCAGATACACCATCTCCATCAGTATCAGGACATCCTTTGTTAGCAACTGGACCAGCTACTTCAGGACAAGCGTCATCTTTATCATATACACCATCTCCATCAGTATCAGGACATCCATTATAGTTAGGATCTTCTGAGCGTTGACCAGGAGTTTCAGGACAAGCATCATTTTTATCAGCTATACCATCTTTATCAGTATCTTTACCTCCAAAACGGAAAGCAAGACCTGCAGAATGTTGAAAATGAGAGTTAAAATAATCTTCAAAATCGTGCTTATAACCTGTTTGAAGCGTTATAGCAACATTTTCAGAAACCCAAAAGTTAGCTCCTAAACCACCATTCATTGTTCCTGCTCCTATCCAATTTAAGAAAGTATATCCTCCACCAAAGTAAGCATATGGTTGAAAAAATGAAGATTCACTTTTTCCAAATGCATTTTTGATAGCATACTTAATAGAACCGTCAATAGCAAAATACGTTTGACTTCCCATAGTATTATCACCCATTTTGCTAATTTTGTTTAAACTTGGAGCTACTTCAAAAGTAAAACCTTTACCCAAATATCTTCCGATATTAAAACGTGATACAGCTTTTAATGTATTCCAATGTTTTGATGAATTAAAGTATTCATCTCCCCATCCATTTACGTTTCCAGTTGCTGCTGGATCTAATGAATTGGCATTTACAGGGTAATAATCAACTGAGTTGATTCCAGCTCCTATTATCCAAGGGCTTACTTCGTCTTGTGCCATAACAGAACTTGCTGAAAGCAAAATCGTTACCGCTAATAAAATCTTGTTAAGATGTCTCATATTTAATAATTAAAAATTTAATAAAGTTTAGTTCTCATTAATCAAACTACCCATTAAAGGGTAAATACAAATGCAAATATAGTACATTTTATATAAAAAAAATAATAATTTCTAAAAATTTAAATCACTTCCATTTGTTTTGCTACTTTTATAAAAGCATTTATGGCTTTATCAAGATGAATTTTATCATGTGCAGCAGAAAGTTGCACCCGTATTCTTGCTTTATCTTTTGGTACGACTGGGTAGAAAAATCCGATTACATAAATACCTTCATCTAATAATCTATTTGCCATTTCTTGAGCTAGTTTTGCATCATAGAGCATCACTGCTACTATTGCTGCTTCGCCTGATACAATATCAAAACCTGCATCTTGCATAGCTTTTCTAAAATAATTGGCGTTCGCTTCTAGTTTATCACGATATGAAGTATCTTTAGAAATCATATCAAAAACTTTTAAAGAACCACCTACTATAGCAGGTGCTAATGAATTTGAAAATAAATAAGGTCTTGAGCGTTGTCTTAGTATTTCAATAATTTCTTTTTTTCCGGTTGTGTAACCGCCCATAGCTCCTCCAAATGCTTTTCCTAATGTTCCTGTAATAATATCTACACGCCCCATTACATTTTTGAGTTCTATTGTTCCACGTCCTGTTTTGCCTATAAAACCTGCGGCATGACATTCATCTACCATAACCAATGCATCATGTTTTTCAGCGAGATCACAAATTTTATCCAATTGTGCTACAATACCATCCATAGAAAAAACACCATCAGTAACTATAATCTTAAAACGGTGATTGTTTTTATTAGCTTCTATAAGTTGTTGTTCTAAAGCTACCATATCATTGTTAGCATAGCGATAACGTGCTGCTTTACATAAACGCACACCATCTATAATAGAGGCATGATTTAAAGCATCTGAAATAATAGCATCATCTTTGCTTAATAGCGGTTCAAAAACACCGCCATTAGCATCAAATGCAGCAGCATATAATATAGTATCTTCTGTTTCATAAAACTGAGCTATTTTGTGTTCTAATGCTTTATGAATATCTTGTGTGCCACAAATAAAACGAACGGAACTCATACCATACCCATGAGTGTCCATTGCATCTTTGGCTGCTTGTATTACTTCTGGATTATTAGATAATCCCAAATAATTATTAGCGCAAAAATTAATGACTTCGTCTCCATTATCTAATTTAATAACCGCATCTTGAGAAGAAACGATGATGCGTTCTTTTTTATATAGTCCTGCCTCTTTTATTGCTTGTAATTCTTGATTTAAATGTGCTTTTATTGATCCGTACATTTTGTATAAAATTAATGATTATTGTTATATTAATGACAAAGATACATTTTTCACTTTTTATTTTTCGTTTTTCATCATTAAAATACGGTACAATAATGTAAACGCCCGAATACTCATCCAAATAGCAAATGCTAGCCAAATGCTATACGTTTTTAAATCAAAATAATCAGCAAGATATAAAACAGGGATAAATCCTAAAAAAGTAGCAGCAAAAAGCATGTTTCTCAAAAAAACGGCTTCTCCTAAACCTTTGAAAATACCATCTAAAGCAAAAGCAATAGCATTGATGGGTTGCATCAAAATTATCAGCCAAAAGAAATCTGTAAATACAGTTTGCACTGCAATTTTTGGAATGAATTTCATTGCTATATTATAATAAAAAATGCTATAAATAAGCATTAAAAATACTGCAGCATATATACTGTATTTAACTATTTTTAATGCCATGTCTTTTAAAGAATAATTATCTTTTTCTCCTAACAATTTCCCTGCTAATGCATTACCCGCATTGGCATAACCATCAACAAAAAATGAAGAAAACAACCAAATATTGATAGCAATGATTTGTGCTGCAATATAATTAGCTCCATAACCTGTTGCTTTTCTGTTAGCAAGAAACAATACCAAATTGATAAAAAATGTGCGGGCTATAAAATTAAAGAATAGTTTTAAAAAATAAGGTAAATTAGGGTTTTTAGTTTTACTAAAACGCAAATGAAATGGTGTTTTAAAAAGCAAATACCATACTGCTGCAACAAACATTAAAAACTGTGCAATCAAACTAGCGTATGCAGCACCTTCAATATGCCAATCAAATACAAATACAAATAACAAGCTAAACAGCACATTGATAAAAAAACCAAACCAACTAATATACATTGCTGTAATGGTGTTTTGCAAACCTCGAAACACACCAAAAAGAAACAATGTTAAGAGTGTGAAAACAACGCCAAAAACACGAATTTTTAAGTATGAGACGGCGTATTGATGTGTCAATCCATGTGCTTTATAAAGGGTAATTATTTCTGATGCAAAAAACAACCCTAATAGCGCCAATAGTAAACCAAACACGATATGTCCAAAAAATACTTGCGGAATTAAACTCTGTATTTTGTCCAATTGCTTTTTACCTAAATATTGTGAGACCAATGATGATATTGCTACAGCACTAGCCGACAATCCCCAAACCAAAGCCGAAATAAAAGAACCTGCCAAACCAACCGCAGCTAATCCTTCAGTTGCATGACTGGGTAAATGCCCAATAATTGCCGCATCTGTAATTGACAATAGTGGTTCTACAATACCTGCAAAAATAGCTGGAATTGCAAGTTTGTTAATGGTTTTGAATGTTATTTTTGTTGCTGAACTGTTCATTATTCTAATAATCGCCCTTTCCACTTGTTAACAACAGCTTTAAAGTGTAACCAAGACAAGGCTTCATTATACATTAGTTTGGTATAAATAAAATAAGTTGCACCAAAAATAAACGTAAGTTTGATTACTAGGTAATAGAATTGTTTAAATTTGTACGAATTATAGCTCATCAAATGCAAAGTAAAGAAAAAAGTACTAACAACGAAATAATTATTCTAGGTGTTGATCCGGGAACTACCATTATGGGTTTTGGACTTATCAAAATTCAAAAAAACAAAATGGAATTTCTACTAATGGATGAGCTTAAACTCAATAAGTATGATTCGCATCCCTTACGTTTAAAAAAAATATTTGAACGCACTTTATACCTCATTGACACGTATCATCCTGATGAAATGGCATTGGAAGCACCTTTTTTTGGTAAAAATGTGCAATCTATGCTTAAATTGGGACGTGCTCAAGGCGTAGCAATGGCCGCAGGTTTATACCGCGAAATATCAATCACAGAATATCTTCCCAAAAAAATAAAAATGGCAGTTACAGGTAGCGGAAATGCATCAAAAGAACAAGTTGCCAAAATGCTTCGAAGCATGTTAGGTATTACAATACCCAAAAACCTAGATAGTACCGATGGTTTGGCTGCTGCAGTGTGTCATTTTTACAATCGTAATGCGATAAGTCAAGGCAAATCGTATTCTGGATGGGATGCTTTTGTAAAACAAAATAAAAATCGTATTAAATAACTAACTTATTGAAAATTAATATTTTAATGTGTTTTTTATTAACTACAAGGAATAATTCAGCTTAAAAAGGTTTTACAACGCTATCAAAATACGTATATTTGTAGTTCAATCCTTTTAAAAAAAGAAAATACTTATGAAAAAGTTTTTTATAATTACACTCCTTCTAGGAACTTCATTTAGTTTTGCTCAAGATCTTTCAGGCTTAACTACAGAAAATTATGGTGGTATCAATCGTGCTATCTATAACCCTGCTACAATGGCAGATTCTCGTTTTGTAGTTGACTTTAATGCGTTTTCTTCTTATAATGAATTTGGTAACGATTACTACCGTATTAATTTATTCAATGCTTTAATGGATAAGTTTAAAAACAACACCAAAATACTTGATTATACAGATAGAATATTATATCCAGACAATCATAACCAGTTTTGGAAAAGTAATGAAATTATTGGACCTTCTGGTTTTTTTAATCTCAATGATAAAAACAGTGTAGGATTGATTATACGCTATAGATACCTCAAAAATTTGAATAATGTTCCAGGAGAAATTTACGGGCAATATCACGACAACACTTTTGACCCTACACAATCCTTTGCTATAGATAAAGCATCTTATACGGAGAATTCGTTTATGCAAGTTGGTATTCCTTTTTCAAGAGTAATACTTGATAAAAAGAAACGTTTTTTAAAAGCAGGTATCACCATTAATTATTTGCGTGGTTTAGAAAATAAATTCT
>JALSVQ010000106.1 GCA_027073495.1 Flavobacteriaceae bacterium | reverse complement strand
ATTTTTCGTAAATCTTTGTATGTACTTCCTTGTACTATTGGAAAAAATGTTTGTTTGTAATCGTATTTCTCTGGGTTTTCTGCAAGATATTTGATGCCGCGTTCCAACCAACGGTGTGTCATATGCATCGAACGTTTTGCATAATGGTAATCACAAGGGTATGGTGTACATTCATCAAACGCCATAATGATATCAGCACCAATAGTACGTTGAATATCCATTACATTTTCAGGTGTAAATACGTGATATGAACCATCAATATGTGATTTAAACTTCACACCTTCTTCTTTGATTTTACGTCTCCCTGAAAGCGAATACACTTGAAAACCACCACTATCGGTAAGTATATTTCTATCCCAATTCATAAACTTATGCAAACCTCCTGCTCCTTGAATGATATCGGTCTTTGGTCTTAGATACAAATGATATGTATTACCAAGAATAATTGGTGCATCAATATCATTTGCCAATTCGTCTTGGTGCACACCTTTGACCGTTGCTACTGTTCCAACAGGCATAAAAATAGGCGTTTCAATGGTTCCGTGATCGGTTGTCATCTTCCCTGCTCTAGCTTTAGAGTTAGGATCTTTTTGTATTAATTCAAATTTCATTTACGTATATATATTCTAAGCTACAAACTTAATCAAAAAATAAGACTAACAAAGTCTCTATTTTTAATAAAAAAAATTTAAATTTGAATAAATTAAAAAATTAATAAAAACATCGATTTTTCAAAAATAAATATCTCTAGGTGGTTTGTATTTTTAATAGACCTTACTATCGTAATACAAACGTTTATTATATCGTATATCATACGTTTTAATTTTTCATTACATTTTGATTTACATCAATTTATTAAACAATTTCCAATTGTAATATTAGCCACAAGTATTAGTTTTTTAATCAGTGGTTCTTACAAAGGAATTGTAAGGCACATGTGGAACGTTTTGTAATGGTTTCTACAGATAAAGCAGTACGACCAACTAATGTAATGGATAAGAAAATAATGATTGTCCAAAACACATCTGAAATAAGTACTGCATCATTAAACAAAGTATTAACAGAATTAGCATTAGAAAAAGACAATACAAACCCCGAGAAGATAAAACAATTGATTCAAAAAATTGTTACTGATTATCAAATTAATCAATAATTCGCCTTTAATCTACTTTATATTTATCAAAAATACCTTGTTGATGTGGCGTCCAAAGACACGCTTTTTGACCACAAGATTTTAAGCCACTATTTGTCCAAGTATTACACGTTTTAAAAAGACTGTAGTTATAATT
>JALSVQ010000105.1 GCA_027073495.1 Flavobacteriaceae bacterium | reverse complement strand
TAGCAACCCTATCAATAAGCTATCGTGTCCTACGAAATATTATACTACAATATTAAGTCAATAAAATTTAATTACCAAAAAAAATAGTGCTTTTTTTAACAAAAATTTAAGTTTTTTTTTTTTTTTGTATTGTAAATCAGTTAGTTATGATTAATATTTTTTATCAAAAAAGTGAAAATTATTATATTGATGTAATATTCTATAAATGGCGTAATAACCTTTTTTGTTATGAGTGAATCATAAATGAAAAGTGAAAAATATGAACACTGAGCGGAGTTGAAGTGTCATTCCAACAGCGCGATACAGGGGTAACGAGGAATCTTTTTCTAGTTATGAGTGAACTCAAACAACCAAACTCCCCAAGAACTCCAAACCTACTCCAGCACCGAATAATCACCAATACTAACTGTAGTAAATTTGCCATCGTATTTGGCGTGGCTTCCTATCATTGAATTTTGAAGTTTGGCATTACGTATCTCGGTATGATTCTGTATTAAGCAGTTTTCTAAGGTGCTAGCTGTTACAATACAAGCATCGCCTAAGGTCACATAAGGTCCAACGGTACTATCTTCTAGAACTACATTTTTGCCAATATAACATGGCTCAATAATCTTGCTATTAATGAGTTTAACATTTTTATTTACTAATGGTTTTCCTGCTTCAAAATCAAATTTCAAAGTTTGTTTGTTGGTAGCTACTGTAGCATTTTTATTGCCACAATCCATCCATTCATTTACTGTCCCGGGTTTAAAAATTAACCCTTTTTGCTTCATGTTTTCAAGTCCGTCAGTCAATTGATATTCGCCGCCTTTGGTTATTTTGTTATCTAGTAAATATTGCAATTCGTCGCGCAATACTTCACCTGCTTTGAAATAATAGATACCAATAATGGCTAAATCAGAAACAAATTCTTTTGGTTTTTCTACAAAATCTGTAATTTCATTTTTTGCATTGAGTTTTACCACACCAAAAGCACTAGGATCTGCTACTTGTTTTACCCAAATAACACCATCGGCATTTTTGTCTAAACTAAAGTCTGCTTTGAATAAGGTATCTGCAAAAGCGACAACACAGTTGCCTTGCAAAGATGCTTTGGCACACATTATAGCATGCGCTGTTCCTAAAGGTTCTGTTTGATGATAGATGCTTCCTTTTGCGCCCAATTTTTTAGCTATTTGCATTAAATCGGTTTCTACTTCAGCGCCAAAATCACCAATAATAAATGCTACTTCTTCTATAGGTTGATTGAGCACTGCTGCAATGTCTTCTACAAGACGTTGTACAATAGGTTTCCCTGCTATTGGC
>JALSVQ010000104.1 GCA_027073495.1 Flavobacteriaceae bacterium | reverse complement strand
TCGCTTTGTATGCTTCGTACGCTTCGGTACGTGCTACAGAGCCTCCTTTGTCAAAACAAACCGCAAGATGGTCGGGTTTTTCTCTACGGATAACTTCTAATAATGAGTTCATAAAACCCATAATTGCTGATGTATCTAGATTTTTAGAATTGATTCTAGGGTTTTTGATGAATGCATAATACCCTCTGAAAATTAAGGCAAAGGCATCTATAAGGAATAGTCTTTTTTTGCTATCGGAACTGGAATGCATAGTTTTTTTTGTTTAAAGGGTAAAAGTATTGCTTTTTTTTGATTTTTACGATGCTATAATTTTATTATTGTTGCCTGAATAAAATCACTCTTTTTTTCTGTGAAGTCAATCAATATTTTGTCTCATGTCTTATAGCAAAGTGGTCTGTAGTCTTTTCTCAGATGCTATTATAATTTTATAATGATTATTATTATTGCAATCTAAATTTAATTACTTTTGCTTTTTAGAAAATACATTACAGAGATATGAAAAATTTTGTTGAAGAATTACGATGGAGAGGATTATTACACGATATAATACCTGAAACAGAAGACTATTTGTTAAAGAATAAAACAGCAGGTTATATTGGTTTTGATCCAACTGCAGATTCATTGCATATCGGTAGTTTGGTTCAGATTTTTATACTTAAACATTTTCAATTAGCAGGTCACAAACCTATTGCCCTAGTTGGTGGCGCTACAGGTATGATTGGTGATCCTTCAGGGAAGTCTGCTGAACGAAATTTATTAGACGAAGCAACATTAGCCAAAAATATTGCTGGCGTAAAAGCCCAATTAGAACGTTATATTGACTTTGATGAAGACGCTTCAAATGGTGCTGAATTGGTTAATAATTACGATTGGTTTAAAGATATTTCACTTATTGATTTTGCTCGAAATATAGGGAAACACCTTACAGTTAATTATATGATGGCAAAAGATTCTGTAAAGAAACGTATTAGCGCTGATTCTGAAACAGGAATGAGTTTTACCGAGTTTACATATCAATTATTTCAAGGTTATGATTTCCTTCACCTTTATGAAAATAAAAATTGCCGTATCCAAATGGGCGGTTCTGATCAATGGGGAAATATAACTACAGGTACAGAGCTTATCCGTAGAAAGGCCAGAGGAAAAGCCTATGCACTTACCGTACCTTTGGTGACTAAAGCTGATGGAACAAAATTTGGAAAAACAGAAGGAGGAAATGTATGGTTAGATGCCGAGCGCACTTCGCCTTATAAGTTTTATCAATATTGGTTAAACACCACTGATGTAGATGCAGAAAAATACATTAAAAT
>JALSVQ010000103.1 GCA_027073495.1 Flavobacteriaceae bacterium | reverse complement strand
CAAGCGAGTGCAGCCAATACAATCCAAGGCGTTTTACAAGAGAACACAACGGTAGATATTCAAAATCGCGGTACTGATGCGCAGACAGATATTGCTATTCGTGGCGGTTCATTTGATCAAACGCTTTTGATGGTCAACGGCATTGCTATCAATGACCCACAGACAGGACATATGAATATGAATTTGATGTTTGACAAAGATGCTGTTAAACAAATAGAAATTCTTAAGGGTTCAGGCTCTAAAATGTTTGGTGCTAATGCTTTTTCTGGAGCTATCAATTTTGTTATTGATCCAGTACAGCAAAACACGCTAAAACTCCAAGCAGGAATAGCAGATTTTAATACATTAAATTACGGGATATCGTTGAATAATAATTACAAATCTTGGAACACTAATATTAGTGTTAATCATAAAAAATCTGATGGTTATATTTACAATACTGCGACAGAAAGTACGCAAGTGTTTCTGTTGAGTCAAGGTAAATTGGGCAAAGCTAAATTAAGTTTTATTTACGGTCTAAATGACAATGCTTTTGGTGCAAATTCTTTTTATCATTGGGCATCTAAAGAACAATGGGAAAATATTAAATCACAATTAAGTGCCTTGAAAATTAGCTTTGGTAAGCGTATTGAAAATAATACACAAATCTATTGGAAACGTAACTATGATAAATATATTTGGAAGCCGATATATGCTGCAAACTTGCATCGTACTGATATTTATGGGTTTAAAAATACACTTATTTTAAACAAAAATTTAACTTTTTTATTAGATATAAAACGGGAAAAAATGTTGAGTAATAGTATGGGCTTAGCATTGGAAGATGTTGTTTCAGTGCCAAAAGAAACAGACAAGTATTATACTAAAGGCGTAGCGCGTACCAATGCTACTTTTTCGATGAATTATCATTACAGTAAAAACAATTTTAATTTGGCTTCTGGGATAAATATTAATTATAATTCAGCTTTTGATTTTAACTTAGCTACAGGAATAGAATTGGCTAAAAAATACAAGCAATTTTCGCCTTATATTGCCTTAAATACCGCATATCGCTTGCCTACATTCTTTGATTTGTATTATAATTCATCTAGTAATGAAGGCAATCCAAATTTGAAACCAGAGCAAGCCGTAACGTATGAAACAGGGTTGAAATACAATGGACTGTTTGTTCAAGGTGTTTTTTCTGTCTTTTCAAGAGTTGGAGAAAACATAATAGATTGGACACGACCAGTGGCTAATACTACAGCAAAATACCGCTCGCAAAACATTGCCCAACTCACAACTTATGGAGTAGAATTAGGTGTGAAAGTGTA
>JALSVQ010000102.1 GCA_027073495.1 Flavobacteriaceae bacterium | reverse complement strand
TCATTATTTTCAGACTGAGCAAAGGGCGATGTTGTGATACTTTGTATCATTTCTTCGGCTTGCTTAGTACCTGCCTGTTTTTTGTGTAATGATGCGAATATTTTTTTAAACATGGATATCTTTTTTACAAAAGTACTTTAATTATTTGCTTCTGCTTAAAAACAGCTAATTTTTTACATGAGTTTACTCAAATTTTACAAAAAACCTTCGTAGGACAAAATATTTCTGACTGCCTCAAACTCCAATTTACTTTCTTTCTCCGTTTTGATAGCGAAATTAAAATTGGAATCCAAAACCTGCTTTTATTCCAAAATTTTGTGCATTTGGGTTACTTTTATACGAACCACGCCACATAAAATCTACTTCAAAAACTTTTAAAATATTAGCCACACCTACACCGTATTCAAAATAACCATTGCTTGGCGCTTGATACACTATATTAGAAGCATTCATAGCTACATTATTGGTAGACACACTTCCCCAAGCAGCATTAAGCAAGGCTATTTCACGTAGATTTAATTTTTTAAACAACGGAATTCTTGAAAACAAACGCCCTCCAAAATTATGCTTGATGTGCAATGAAGCATATTGATCGGTTACAAACTCATAATAATTAACCAAAGCAAATGTATTGTCTATTGCAAAATACGATTGGTTTCCTGGAATAATATTCAATAAACCCAAAGGTACATCGCCTACTGTTTTTCCTGCTTCAAAAGTCGCCCACATTCTACCAAAACCACCAATATTAATAGGTTGTTTGTACATAAATTGTAGTTTTTGATAATCAAAACTGGTTGTACTATTACCATTCAAACCCTTACTAAACCCAAAATAAATCTTAGCATAATCATCATTAACATCATAGCGTTCTACGCCATAACCAACGGTTTTTCGTTTAGGCATAAAGGTAACATTAAAATCCAATTGGTTTTGGTCTAATGCCGTTTGCAAAATATTGTTACTATCATTATAATCCATATTAAAGGTTGTAGAAGCAGATACCAACTTACGATTGCTATAAGCTACTTGAGTCACCACATTTTTTACGGGTTCAAAAGACAAGGAACTATTTATGATTTCGATATTGGTCAATTTGCCATTATCGCCACTTGCAAAAAATGATGATGATGCAAAACTACGTCCCAATACATCTGTAGAGCTGGTCAAACTCACGCCTATTTGCTCTACATCTTTACGTTTTCCTATAGCCAAAATCACACGTTTTTTCTTATTTAATAATGCTTTGGCAGAAAGTCCGTATTTAAAGGCTTTATCTTTCAAACCATAAGCCAAGTAAGCTTGTGCTCGCCAAAGATCGTTGGTAGTTCTGTACGTACGACCACCGACACGCAAGCGCAACCCTTCAACATCGTTTTTTCCAAAAGTAGAATAAATAGGTCCATAGTCAAACTGATTAACGTAAACATAACCAGAGCCCAAAATAGAAACCAAATTATACATGTTTTTAAATTTCTTGGTTTTTTTCAAACTGTCAAGCATCGTATAGATACCTTTTTCGTTTTTATTTAATTTTTCCAAACGGTTTTTAGACCAATAATCGGTATCACGATGATAGATAGAATCATTATAAATATCTATTTCTTCTTGATAAAATTTGCTCGGCTTTGGCTTTTCAAAGTCATAGTTTTTATAAATTGTGGTACGTTTACCCAATATACTTTTTGAAGCATCTTTTTTAGAAATACTAAAATCACTCACTACATAATCCCGTTTTAGTAAAAAAATAGAGTCACTCAAAACATCATATTCTTGCTCAATATAGAGATTTTTAATCCAGTTAATATTGGCACTTTTATTGGATTGCATGTTGATTTTTTTCACAGCAAATGTAGAATCACTAATCCACATATCTCCTTTGAATGTCAATTCTCCCTTACGCCTTGGGTAATATATGATATTGTAACACCATTTATTATCAACATAAGCACTATCAGTGAGTACATAATTGTACGATAATTGCCCTGCTTTTGAAATGGGACTCACAAAACTTTTATCAAAAAGCTTAATGTAACTTTTATAAATATCATAATCGATATACAAATCTTTTAAATACGTATTTATAAACTCATTACTTTCAAAACCTGAAGCCTTATTTGCTTTTAAATCAACACGTTCTTTTTTAGGATCTTTATTTTTACCATAAACCTTATAATACGATTCATTGATAAAAACAGGCAGAAAAGCTTGCCCAGTAACACGTGAAGTGTCAACATTTTGAAAAATAAATTCTACATTTTTAAATATTTTTTTATCGGTCAATGTACTATCTACATTGTTCATATCAAATTCTATTTTTTCGTATTTTTCATACTGATAATGATCAAAAAGGCGTGTTCCATTTTGTTTTTTCTTTTTCCAGACTTTATTCAAAATGGCTATTGCAGGATTTCCTTTACGCTTTATTTTCCCTGAATAGATGACAACTTCTTGAATCTCATTACTATCTTCTTCTAGTTTGATTGTTAGATTTAATGTATCTTTAGGCAATGTAACCGTCTTGCTTTGAAAGCCCATAAAAGAAACTTCTACCGCTTGATAAGTATTATCAGACATAAGGTAAAATTTACCATTTTCATCAGAGACAGCACCTTCAATACTATTAGGAAAAACAATATTGGCAAAAGGAATGGGCTGACCAGTATTATCAACAACGTGGCCACCAACTTTGGTTTGAGCTTGTGAAATAGTAATGACAAACAGTAATATAAAGAATAACTTTTGTTTCATAGTTTTTTTAATTAATAGTCAAAAATAATATATTTCTATAATAAGAGATACATTTTTTTGTTAATTGTTACCGTAATGAATCAAAATAAAAAATTGTAGCTTTGCATCCTTTAAATGGAATGATAATATGGACTCAAAAAAAGTTGCTTTTTACACATTAGGATGTAAGCTTAATTTCTCTGAAACGGCTACTATTTCTCGAAACTTCACTACAGAAGGTTTTGAACGTGTCGCTTTTGAAGAAAAAGCAGCAATATACGTTATCAATACTTGCTCAGTAACAGAAAATGCCGATAAAAAATTTAAAAATGTAGTAAAATCAGCTTTAAAACAGAATCCGAAAGCTTTTATCATTGGTATTGGTTGTTATGCGCAGCTCAAACCGGAAGCCTTGGCACAAGTCGATGGTGTGGATTTGGTACTTGGAGCGCAAGAAAAATTCAAAGTAACAAACTACATTAATGATTTGACCAAAAATGACATGGGCGAGGTTCACGCTTGCGAAATAAATGACGTAAACCACTATGAAAGTGCCTATTCTATAGGTGAACGCACTCGTGCATTTCTCAAAGTACAAGATGGCTGCGACTACAAATGTACCTATTGCACTATTCCATTAGCGCGCGGTATATCACGAAGTGATGCTTTAGAAAATGTATTGAAAAACGCCAAAGAAATAGCCAGCAAAGGCATTAAAGAGATTGTACTCACTGGTGTGAATATTGGCGACTATGGTAAAGGCGAATTTGGTAACAAAAAACACGAACATACTTTTTTTGAGCTTGTACAAGCATTAGAGCAAATAGAAGGCGTTCACCGTTTACGCATTTCTAGCATAGAGCCCAATCTATTAACCAATGAGACCATTGCCTTTGTGGCAAATTCAACTAGTTTTGTGCCACATTTTCACATTCCCCTACAAAGTGGAAGTGACACTTTGCTCAAAAAAATGAAGCGCCGCTACCTCCGCGAAACCTACACCAAGCGTGTGCAAGAGATAAAAAAACTAATGCCTAATGCCTGTATTGGCGTAGATACTATTGTTGGCTTTCCTGGTGAAACCGATGAATTGTTTTTGGAGACCTACCGTTATTTACAAGATTTAGACATTGCTTATCTCCATGTATTTACCTATTCAGAACGCCCAAATACCGAAGCCATAACTATGGAAGGTGTAGTGCCACCTCAAGTACGTCACAAAAGGAGTAAAATGCTCCGTGGTCTCTCTGTCAAAAAACGACGTGCTTTTTATGAAAGTCAGTTAGGTAATACGCTTACAGTATTGTTTGAAGCAGATCAACACGATGGTTTTATTTATGGTTTTACAGAAAATTATGTCAAAGTAAAAACAACTTGGGATGCTGAGTTAGTAAACACATTGCATAAAATAAAACTTAAAGCTATTGCAGAAAACGGCTTAGTTCTTTTGGATTTTGTGTAGAAAAGCTTACATTTGCTACTTAATTAACCAAATTTATAAAAAATGGAAGAATATTTAAAAGTTGTCAAAGAACATTATGCAGATTTTCAAGGCCGTGCAAGAAGACGTGAGTATTGGATGTTTGCATTATTTAATTTTATTATAAGCATTGTACTGGGTGGGGTTGGCACTGCTATTAAAATGCCGTTTATATCAACAGTATATGCATTCGCTGTACTTATCCCAGGTATTGCAGTAGGAGTAAGAAGACTTCATGATATAGGAAAAAGTGGTTGGTGGTTACTTATCCCTATCTTTAATATTGTATTACTTGCTACAGACAGCACTCCTCAAAGTAACGAATACGGAGCTAGTCCTAAATATGGTTCTGACGAACTAAATGAACTCGGAAATAATTAAAATATTATTATTTTAATTCTAACAAAAAAGGCTAGTAAATTACTAGCCTTTTTTGTTTCTTCTGAAAATGTCTTTACTCAAAGCCTATATTACCCGAATTGGCAGTAACTTCTTTAGCAAAATGCTTGGTATCTCCAAACCACGAGATTTTCCAAAAACGCTCAATATATTTTATTTTTACATTTTGACCTTGTAAGTCAATCAGTTTTTGAATTACTGCTTTTTCATCATCTTCTACAGAGAAACTCCATAATTGATCACCACCAACACCTTGACTCAACTGTCCTTCCCAAGTTTTAACAAGGATTCCTTTATGACTAAACTTAATCAATTTTCCTGCAC
>JALSVQ010000101.1 GCA_027073495.1 Flavobacteriaceae bacterium | reverse complement strand
TAAAAAAGATATCCATGTTTAAAAAAATATTCGCATCATTACACAAAAAACAGGCAGGTACTAAGCAAGCCGAAGAAATGATACAAAGTATCACAACATCGCCCTTTGCTCAGTCTGAAAATAATGACATTCATTTTGGTTACGATGAGTTGGGTGGGTTTTTTATGCTTAAAACTATTGTGATAGGAGATTTGTTCTTCAAAACAGAAAATGCTGTACAACTGGAATTGTTGTTTAAAGATGGTAGTGAAATGCTATTGAAATCGGATGCTTTGGAGTTAGTATCTGAACTTTCTGCTATTTCAGGGCGTAGTATTACTTTGATAGATTACGATTTAGAAAAACAACAACTCAATAAAATACAAAATAGCAAAATAGTTCGTATTACATTAATTGCTCCAAAAGAAAGAATAACGTTTTTGGTAGATTAGTACATTATATTACTCCAAATCATTGGTAATGGTTTCTTTCCATTTTTCGATATTTTCAACATCAAAAAACTGACCATCTTTGACATAGGTTATTTTTCCGTTTTCTTCGGAAACTACAATAACTATAGTATCTGTTTTTTCGGTGATACCAAGCGCAGCACGATGTCTTAGTCCATAATGTTTAGGAATATCAGCATCAGAAACGGGAAGAATAACACGTGTGCCAATTACTTTGTTATTTCGTATAATAATGGCACCATCGTGAAGTGGACTATTTTTATAAAAAATACTTTTCAGAATAGGTTTATTGATGACTATATTCATAGTATCGCCAGTATTTTGTAAAAATTCTAAAGAAGTATGCCGTTCTATAACGATTAATGCTCCTGTTTTGTCATTAGAAAAATCGAGACAAGCAGCCATTATTTCATCGAGATAGGCTGTGGTATTTACTTCAGATTTTAAAAATTTAAGTTGTTTTATAAAACCTTTTTTTGAGGTGAAGTTGGATGAGCCAATCATCAATAAAAACTTACGTATTTCTTGTTGAAAAACTATTATTAATGCAATAGCACCACCGCCAATCATTGAACCCAAAATGCTACTAAGCATTTTCATATGCAATGCTTCGGTTATTTTCCAGATAATAAAAATAATAGCAATACCGATAAATATATTGATAGCAACAGTGCGTCTTAGAAGCTTATATATGTAGTATAATAATATAGCAACTAAAGAAATGTCTAATATATCTATAAAACTGGGTGTTAGCATATTTCTTTTCTTTGGGGCAATTTACTAATTATTAACGATATACTGCGTGCTATCTAATGTAATATTCATTTTTTCTAATGGAAGTAACACTTTTATATAATTTTGAAATGTAGTATTACTAGCAGCACTAAGTTGTAAAGATTTTTCATTATTAAGATTTAAAAGTGCTTGCTTTAAGTCTTTGTATTGTAGTTTTTCATTGTTTAATTGAATGGTAGAATTACTAATAAACAGCTTGTTTTTTATGCTATCTTTCAATGTGTTTTTCGAAATATGCTTATATTTAATTCCTCCAAAATCAAAAAAACTATTCTTTTTGATCAAAGTATCTGCATAAACAAAATAATTTTTGGTTCCTGCTTTGGCATGAATACTATTCTTTTTCTTTTTTCGAAGCTTTTGAATATTGGGGACAATGAGTCGAAGCGGTAATGTTTTTTCAATAGCAAAAAACCAATTGGTTGAACTGATCAGTCCTCCTTTGTTTATACTAATAGTGTCACCAGATTTAGAAAACCAAACTGGTGAATTGTCGTATATTTCTGTTTGCCCACTAGTTGCTGATAATGGTATTTGAATCGATTTTTCAGCACAACTAACAAATAGTAAAGCAATTATTGCTATTGTTATAAAACTTTTTTTCGCCATCCAAAAGTGTCTTTAGTAATATTATATTGTATATTGAGTAAATCTTGTTTTAATTTTACAGCAAAACTATCAGCTTGTTTGTTTAGCTTATAAGCTTTGTTTTCATGCGAAAAAGAGGCAATAGGCGTTATTACAGCAGCAGTTCCAGTTCCAAAAATTTCTTTAAGTGATCCATCTTCATGTGCCGCTTTAAGTTCGTCAATAGTGATAGGACGTACTTCAACGTTCATTCTTTCTAGATTTTCAGCTATTTTTAGAACACTTTTTCGTGTTACACCATCAAGAATACGGTCACTTGTAGGCGCTGTTATTAAAGTATCATTTATTCTAAAAAACACATTCATTGTTCCGGACTCTTCTAAATATTTGTGCTCAATATCATCAGTCCAAATAATTTGCTGATAGCCTTCTTTAATGGCGAGTTGCGTAGGGTAGAATTGTGCGCCATAGTTACCCGCTACTTTTGCAGCACCAACACCACCATTGGCAGCACGGCTATAACGTTCTGCAACAACTACATTAACATCATTATAATAATAAGCATTTGCAGGAGCTACAATCACAGCAAATCGATAATCACTTGAAGGAGCTGCTAAAATACCTTGTTCTGTAGCTATTATAAATGGTCTGATGTATAAAGAATTTCCAAAACCTTTTGGAATCCAATTTTTTTCGGTAGCAACGAGTTTACGTACACCTTCCATAAAATATTCTTCGGGAAGTTCTGGTATTGCCATACGTTTTGCGGAGCTGTTAAATCGGGTAAAATTATCGTGAGGGCGAAAAAGCCAAACAGCATCTTGTTCATCTTTATAGGCTTTCATCCCTTCAAATATGGCTTGACCATAATGAAAAACACGTGAAAAAGGTGACATTTCAAAATTTTTGAATGGAACAATTTTAGGCATTTGCCAAGCGCCATCCTTATAATCACAGATAAGCATATGGTCTGTGTGGATTTTTCCAAAAGGACAATTGTAGATATCTATATTTTGATAGTTGGTGTTTGGGTTTTGTGTTACCGGAATTGTTATTGTTTCACTCATCATCATTTTCAATATATTTTTATTGTGCAAAAGTACAAAAAAATAATGACTTTTTGGGATGTGAAGTGTTAAGAGAATTTTAAAAAACACATGAATGCATACAGATTCAATATCTTGAATACATGCTTATGGTTTGGATGATTGTTATTTACATTCGGTATTATAAAATTCCACAATATTTACAATATCTTTTTTGTGAAACCCTTTTTTTTCATCTTTTATATTGCTTACTAATTCTTTGCAATCGTTAAAAAAACTAATCATATTATTTTTAAAATGTCTAGAAATTCGAACAACCTCTTTATCCCCTTTACGTTTGATAAAATAATGTATTATGTACGATTTTAAAGACATTTTTTCTTTTGCTCTTTTGTAAGTAATAAAGCTTGGATTATTAGTAGAGCCAGAAACTACGCAATAGACTTGTACTGCTCCATTAGTAACCAGTTGCATTAATTTTGGTGGTTTAGATTTTCCTTTTTCTTTTATGAAATATACTTTGGTTAAGTCATCTTTGTTGAGGTATTCAATATGATCTAATTCTTTATAGTTTATCTTCGTTTCTTTTCCTTTTTTAGTTTTTGCATAACGCACATTAGCTCCCGAAACACGGGCAAAACATTTTAGGCTATCACCATTGTTAAAGAAAAGTGTTGCACTTTTTTTTGTTAATTGACCAAAACTCAAACTAGTAAATAAGAATACTAAAATAATAGTAATATGTTTCATAATTATTTAATTTTAAAAAAACCACATATCAAAACATGTGGTTTTTAAAGAATATTTTACTTGTCTTAGTTAAAACGGTAACCTATGGCAAGTCTAGCAACAAAATCAACACCAAGATTAACACCGTAATCAGTTGCTGTATTACTAGAATCTAACCATTCATATTTTTCTGAAAATGCACGTCCAGCTCCAAATGCGGTTTCAACGAATAAGCTATTGTCAAAAATCCATTTTTTTCCAACAGTCAAACCGGCTGCTAAAATAGAACTTTTAAACCCTTGATAATCAGTTGAAGATTTATCTTCAATTTTTAAAGATTTTTGTCTAACATATAAACTAAGGTATATTCCATCTGCACCTTCATCTGGAGAGAAATAATACTTACCTTGTAGTTTCAATCCAAAACCAGATTGCTTAGGGTTGTATCCATCTACACTAATACCAGCTGCCTTACCAAAAGCTGTGCTAACCTCTAGCTCAACACCAATATTGTCTGATACAACATATTCTGCTGACACTCCTGGTCTGCCAAATAAAGCGCCTAAAGGGTTTAATGCAACGTCAAATTGTGCATAAGAAAATGATACAGTTAACAATGTAACTGCTACTAAAATGTTTTTAATGTTTTTAATGTTTTTCATGATTATTTGTGTTATTAAATTGATAAGGTGTAAATATATAAAATAAAAATAATAAATTAATAGTATAAAATGTTAAATTTATCCAACTAAATATAATATTAAGCACCTGTTTTTGTGTGTATTATAAAAAAAATTAAGTATTGATTAATATTCGCCCCATTTTTTGACTAATGCATAATAATCAAAATCAATCTTTTTTTCTTGTTCATCGAGTAATCCTTTAGCAAAAAAACGTTGTAAGATATCTTCAACAAGAAAATCTTCTTTGATAGTGTTTGGGTTATATTTTGCTTTTAAATCAATACTAAATAGTTTTGCAGTGCGTTGATACCAAAAAGCACGCCAGCCACTTCTCAAATTTTTAACCAGTTGATATGTTGTAATTCCCGTTTGCCGATGTACGAGCTTTGCTAATATTTGCCCTTCGGTTTTTGTGAGTTTTTTGAGTTGATCGGTAAATTCTCCTTCAAGGTATTTTTGTACTTTTCGGGTGTGTTTTTTACGTTTTCGCTTGCTTTTTATAGTTGCAAGCTCTTGCTTTAATTTTTCTAATTTTTCAGCCGCAATTTTGGCATAAGGATACGCATGATATACTTTTTTTTGTAGCCAATAATAATGATTTTTTGCTTTTGTAGAGCTGAATTTCAAAGGTTTGAATGCAATAACTTTCACACCCTCAAGAACAATTTCTTGCGCAACGAGTGTATCATTACGTATAGCAGTGCTATCGTTTAGTCCGATTTGTGCTTTTGCTAGTAATGGCATTATTAATACTAAAAATAGTAACTTCTTCATAAGATTATTGCATTCAAAAACCGTTCCAATCGCATTCATTTTGTTGCTAAAAAAGGGTATTTCATTTAAAAAATAGTATTTTTACGCAAAGTACAAATTATTTTAAAGATGCAAAGTATTACGACCTTACAAAAACAAGTAGATTCTTGGATTCAGCAACACGGCGTTCGTTATTTCAATGAACTAACCAATATGGCACAGCTCACCGAAGAAGTAGGAGAGGTGGCACGTATTATAGCGCGCAGATATGGTGAACAATCTGAAAAAGATAGCGATAAGACAAAAGATTTGGGCGAAGAACTTGCTGATGTGCTTTTTGTAGTTCTTTGTTTGGCGAATCAAACAGACACCGATTTGCAAGCAAGTTTTGATAAAAAAATGGATAAGCGCACCAAGCGTGACCACGACAGACATCATAATAATAAAAAGCTGTACTAATGGTTAAATTGCTGGATTATACTAAGAAAACTGTATCAGGAAAATTGACCGTTGTGGGTTCAAAGAGTTTGTCCAACCGTTTGTTGATACTCAATCAGTTATTTCCTGAAGTGACTTTAGAAAATGCTTCTAACGCTGCAGACACCAAAGTATTGATTGAAGCACTTGCAAGCAATGAAGAAACCATTGATATTGGTCATGCAGGCACAGCTATGCGTTTTTTAACAGCTTTTTTTGCGTCAAAAGAAGGTAAAACAAAAATTCTAACGGGCTCATCGCGTATGAAAGAACGCCCTATTGGTGTTTTGGTCGATGCGCTTCGTGATATGGGAGCAGCGATTGCTTATTTAGAAAAGGAAGGTTATCCACCATTGCAAATCAAAGGGAAGCAATTTAATAATTATTCCATTGCTTTAGATGGCAGTGTAAGCAGTCAATATATTTCGGCATTATTACTTATTGCACCGCAATTTAGTAAACCATTAATTATTCATTTACAAGGTGAAATCACTTCTGTTCCTTATATCGAGATGACCTTGTCATTATTACATGAAATTGGTGTAAAAACAAGTTTTGAAAAACAAACCATAACGGTTTATCCCTTAATAAAACCTTTACAAAAAACCATAACTGTAGAATCCGATTGGTCTGCTGTTTCTTATTTTTATAGCCTTGTAGCCTTGTCTAAAAAAGGGACTTTGGTTTTGGATGCTTTTTATAAAAACAGCTTGCAAGGCGATAGTGTTTTGGTGGATATTTATAAGCAATTAGGTGTAAAAACTGTTCAGAAAGACAATTGTTTGCACTTGTCAAAATCACCCATTTTGACCAAGCATCTAGTCTTAGACCTAAAAGATGCCCCCGATATCGCACAGACTATTGTGGTGACTTGTTTTGCTTTGGGTATTTCTTGTGATTTGACAGGACTACATACTTTAAAGATAAAAGAAACTGACCGTTTGCAAGCGCTTAAAACCGAATTAACAAAACTTGGCGCTACAGTTTCTATTTCAGCTACAAGTTTGCAACTCGCTACTTCAACTGCAATTAATGCAGGTATTACTATAGCAACTTATCAAGACCATCGGATGGCAATGGCATTTGCACCTTTGGCTTTGCGCGTACCTATTCATATTGCAGCTGCAACAGTCGTTAAAAAGTCATATTCCGATTTTTGGAATGATTTGGATAGCGTGTTGGTGTAAATTTAGCAACGCATTAAGAAATAATTAATATTTTGTTAAGATACTGTATTACGGTGTTTTATTACATTTGAATTTGTAATTAATACAAACTTTTATGAAAAATTTAGTCTTTTTAATGTTGTTTTTTACTATCAATGTTTTGGCTCAAAAAGAGCTAATTATTTTAGACTCCATAACAAAAAGAGCATTGCCTTTTGCCGAAATGCTAATAGATGATAAAGGAGTTTATAGTGATGAAAACGGTGTTTTTAATATAGTAAAAAACCGTATTCAAAAAGCTACCGTTTACTATCTTGGTTATGAAAAACAGCTTGTAGATTTAACCCAAACAGATACTATTTTTTTAAAACCAAAAACCATTGCATTAGACGAAATTGTATTATCGTCTAAAAAAATAGAAAAAAATGTTGCTTTTTCTCATGTCGATAAAAGATATTTTGGTTCATCACCTTTAATGCATAAGCTCGAAATAATTACGACTATAATACCTAAAAATAAAACGATTGTAGGAAAATTAAAAACTGTTTCTTTTAAATTTGATAAGATAATATATCATAAAGCACTATATTCTAATGCTTCAAAGGCTTTTGTTCGAGTGAATATATACCAAAATGATTCGCTACAAACTAAAATATATGCTAGTGAACCTTATGAGCTAAAAAAAATAAAGCGTGATTTGCTACAAATTGATTTATCTAAAGATAATATTAAATTATCTAAAACTGGTCTCGTTTTTGGTATTGAATATATAGGTTATGTAGATGCTCAAGGCAAATTCATTACAAATAATAAAATGGAGCTTAGACCTGTTTTAACCGATAGAAACAATATCCTTTACAAACAAAGAACAGCTGTGCGATTTGGTATAACCAAGAAACCTTTTATTGTTTCAATGACCAAGTTCATGTTGGAACAAGTCAATAAATATAGTGAGAAATTAATCAAAGATAAAGAAAATTTCACTCGAAACTTAGCTATATCTTTTGTGGTTGAAAAATAACTATAGGGATTAAAACTTTGAAAAAAGACCTATTTATTGAAACCCTAGACAATAAGTTTAAATCGTACTGTTTTAAAAATACAATTCATCAATAAATATTGACGTTTCAGCTAATTATTATTTTATAGCCTAGTTACTCGTTTCATCTTTGTGCTATAATTAAAAAATATAACAAGATGAAACGAGTATTAATTTTTGGCTTATTGTGTTTTCAGCTAGTCCTGCAAGCACAAAGTATTGATGGGAGAATAGTAGATAGCAAAGACGAACCAATTTTGGGAGCTAATATCTATTTAGAAAACACCTATGATGGAACAACTTCTGATGAACAAGGGAAATTCACTTTTGTCAGTTCCAAAAAAGGACTGCAAACACTTATTGTTTCTTATTTGGGTTTTGCAACATACCGTAAATCGATATCGGTTAGTCAAATGAAAAATTTGACAATAAAGCTCAAAGAATCTGTAAACACATTAGATGCTGTAGAACTTACAGCAGGTGCATATCAAGCCGGAGGAAAAGCCAAAGTGACTGTTTTGAAACCACTAGATGTTGTGACTACAGCTGGTGAAGCAGGAGATTATATTTCGGCAATTAATACTTTGCCAGGTACACAGACAGTAGCCGAAGATGGACGCTTGTATGTACGTGGTGGTGAGGCAGGAGAAGTACAAACTTATATTGATGGAGCTCGTGTTTTTAAACCTTATGCAGCGGCAGCAAATGGCGTACCTACTCGTGGACGTTTCTCCCCTTTTCTATTTGATGGTTTTACATTTAGTACAGGCGGATATAGCGCGGAGTATGGGCAAGCACTTTCTAGTGTGTTACTTTTGAATACGATTAGTTATCCTACGCAAAACCAGACTAATATTAACTTGATGGATTTAGGAGTTTCACTGGGACATACTATTATGAAAGATTCAACATCACTGTCTATCAATGCGATGTACATTAATCTGAAACCTTATCAAAAACTGATACCCGATAAATATGTTTGGCATAAAGTCTACAATGGAGGTTCTGGAGAGCTTGTTTTTCGTAAAAAATTGAAAAATGGATTGTTGAAAGTGTATGGTGCTTATAGTAATACAAACTACGATGTATCTCAAGATAATATTAATTTTGAAAACAAGATACGTACTGCTTCAGATGATAAAAATGTTTATGTTAATACATCTTATACGGGTTCATTAGGAGATAAATCAGTTTTGAAAGTTAGTGCTAGTTATTCGCATAACAAAACTAAGATTATACGTTTTGCGACTAGCTTAAAAGAATTTGAAAATGGGGCTTATTTTAAAGCCAATATTAAACATCAATTTTCGGAGCGTTTTAAATTGCTAAGCGGTGTTTCTTACCTTCAAAGCGATTATGCTACTACTACAGTATCAAAATTCAACAATAATATCACAGCTGCTTACACCGAAGGCGATTTGTTTTTGAGTAAAAATATTGGTTTTAAGTTTGGTTTACGTGCAGAGCATACCGCTATTAATGATGAATTTAAATTAGCGCCACGTTTAGCATTAGCAGTGAAAACAGCACAAAATGGACAATTGGCATTGTCTTATGGCAATTTTTATCAATTGGCATCAAACAAAATTCTAAAATATGCATCAAATATATCTAATAGAAAAGCAACACATTATATTGCGAATTATCAATATAAAAAAGGGAAACAATTGTTTATAGCAGAAGCATATTACAAAAAATATGATGATTTATTAAAATACGATACAGCGACTTTCTTACCATCGAGTACTTATAATCAAACAGGAAATGGTTATGCTAAAGGGATTGATATTTTTTGGCGTGATGGTGCGAGTATTAAGAATTTTGAATATTGGATTTCGTACTCCTACTTAGATTCAAAACGCGATTATAAAAATTATCCAGCAGCAGCAACACCTAATTTCACTTCTAAACACAATGTCTCGTTAGTAGGAAAATATTGGAGTTCGAAACTGAAATCACAAATAGGGTTTGCTTATAATTTTGCCACAGGAAGACCTTATAATGACCGTAATGCAAGTGGTTTTATGCAAGCTAATACAAAAAACTATAACAATGTGAGTTTTAATTGGGCGTATTTAATCAGTCAACAAAAAATACTCTATTTTTCGGTAACCAATGTATTTGGTTTTAATAATGTTTATGGTTATGACTATAAAAATACACCAAATATAAATGGTACGTATGCACGAGAGGCGATAACACCCAATGTCAAGCGTGGTGTTTTTATTGGTTATTTCTGGACAATAAGCGCTGATAAAAGTAGTAATCAATTAAAAGATTTGTAATTTGCTTCAAAGCCTTGTGCTTATTTTGTGCAAGGCTTTTAATTTTTAAAACTTTGGAAAATATTGAGTCATTACTTTTTTGAGATGCGATTTGTCAAGATGCATATAGATTTCGGTTGTAGTTATACTTTCGTGACCGAGCATCATCTGTATGGCGCGGAGATCAGCACCATTTTCTAGTAAATGTGTAGCAAATGAATGCCGAAATGTATGGGGACTTATGGTTTTTTTTAAATCTATTTTTACAGCGAGCTGTTTTATGATGGTAAAAATCATAGCACGTGTAAGCTGTTTTCCTCTTCGGTTTAAAAAGAGTGTATCCTCAAACCCTGCTTGTATTTTTTGATGCTTACGTACTTCGTCTTTGTATATGTTTATGTATTTTTGGGTATGTTCGCTTATTGGCACAAAACGTTGTTTGTCACCTTTCCCAATAACGCGTATAAAGCCTTCTTTAAAGAATAAATCAGATATGCGCAGTGTGGTTAGTTCTGTGACACGCAGTCCACAAGCATAAAGTGTTTCTAGTATAGCTCTGTTGCGCTCGCCTTCTGCTTTAGAAAGGTCTATTGCTGCAATTAGCAAATCAATTTCTTCTAATGAAAGTGTATCTGGGAGCTTACGTCCTGTTTTGGGAGTTTCCAGTAGTGCAGTAGGATTATCTTGGCGTAAATCTTCTAGAATAATAAAATCAAAAAAACTGCGTAACCCTGATATAATACGTGCTTGCGTTGTTGGACTGATTATTTTGGCAATGGTATAAATAAACTCCTGAACGTGCGCTTCACTAACAGTTGCTGGTACACTTGTAATAGTGTACTGTTCAAGATAATTGATAAACTTAATGACATCAAGCTGATAGTTACTAATAGTATGTTCAGAAAGTCCACGCTCTAATAGCAAATGGTTTTTGTAAGCTGTTAATGCAGTTTTCCAATTCATGAGACAAATGTAGTGAATAGTTGCGAATCAAGAGTGAAAAGTAAAAATTTGAAGAATACTGGGCGTAGACAACGAAGTATTATAGTCAATAAAAAGAAATTATTTCTTCAATATCTTTTTAGTAAGTACCTGATCATTTTCAAAATAAATCGTAGTAAAATAGATACCACGTTTTAAATCATCAATGTAAATATCTTTTAAACTATTGCTATCTGATATAAAAAGAACTTTAACACGATTTCCTACAATAGAATGAAATTCAATACGAACTATTGAAACACCTGTTTCATTGGTTATAGAAAATTTATCCCGAATAGGATTTGGGTAAAAAGATATGTTTTTGCTTAGCTTAGGGCCTTGATCATCCAGTTGTTCTGTAGCAAATACATCATCAGCATAAGTTTCTTTTTGCGCAAAGGTTTTTTCGGCAAATAAAAATGTAGCTATAACGAATAAATAAAGTAATTTTTTTTTCATAAGCATTTAACTTGCTGCAAATGTATAAAATAATTTGATATAAAAGTTTAATTTTTAAAAAATTAACGCTTACTTTTACAAAAAGTAACAATTTGATCTGAAATTTATTGTATAATCTAACTCAAAACTAATTAACATAATGCGGATAACACCACCAAATCTTAATATTTTTATGCTTTTCAAATTGCCGTCTGCATTTTTTACAGGCGTTCGTTTACGGAAAATAACCAATAAAATAGCAGTTGTCAAAGTGACACATCGTTGGGTAAATCAAAATCCGTTTAACTCCCTTTATTACGGTGTTCAAGCAATGGCAGCAGAATTATCAACAGGTGCTTTGGTGATGAAAAAAATACAAGAATGTGGAAAGCCTGTTTCGATGTTGGTGACCAAGCAAAATGCCACGTTTACCAAAAAAGGGCGTGGGCGCATTGCTTTTGTATGTGAAGATGGCGAAGCAATAGATGAAAAACTACAAGAAGCGCTAGTTACTGGAGAAGGGCAAGTGATTGTATTGACCGCTGTTGCCACAGATGCTCAAGGCGATATTGTCTCTGCATTTGAGTTTGAATGGAGTATAAAATTAAAAAAACCAAAAAAATAATAACAGTATGAATGCACACGAAATAGATTACATCATTTATGGTGAAGAAATGCAATTTGTTGAAATAGAATTAGATCCACAAGAAGGTGTCGTTGCTGAATCAGGTAGCTTTATGATGATGGAAGATGATATAAAAATGGACACTCTTTTTGGTGATGGAACGCAAGAAAACTCAGGCTTTTTAGGTAAATTGTTGTCCGCAGGAAAACGCGTGTTGACTGGAGAAAGTCTTTTTATGACTGTTTATCATAATGAAGGGGCTCAGAAACGTAAAGTTTCTTTTGCTTCGCCTTATCCAGGAAAAATTATACCTTTAGATTTGAGTTTGGAACAAGGCAAATTTATCTGTCAGAAGAATGCTTTTCTCTGTGCTGCAAAAGGTGTAAGTATTGGTATTGAATTTTCAAAAAAAATAGGAAGAGGTTTGTTTGGTGGAGAAGGTTTCATTATGCAAAAATTGGAAGGCGATGGCATGGCATTTATGCACGCAGGAGGAACAATTCATAAAAAAGAATTGAAAGCAGGAGAGCGTCTTCGTGTAGATACAGGTTGTGTTGTTGGCTTTTCACATAGTGTTCGCTATGATATCGAATTTGTAAGCGGAATCAAAAATACCATTTTTGGAGGTGAGGGGCTTTATTTTGCAACACTTCAAGGACCAGGTGTGGTGTATGTGCAGTCACTGCCTTTTAGTAGATTGGCAGATAGAATTATAGCTTCTGCACCAAAATCTGGTGGTCAACGCAGAGGCGAAGGTAGTATTCTCGGTGGTCTTGGTGATATTTTGGATGGTGATAATCGTTTTTAAGCAAACTTTAACATTTTGAATGTAATTTTCAGATGCTTCGTTTCGTTAATAGTATAGATTAACTAAAATAGCATTAAGATGTCAAGAGCAATGTTTGAATACACTAAGTCAGTTTTGAAAAAAGTTAGTTTTAATTCCGTTTTATTTTGCAAAGAACTCGACAAGGCTGTTGCCCGTTTATTGCCTTATGAAGTTGATGAATTACGTATTTGGTTAATAAAATTTACAAGAGAAAAACCAGAATTACGTGCTTGTTCATTAGCTTTAGGATAATAATGGTTGTTTTTCAATATTTTATTAGGAGCAGTCAATTTTCTATCAAATTGTTAAAAAGAACTAGTTAAAGCCAATATTTTTTCGCAAATTTGCATTTATTAAATGTGAAGATATTATGCCGAAAATTTCAATAAAAGGGCAAAAGATGCCCGAATCTCCTATACGTAAATTGGTTCCTTTTGCTGAAAATGCCAAAAAAAGAGGACTTACTGTGTATCATCTTAATATTGGGCAACCTGATATTAAAACACCACAAGTAGCGCTAGATGCTATTAAAAATACTACAGTAGATGTGTTGTCTTATAGTCGTTCTGAAGGTTCCGAAGTTTATCGTGAAAAATTAGCAAAATACTATGCTAAACATAATATAGTCGTGACTTCTGCTGATATTGTTGTGACTACAGGTGGTTCAGAAGCCTTATTGTTTACCTTAGGAAGTATTGCAGATGCAGGAGATGAAATTATTATCCCAGAACCTTTTTATGCCAATTATAATGGTTTTGCCACAGCAAGTGGCATTAAGATAGTTCCTGTAGAATCTAATATAAGCAACGGTTTTGCATTGCCGCCAATAGCAACTTTTGAAGCATTAATTACCGATAAAACAAAAGCAATTCTTATTTGTAATCCAGGTAATCCTACGGGTTATCTTTATACCAAAGAAGAACTTGAAAAACTTAAGGCTTTAGCTTTGAAATATGATTTATTTATCATAGCAGATGAGGTATATCGTGAGTTTGTGTATGATGGAATGAAACATCACTCCATTATGGAGTTTGAAGGCCTGGAACAGCATGCTATTATGATAGATTCTGTTTCCAAAAGATACAGTATGTGTGGCGCTCGTGTTGGTTATTTAGTAAGCAAAAATAAAGCTGTTGTGGCTACGGCATTAAAATATGCACAAGCACGTTTGAGTCCGCCAACCTATGCGCAGATAGCAAGTGAGGCAGCTTTGGAAACGCCCCAATCTTATTTTGATGAGGTGCTTACAGAATATAAACAGCGCCGTAATACTTTGATTGCAGCATTGCAAAAGATAGCAGGTGTAAAAGTAGGAAGTCCAAAAGGTGCTTTCTATGTTATTGCCGAACTTCCTGTAGCAGATGCCGATCATTTTGCACAATGGCTCCTAGAATCTTTTAGTGATACTAATGAAACCATTATGGTAGCGCCAGCAAGTGGATTTTATTCTACTCCAGGTAGTGGAAAAAACCAAGTGCGTATTGCTTATGTTTTGAAACAAGAAAATTTATTACGTGCAGCAGCCTTGTTGGAACTTGCACTGAAAAGCTATAAAAATCAATAATTTTACCAAATAAAAATGAAATTATCTGAAAACAAATCACTAAAAACATATAATACTTTTGGCATAGCCGTTAACGCCTCGCGTTTTATGCTTGCCGAAACATTTTTTGATTTGCAAACAATTATCAAAAATAAAAAGAATCTTTTTATTCTTGGAGGAGGCAGCAATATGCTATTGACCAAAGATGTTGAACAAACAGTCCTTCATATCGCTACCAAAGGCATAAAAATCATTAACGAAGATGAAGATTTTGCTTATGTAGAAGTAGCCGCAGGAGAAGTTTGGCACGAGTTTGTGCTTTGGACCATAGATCACGATTTTGGTGGTATTGAGAATCTTGCTTTGATACCAGGAAGTGTTGGTGCTTGTCCAATACAAAATATTGGTGCTTATGGTGTAGAAGTCAAAGATACTATAGCGACTGTAAAGACATTGAATATAGAAACAGGTGAGGAAGCTATTTTTGACAATGCAGCATGTCAATTTGGGTATCGTGATTCTATTTTTAAAAATGATTTGAAAGGCAAAGTTATTATTACCGCAGTAATTTTTAAATTGACTAAAAAAAAGCATCAGCTCAAAACGGCATATGGAGCTATTGCTAATGAATTACGTATTAAAGCAATAGATGAACCTACAATACGTGATGTAGCTCAAGCCGTAATCGCAATACGCAGTGCAAAATTACCAGACCCTAAAGAAATAGGAAATAGTGGTAGTTTCTTTAAAAACCCTGTTGTTGATAAAGTGCTTTTTGAAACGTTAATTAATGATTTTACCGATATGCCGCATTATGTTTTGGAAGAAAACAAAATTAAAATTCCAGCAGCTTGGCTTATAGAATCTTGTGGCTTCAAAGGGCAAAAATACAAAGATGGTACTGGCGTGCATCATAAGCAAGCACTAGTATTGATTAATTATGATAATGCTACAGGTGAGGCCATTTTGGCATTGGCAAATAAAATTCAAGCAGCTGTAAAAGAGAAGTTTGATATTGCTTTGCAAATAGAAGTGAATATTTTTTAATTGTTTTCTAAGGGCTGATTAGCAGAAAATAGTTCATTTCGACAAAGCGAGGATGAACTCTGAGAAATCTTTTTTTAAAGAAATGAATTTTCGAAGTGATTATTAGTAAAAACCTTTGTAATTTTGCACAAAAATAAATTATGTTAAAACTTATATTAATATCGATAGCAATGCTAGGACTTGCTTTTGCAGGAATAGCAATAAAAATTTGGGCAAAAAAGGACGGTGCGTTTGATGGCACATGCGCAGGTTCTAATGTCAAAATGAAAGAGCAAGGTATTACTTGCGGTTGTGGTAATGAAGGTGGATGCAGCACCAATTTGGATAATGTTTCAGAAGATGCAATGCCAGAATTTAAAAAATTGAATTAATCATTTTGTTTTCCATTATTTTTATTCTTTTTTGTACTGTTTTTGGTATTCAAATGCTGTACTATTTTTATTTTTACCTCAAGTTTGTTTTTCATAAAAAAATACAAAAAGAAGAGAAAAATAAAAAGTCCGTATCGGTAATTATTTGCGCTAAAGATGAAGCTCCGAATTGCTTAGAAAATATCCCTTTTATATTAGCACAAGACTATCCAAACTTCGAATTGGTATTGGTCAATGACACATCAACGGATACTACTTTAGACGTATTTAAAAAATTTGCAACGCAGTACGATAACATCAAAATAGTTGATGTAAAACACAATGAACGTATTGTTGCTTCAAAAAAATATGCTTTATCATTAGGTATTAAAGCTGCAAACAATGAACATTTACTTTTTACAGATGCTGATTGCAAACCGAGTTCTAAAAATTGGATAAGCGAAATGGTAGCATCTTTTGATGCCGATACCGAGCTGATACTTGGTTATGGTGCTTACGAAAAACAAAATGGTTTTTTGAATAAGCTTATCCGTTATGAGACGATGCTTACGGCATTGCATTATTTTTCATTTCAGTTGCGCGGACTTACCTATATGGGTGTTGGTCGAAATTTGGCTTATACCAAATCACTTTTTGTAGCAAACAATGGTTTCTATGCACACATGCATATCCAATCTGGTGATGATGACTTGTTTGTCAATGCAGCTGCAACAAAAACGAATACTCGTATTCATTATACTAAAAACGCACATACTATTTCGAAGCCTAAAACAAGCTTGAAAGCTTGGTTTCGTCAGAAGCGAAGACATATTAGTACTGCAAATCAGTATAAAAAAAACCATCAAGCACTACTAGCAATGCACTTTGTAAGCTTATTCTTGTTTTGGTCTTTTGCATTATTTCTGCTTATTTATAGCTATCAATGGCAAGTGGTGTTACTTCTTTTTGCTGTTAAATTAGGCTTACAATACTTTATTATGTACAAAACAGCCGAAAAATTAAATGAAAAAGATTTAATTATTTTTAGTCCAATATTAGAATTTGTACTTTTGCTGTTGCAATTAGCACAGTTTTTGTACAATACTATCCGAAAACCATTACATTGGAACTAATGACAGCACAGATTAATGAAAATATAAAGAAAGCAAAACAAGGCAATCAAATGGCATTTGGATTTCTTTTTGCGCATTACTGGGATACCGTTTATTTTTTTATTTATGCTAAAACTAAAGATGAAGATGAGGCCGAAGATATTGCAGTAAAAGCTTTTGCCAAAGCCTTTGATAAAATTGCAACTTTTGATGACAAATACAGCTTTAAATCGTGGATAATGGCCATCAGCAAAAATATCTACATTGACCATTTACGCAAGATAAAAACAGAAACCATATCGCTTAATAAAGATGATAGAGAAGCTTATTTTGTGCTTGATGAAAGCCCTTCGCCAGAAGATAAAATCATTGCAGCACAAAATTTAGCAAATCTATTGGCTTGTATCAAAGAACTCAAGCCAGCATATCAAGAAATCATCAATTTAAGATTTTTTAGAGAATTAGCGTATCGCGAAATTGCTGATGAGCTCAATGAGCCGATTAATACTGTAAAAGTCAAATTACTCCGTGCTCGAAAATTATTAGCCGAAATAATAAAAAGAAGAAGATAAACACGCTGATTTTTAGCTTACCTTTGTATTTTAATATATGACTATGAAATTTTCAGATTTTGCGATAAGCAAACCCATACTTAAAGCTGTAGCTGCACAGCATTACACAAAACCAACATTGGTGCAAGAACGTGCTATTCCAGCTATTTTAGATAAAAAAGACCTTATTGTTTCTGCGCCAACAGGAACAGGTAAAACGGCAGCATTTGCATTGCCACTACTACAACTCTTTTTGGATAGACAAGATGCACCTAAGAAAGGTAAAAAAATAAAAGCTCTGATTTTGAGTCCAACACGTGAATTGGCTATTCAAATAGCAGCAAATTTCAATACCTATGGACAGTTTACCAATCTACGTACAACCGTAGTTTATGGAGGAGTAGCGATAGAGCCACAGCTCGATATTTTAGCTAAAGGCGTGGATATATTAGTCGCAACTCCAGGACGTTTGCTTGATTTGCACAAGCAAGACGCTGTTAATTTGGATTATATTGAAGTTTTTGTGCTTGACGAAGCCGATTTGATGCTTGATATGGGATTTCAAGATGATATCAATAAAATAGAACGCCTTTGTCCAAACAAAAAGCAAAATTTATTATTTTCTGCTACAATGCCAGACAAAGTAATGGAACTGGCAAATAAAATGCTTGAAGCACCTCAAAAAATATTTGTAGCACCAACAGCTACTGCTGCCAAGACAGTGGTACAACACTTGTATTATGTTCCAAAACGCCAGAAAATGGAATTGTGCTTGCACGTATTACGCAATGCCACCAAAGGGCAAATACTTATTTTTAGACGTACTAAATTTGGTGTCGATAAATTAGAAAAAACATTACTCAAAAACAATTATAATGCAGTAAGCCTTCATGGTGATAAATCACAAGCGGCACGCCAAGAAGCCTTACAACGCTTTAAAAAAGGCGAAGTCAATATCTTGATAGCTACAGATGTAGCTTCGCGAGGAATAGATATCAGTGGTTTGGACGCGGTTATTAATTTTGATATGCCCAATATTCCAGAAATATATGTTCACCGCATTGGGCGCACAGGGCGTGCAGGATTAAGCGGAAATGCCTATTCTTTTTGTGGAGCAGATGAGAAAAGTTATGTTTTGAGTATTCAGAAATTACTTCAAAAACCTATACCAGCAGCTGTGGACAATCCATATCCGCTGGATCCTAAAGAGAAACCGCAAGTACATAAAAAACGCTCGGGTTCAAAACATAGGAAAGGAAGAAAATCAGTAGCTTCAAAGAAGAAAAAGAAACGTTGGTATTGATTTTTCTAAATTTATTTTTAAGAGATTAATTGACTTTTAATTACTATTTTAGTAGTATATTTGAGTTTGTTAGCAAATTAACAATGAATTGGCGTTAAACACAATAGCCCAATAAAATAGCCTGTTGGACAAGCGAAATGAAAAATAGAATAGTAAGAAAATTTTATTGGTATCAAGGTTTTTTAAGCAATGGAAAAAAGTAAAAGAAATATCACATATTCACAGCGTTGAAACTATCAACAAATATCAATAAAAAAAGCTATCATTTCGATACGCAGTGAGAAATCTCATGAAAGCAGATAAATCAGAAGATTCCTCGTCGCTCCTGTGTCGCTCTGTCGGGATGACAGTTTAATTCAAAAATAGCAGAAAAAATAGTGAATAATTTTGGTGCTAGCTACATCGGACCAATAGTTTCAAAGCGATTGGCAGAAAAATTAGAACAAGAACGATTAAGTTTGGAGTACTGTAACCCATTTATAATTTCAAAAAAGATAAATTTAATAATACTTTCATAAAAAATTCTTACATTGGCATAACAAAAAAGCTAATTAAATAAAATTACTAATTTAAACTGCGAGAGCTATGGCATTACAATTAAAAAAAGAATATGTAGTAGCTCTTAATCTGAAAGTAAAAAAGCAAAAGTAAAACTTAATGATTTATACTATGATTTTAAGCCTCCAGTACTATCAAAAGTATATGAATTTGTTTCTAAAACAGAAGCTATAAGGAATAACGTAAATTTTATAATAGATAAAAATGGAATATTATCCAAAATTATTAATAAAGAGGATATTTTTGCATTGGATAACTTATTAAGAATAAAGATATACATGATTTAGAGTTTATTAAAACTTCTAAAAACACAAATCAAAGTGAATTTGATAATATTATAAATCAAGGAGATATACAGTTTAATATATCAAATGAAAAATCAGAATTAGATAATGGATAATAAAAATAAAAGAGAGCAAGAATTCGAATTTGAAGCATTTGTATATACCAATTATATTTGGATTATATTTGTTATATCTGGACTGTTCTATTTAATAGTATTTATTCCTTTTAATAGGATAGTAGAATATTTTTGGGGATGGGAATTAATAAATGATTTTAGATTCCCTTTAATGAAGAAGCTAAGTATATTTGCTTTTATTGTTACTCCTTTTACACTAATATATATAAAAAGTCTTATTTATATATTTAAAAAAAAAATAACAGCAAAAATTGATAAAAAGAATCAAGTCACTATGCAAAAAAACGGATTAGATAAATCTGTTTTTACTCTTGATACAAGAAAGCCTTTTACTATAGAATTAATAGAAAGAGAAGTAGATGAAACAAACAAAACATATATAATTAAGCTGAAAAATGAAAAAAATAAAATAATTAATTTATCATGTCCTAAGAAAATAATTAAAAACAACAAGAAATTTGTAGCTTTTCAAGAATTTTTAAAAAATAGATTTAACTCAGAAAACATTACACAAATGACAGATTTCAACATAAAATCTAAAATAGGAATTAAAAGAATACTAATTAAAAATAAAAAATATGAGTAGTTATTTACCACAAAAAACATTTGTAGTTTACACTATGCAAATGAGTCCTGGGCCAGGACTCCTCAAAAAGAAATTTAAGTGTAATACATTCAAAAAAAGATGCAGTGATGCTCATTAAGGCGGATTTATTATTATTAAATGATTTTGGGTATAAATAGTTGGAAAGGAGCTGCATCAATTGTTTTTTGCAGGTTTAGCAATAGCTGCAGTTGCTTTTTCGGTTATGACGTTAGGAGTAGGGGCCATAATAATAGGAGTAAGTAGCTGCTTATTTTTAAATGTTGTCTAAAACAGTAAATAAAAAACCTCAACTTATTTAATTTTAAATAGTTGAGGTTTTACTTGTACTCGAGGTGGGAATCGAACCCACACTCCCGAAAGAACTGGATTTTGAATCCAGCGCGTCTACCAATTCCGCCACTCGAGCATTATTGTTTGAATTGGTTTGCAAACTTACATCTTTTTTTAATTTATAAAAGTAATTTTGAAATAAATTTCTTTTCATTTGTATGAAATAGTTTAGCTTTGTAGCACACAACTAAATATACTAATTTATCATGTCACACAACTTAAAACCCAAGTTATTTTCACTATCTAATAGTGAGACGCTTGCTACAGCTATTGCCTCCAAATACGGAGCAAATCTAGGATCAATTGACTTTCGAAAATTTACTGATGGCGAATTTCGCCCTGCTTATAACGAAACCGTTCGCGGACGCCACTTTTTTATTATAGGATCTACCTTTTCGCCTAGTGACAATCTTATGGAAATACTCTTATTATGCGATGTTGCTAAACGCGCTTCGGCAGGGCATATCAATTCGGTAATTCCTTATTTTGGATGGGCAGACAAGATAGAAAAGACAAACCTCGCGTGCCTATTACAGCTAAATTAGTGGCAAAACAGCTAGAAACTGCAGGTTCAAAACGCGCTTATGTCTATTCAAAACACCTGAATTCGGAAGTGGTTATTTGCTACAAACAGCGTAATGCAATCAATCAAATAGAAGAAATGGAGCTTATAGGAGATGCGAAAAATGGAATTTCAATAACGTCTCTTACACAATAAAAGTAGTAAATCAACAAAAAGTATTTAATTATGAAAAAAAGAAAAACCAATTTATATGTAAGAACAGGTTATGGGTTATCGTTTTTTTTAGCCTTACCAATACTTGTAATTTTATTGGGAATGCTATTTGATTCTAGAGCAGTTTTTAAACCAAAAATTTTATATTCATTTATACCATCTTTAGTCTATTTTTTATATATACACATTGTAATTCGTAATTTTTATAAAAAAAAGCTAAAAAAAAGAATAGATTCTCTAACAAAAAGAACAATTATTATTGATGAAATGGTAAGTGATAAAGTAGAAATAACAAATTTTAATTATTTAGGACTTGGAGCGAATGTAAGCGAGTATTTTTTTACCATTTATAATAAAAGTCAGGATAAATATTTTAGAATTAGTTCCGTAGCCAATAAACCAAACTATGTAGATGTATTTATACCAGACTGGAAAGGAAAAGAGATTACAATCTATATAGACCCTGAAGAATTACAAAACCAAAAAAAGGGAAGAATTGCAAAGAAGAATAAAAACACCCTTTGGATTTTTAGATTTAGTTTTGGGAAATTTAATCTAGAAGATAATTATAAATACAGTATTAGCGAAAATATTGCTAGAAAAGGACTTTTTGAAGGTTATTTATTGTTATTTGGATTTTTGTTTGTTTGCGTGTATGTTATGATACGTTTTTTATAGTCAGCACAAATTAAATTATCAAAATACAAACAAAAAAATTGGTGACACAATTTGAATTTATAAAAGTAATTTTGAAATAAATTTCTTTCCATTTGTATGAAATAGTTTAGCTTTGTAGCACACAACTAAATATACTAATTTATCATGTCACACAACTTAAAACCCAAGCTATTTTCACTCTCTAATAGTGAAACACTTGCTACAGCTATTGCCTCCCAATACGGAGCAAATCTAGGATCAATTGACTTTCGAAAATTTACTGATGGCGAATTTCGTCCTGCTTTTAATGAAACCGTACGCGGACGCCGCGTTTTTATTATCGGATCTACCTTTTCGCCTAGTGACAATCTTATGGAAATGCTCTTATTATGCGATGCTGCCAAACGCGCTTCGGCAGGGCATATCACTGCGGTAATTCCTTATTTTGGATGGGCAAGACAAGATAGAAAAGACAAACCTCGCGTGCCTATTACAGCTAAATTAGTGGCAAAACTGCTAGAAACTGCAGGTGCAACACGTATTATGACTATGGATTTGCATGCTGATCAGATTCAAGGTTTTTTTGAAAAGCCAGTAGATCATTTGTACGCATCAAGTATATTATTGCCATATATAGAAAATTTAAATCTCGATAATTTAATTATAGCTTCGCCTGATATGGGTGGTTCAAAACGCGCTTATGCCTATTCAAAACATCTGAATTCGGAAGTGGTTATTTGCTACAAACAGCGTAATGCACTCAATCAAATAGAAGAAATGGAGCTTATAGGAGATGTAGCAGGAAAAAATGTAATTCTAGTTGATGATTTGGTAGATTCAGGCGGCACTTTGGCACGCGCAGCCAATCTTATGCTCGATCGTGGTGCTGTCAGTGTGCGCGCTATAGCAACACATGCAGTGCTTTCTGGTCAGGCATATCAAACTATAGAAAACTCCAAACTTACCGAACTTGTCGTTACCGATACAATTCCTATAAAAAAAGGTGCTTCAACTAAAATAAAAATAGTATCTTGCGCCCCGTTATTCGCTAAGGTTATGAAAAATGTTCATGAGCATAGTTCTATCAGTGGCGAATTTATAATGTAACATTAATTAAAATCATGTAACAATGAAATCGATTACAATCAAAGGATCAAAAAGAGAAAGCGTAGGCAAGAAAGATTCAAAAGCCTTACGTAATGCTGAAAAGGTACCTTGCGTATTATACGGAGGAGAAAAATCAGTTCACTTTTCAGCAAAAGAAATTGCATTCAAGAACTTGGTATATACTCCAAATGTATATACAGCAGTAATTGAATTGGAAAACGGAGAAACTTATAATGCAATCTTGCAAGATATCCAGTTTCACCCAGTAACAGACCGTATAATGCATATTGATTTTTATCAAATTTTTGATGATAAAGAAATCACTATGAATATACCAGTTATATTAACAGGAAATTCTGTTGGAGTATTGAATGGTGGTGCTTTACGTTTTAATAAACGTAGATTAAAAGTACGCGCCATACCAGCTAATCTGCCTGATACTATAGAAGCAGATATTACTGATCTTAAAATTGGTAGCAAATTATATGTTACTGAATTAAAAAATGATAAATTTACACTTCTTGAAGCAGACAATACTGTTGTTGTTCAAGTTAGAACGTCTCGTAATGCAACTGCAGATGTAGAAGAAGAAGGAGCAGAAGAAGGAGCAGAGGCTGCAGAATAGTCAATAGCCTTTTAAAATATATTAAAGCATCTTGATTTATATTGAGATGCTTTTTTTATATTCGCATAAATAATAATTTAATGTTTACATTTTTTTATAAAATAATTCATTTTCAGAAACAAAGAAAAAAAGAGACTTTGAAAAAATATTTAATCGTTGGCTTAGGAAACATTGGTACAGAATATGTTGATACAAGACATAATATTGGTTTTAAAATCATTGATACTTTAGCCAAAGAAAAAAAAGTATCATTTGAAACTGCAAAACTGGGTAGTATCACTTCCTTTAATCATAAAGGGAGAAAGTTAATATTGCTAAAACCGAGTACGTATATGAATCTAAGTGGTAAAGCAGTAAATTATTGGATGCAAAAAGAAAAGATAGGTATTGAAAATCTTTTAATTGTTGCCGATGATTTAAATTTAACTTTTGGATCTATCCGTCTTAAAGCAAAAGGGAGTGATGGCGGTCATAATGGATTGAAAGATATTCAAAATATACTCCAAACGAATAAATATCCACGTTTTCGTTTTGGTATAGGAGCTGCTTTCTCAAAAGGAAGACAAGTAAACTATGTGCTTGGTAAATGGTCAGCAGAAGAGCAAGAACAACTCAAAGAACGCTTAGCATTGAGTACTCAGTTGATATTGAGTTTTGCCTCTGCAGGAACAGCCAATACAATGAACCAATTTAATGGGAAATAGGTATTTAAATACTTTTAATTAATAATTCTGCTGTTGCAGGATTGGTAGCTAAAGGTACATTATGCACATCACAAAGACGCATTAGCATAGAAATATCAGGTTCATGCGGATGTTTTTCTAAAGGATCTCTAAAGAAAAAAACCATAGCTGTTTTGCCTTCTACCACTCGAACCGCTATCTGGGCATCGCCACCTATTGGTCCTGATAAAAATCGTGTAACCTTAAAACCAGCTTTTTCTGCTTTTAAACCAGTAGTTCCTGTGGCAACTATGTGAATGTCTTTTTGTTTTAAGAGTGTTTTATTGTCCATTAAAAACTGAACCATTTCTGCTTTTTTTCCATCATGTGAAATGACTGCTATTTCCATATTATTCTTAAATTTTTCACAAAGGTAAGCTATTTTGATAGGGTTTCGGTTAAATAATAGTTAAATACACCGTTTTTTGCTACTTGTTTTTATACATTTACTCCATCAATTATTTTACAATGAGAAAACAACTATTTTTTATACTATTTATTTGGAATGTTATTTCGTTTGCACAAGTCAAACCCAAACAACTTGACTCTATTCAAAAACCAATTGTGCTACAAGTACAAGATTCTACTGTAGTTAATAAAGAATTGGTGACTCTGCATGCTATTGTTGTTTCTGATAATATTTCAAAACCATTGCAAAATGCTAATATTATCGACCTAGAAAACCTCAATGGTGTTTCTTCTGATGAAAATGGTAAATTTGCTTTAGATGTATTTGTAGGCGATAGATTGTTGATTTCTTATTTGGGCTATCAGTCCATTCAATTAATTGTTACGCAAGATATGATTGCTATTGTAAATAGTAAAATTATAATGCGGGTTAAACCTTTTGAGATTGCAGAAGTTTCTGTGAGTTCATATAAACTTGTTGGAGTACTCGAAACGGATGCCAAGTTTATCCCAACACATACCGCTTACGAAGTTGATACTAGAGGTATACCTAATCAAGGCGTTGTTTTGAAGCAATATGATGCGAGTAAGGTAATTAACAATCCACTTGCAGCAATCTTTAAACCTGTTGACTTTTTATATAGTATGTTTGGCTCACGACCTAAACAGATGCGTAAACTTCGTAAAATGAAAGAAGCTGATGAAATAGAAAATTTATTGATTGACCGCTATGATAGAGAGCTTATAATGGTGCTTCTTGAAGTTCAAAAAGAAGATTTGGATGAGATATTAAATAGTTGTCACTATTCTGATGCATTTATAAAAAAAGCGAATGATCTTCAGTTTTTGGATGCTATCTTAGAATGTTATCAAAGTTATAAAATGACAAGGTAGGAACAGTGAAATTGATTTTTTTTTCCTTTCTCTGCCATGTTTGAGAAACCTTCGTTCTTCATTTTGTCGAAATTATAAATGTTGCATAATTGGAGGACAACATTAAAAATTATTATTATTTTGTATCAAAATTAATTTGGAGAATACTTTTTTCACTCATCACTTAATACGCATCCACATCAATAAGTAAACGCACCGCGCGATACTGTGCTATAGCTTCAAAGTGCCTTTGTATTTTGAGCAGTGCTGCTTTACTTTTAGTCAAGGATTGTTTCGGTGGTATTTTGAGTAAAATAGTACGAATATACAAGTTACGAATACGTCCAATAGCAGGTGTTTCAGGACCTAGAACTTGCGCGCCAAAGGTTTGACGCAAAGCTTGAGCAAACCAAGCAGATGCCTCTTGCGTGCGATCAAAATCACGATGTTTTATGCTTATGCGGATGAGTCTATAAAATGGCGGATAAAGAAATTGTTTCCGTTCTTGTAGTTCTGTAGTATAACAAGCCATATAATCATTGGTGATGACTTGCTGTAAGGTTTTATGCTTGGGGTTAAAGGTTTGAATGTGTACTTGTCCTTGTTTTTTGCTTCTTCCAGAGCGCCCTGCTACTTGTGTGAGCAATTGAAAACTGTGTTCGTGTGCTCTAAAATCAGGAAAATGCAAGAGGTTATCGGCATTTAAAACACCGACAAGGCTTACATTAGAAAAATCAAGTCCTTTACTTAGCATTTGTGTACCTACAAGGATTGCAATTTCTTGTGATTGAAAACTGTTTATTATTTTTTGATAACCGTATTTTCCTTTGGTGGTATCAAAATCCATTCGACCAACTTTATAATCAGGAAAAAGCGCTTGTATTTCGCTTTCTACTTGCTCTGTACCAAAACCTTTGCTCGTTATATCTTTGCTACTACAAGCAGGACAAACTAGTGGTACTGCCATAGCATAACCACAGTAGTGACAGCGGAGTTGATTGTGGTGTTTGTGATAAGTAAGTGTTACGTCACAATTGGGACATTCTGGAGACTCACCACAAGTATGACAGCTAAGCACAGGCGCATAACCCCGTCTGTTTTGAAACAAAATAACCTGTTCTCCTTTGGATAAGGCTTGCTCCATTTGTTCTAATAACGTATCTGAATAGTGCCCTTTCATTTGTTTTTTGAAGTATTTTTCTTTCAAATCAATGACTTGAATTTGAGGCATTTTTACTTCGCCAAAACGCTTGTCGAGTGTTACTAACCCGTATTTTCCTTGCTGCGCATTGTAGTATGTTTCAATGGCTGGTGTGGCAGAACCAAGAAGTATTTTTGCTTGATGTTTTTGAGCAAGCACTATAGCAGTGTCTCGTGCATGATAACGTGGCGATGGGTCAAACTGCTTGTACGAAACCTCATGTTCTTCATCTACAATGATGAGCCCAAGGTCTTGAAAAGGTAGAAAAATAGAAGAACGAGCGCCAATAATTAATTGAGCTGTTTTGTTTTTTTGCAATACATTTTTCCAAACTTCTACACGTTCGTTGCTACTATATTTAGAATGATAAACCACTATTTTATTACCAAAATAACGTTTTAATCGAGCTATTAACTGTGTTGTCAATGCTATTTCAGGAACTAAGAATAAGACTTGTTTGTCTTGATCTAATTGCTCTTGAATAAGTTGTGTATAGATAGCCGTTTTCCCACTTGATGTTACGCCATGAAGTAAGCAAGTCGTTTTGCTTTCAAAACTGTGTTTTACTTTTTTTAATGCTGCTTCTTGCGCTTCATTTAATACAGGGAGCGCTTGATGTCCGCCATTAAATAATACACGGTCTTCTTGCTGATAATCAATTTGTAATATTTCTTTGTTGACCAAAGCTTTGAGTACAGCTGTGTTGCTTCCTGCAGCTTTGATTAACGCTTTGGCGCGTACCGTCTTATTTTTTGCTTTTAGGCTAAAGAAACTGAGGATTAATTCACGTTGTTTTTCTGCACGCGATAATTGATTGAGTAGTTCATTTAAAGCATTTTCTTTTTCATAAATAGGATTGAGTAAAACGTATTTTATAAGCTTGGGCTTGTATTTGGCATAAATGGCTTCTTGCGTTTCAATATATCCTTTGTCTATTAGCTTTTTTACTATAGGTAATACATTTTTTTTTGAGAGTAATTTTGAGATGTCTTTTATCACTAAATTTGCTTGTTGATCCAAAGCCTCTAAGACAAGGTATTCATTATCATTTAAAGATAATTCATCTAATGTTGCTGTTGTTTTCTTTCGGATAAGGGTTTCGCTTTCAAGAATAAAAGCGCTAGGCATTGCGGCGCGGAAAATATCGCCAATAGGGCAGAGGTAATAGTTTGATATCCATTGCCAAAGTGCTATTTGGTTTTCGGTTACAATAGGTTTGTCTTCCAGTATTTGATGTATTTCTTTAGCAACATAGCGTTCTGGTGGCTTTTGGTGCTTGCCAATGATTAGCGCCGTGTGAATGGTATTGCTGTTTTTTCCAAATGGTACTGCTACGCGCATACCGTTTTGTACAAAATGGTATTCACTTTCAGATACTTGATACGTAAATGTTTGCTGCAGTGGTCTTGGCAATATGACATCAATAAAAAAGACTGCCATCAGGAGATTTGCTTTATTTTTTTACAACGAATGATACTAGCGTTTAATTCAAAACCGAGTAATAATATAATCGAATTGAGCCATACAAAAAGCATCAATATTAAAAGCGTTCCTATAGAACCGTAAAGCTTGTTATAAGTAGCAAACTTCATTACATAAATGCCAAAAAGATAGAAATTTAGCGCAAAGAAAATAGTTGTAAATATAGCACCTGCGGAGAAAAAAGGCAGGTGTTTTCCTTCGCGTGTTCCTACATAAAAAAGTAAAGAGACGCCAACCAAAAGTGTAAATGCAACGACAGCTGTCCTGACAAAACGCATCCAAAATAGGGAGTCATTGACCAAATTGTGTTGCTCAAGTTTGCTTATTCCCATCTGCATCTCTACGATGACAGCTACGGATATAATGAGTAAAAATGCCAATACTAAAGATGTAGCAAAAGCAACGCCATACATTCTTATGATGGAACGTGTTTTAATTTTATGATAGCTGTATTCAAAACCACCAAAAATAGCATTGACACCGTTGGTCATTAAAAACATAGACATTAAGAAACCAAAAGAGAGTAAACCACTATATTTATTATTAATAATATCATTGATAACGCCATCTACAGCATCTGAAGTTTTTGGAGGTAACATGGTTTCTACCATGCCCAAAAAATCATCTTGAAAGCCATCAATAGGAACAAAAGGAATCAGTGTAAGGATAAAAAGTAAAAAAGGAAATAATGCCAAGAAAAAACTAAATGCTATGGAGCCTGCTCGAGAAGTTAAAGCACCACGAACAATACCTAAAACATAGAGTTCTAAAATATCATAAAGACTCATGCCTTGCAGTCCTGGAATTGGAATTTTTTTAGCTAAACGTGCCAAATGTTTTACCACAGGTATTTTATTGATGCGCGCTTCTATGGGTTTTGTCAAATTCGTTGCTTTTTGGTTTGAATTACAAATGTATTAAATAATACGTTAACTTTGCAATTATAATAGCAAGCATATGAAAATAAAACTAATAGCAATAGGTAAAACAGATGAACAGGCATTGCAGCAACTTATTACAAAATACGAAAATAGGTTAAAACATTATATCGGCTTTGAACTTTTTGTTATTCCAGATGTAAAAAAAAGCAAGTATCTTAGCGAGAAACAGCAGAAAGAAAAAGAAGGTGAGTTGCTTGAGAAACAATTGCAAACAAGTGATTATGTGGTGTTATTAGATGAAAACGGAAAACAATTTGACTCCGTAGGTTTTTCATTTTATCTCCAAAAAAAGATGAATTCGGGAGCAAAGCAACTCGTGTTTATTATCGGAGGTCCTTATGGTTTTTCAGAAGCAATTTACAAACGTGCGAATGAAAAAATAGCACTTTCAAAAATGACATTTTCGCATCAAATGGTACGTCTTTTTGTTGTAGAACAAATCTATAGAGGTTTTACAATTTTGAAGAATGAACCGTATCATCATCGGTAATGTAGTGAGAAGACTTTATTGCAAGAGTTTTTATTAAAAAAAGTTTTGTACATTTGACTAGAAACACGAAACACTAAGAAATAATTAAATACTTATGAAAAATTTAAAACTATTTGCAAGCGTTATTTTGCTTTTTGCTACTGTAACCATTCAAGCGCAAAGTACATCTAAGAAAGGTGCGACATCAAAATATGTTATGTGCTATGATGAGACTACTCATAAATGGACAAAAATCGATGCTGAATTATTCAAAATAAAAAAAGAAGGTAAGCTTAAAGGGCTTCAATACAAATTGCGTGCTTTAAATTACGATGTGGATATTACCAATATTATTGATGATAAAACCATTAAAGCATTTGAATCTGAAAAATTGCGATTAAAAAAATTGAAAAAAAATAAAAGAAAACAAGCGCGTTTTAATCGTAAACAAAAGCGCTTAGATAAAAAATAATTGTTTAAGGTTTTTATTATATTTTTTAAAACTCTTAATGCCTAAAACTCAATACAAAAGTAGTTTCTCCTTTTATTGAAGTGAAATTAATTGTTCCTTGATGCGCTTCGACAATACTTTTTGCTAAGGCTAAACCAATACCAGAACCATCTTTTCTAGTTGTGAAATAAGGTACAAAAATTTGATTTTTTATAGCATCAGGAATACCAATACCATTATCTGTTATTCGAACTTGTGTGCTGTTGTTTTTAGCTTCAAACGCTATATTTATTATTGGTTTTTCTACTTTTTCTAAGGCATAAAAACAATTTGAAAAAATATTAATAAACACTTGTTCCAGTTGTTGTTTATCTGCTTGAATTTTGAGAATAGTATCGCTTTTAAAGTTAACAATGGTATTTATTTGCTTAAATTGTTGTTCAAATAAATGTAATGTATTTTGAATTAATTTGTTCAAATTCACACTTGTTTTACTTGGCGTTGGTAACTCCGCTAACTTTCTGTACGAATTGACAAAACTGGTTAAATGGTGCGAACGTCTTTTTATAATAGCCAATCCTTTTTTAAGTTCGCTCTTGTTTTCTTCATCAAAATTATCGTCTAATAATGAGCCTAAGTTTCCTGCTAAACTGCTGATTGGTGTAATGGTGTTGATAATTTCGTGTGACATTACATTCATTAATTTATACCACGCTTCTTTTTCTTTTTTATCTATTAATTGCTGAATGGTTTCCAAACTGATGATTAAATACTCGTAATTATATGTTTTTGTTAATGATGTTTTTAAGAAAAAACTTTCTTCTACTCGATTGATTGTTAATGATATTACTTCTTTAAAAGAACGCCATCCATTGGTGTTAACAATTTTGGTTAATGGAGTTATTTTTTTGTTCAGCAATTCCCAATTATAAAATTTTGGTATGTTTAAAAAATCGGCAAAAGCTTTATTTATCTGAAATACCTCGATACTATTTTTTGTGTCGTTATGTCGTCTTAAAATGAGTATTCCAATACTTAAACTTTCCAAAATATTGATAAAAATAACTTCTTCTGATGTTTTTTGTAAGTTGATTTTTTTATGCTTGGCAATGAGTTTTGCTGTTTTGTTAAATAATTCACTTTTATTCTTGTTTTCTTTTAAGGTAACGGAATAATCATCGTAAAGTAAACAATCAATAGACTTTTCAATTTCTTGGAATTGCTTTTTGATAAATTCTAGAAACAAGAAAAATTGAAAAATTAAAAATAAACCAAAAACAAAAGTAGTGATAACCATTCCTTTTTGGTGAAAATGGAAAAGAATTATTGCGTTTGCAACAATAAGTATTAAACGGATGATGAGTTGTATGTGGTATTTTTTATGCATTAATCTTTTTTGAAATTCCTCAAAGATTTACTAATTATTCAATTAGTAAATCATCTATATTATTTAAATTTTGTTTTCTAGAATGGTAATATTTAAAATTATTCAAGTTATCAAACATTTCAATAACTCTTTTGCGCTGTAATTTAGTTTTTCGTTTGGATATTATGGTTTCATAAGACGACCAAGGATATACATTCATACTATCTGCAAATCCGTGTTTTACTGGCTTATTGTAATAAATTAAATTTTGAAAGTATTTTTCAGATGTAACTTCTTTTCTTCTAAATTTTTTTTCAAATAAACTACCTGTTCTTTTATGTCGTTCATTTATTGATTGCGTGTATGCATTGAACATATGTAAAAATTGTTTTGATGCAGAAACTATTTTAGGCTTATCTATTGTTGAATACGATAATTTTTCTGTTTCAATTTCATTTTGTTCTTTTATGTAAATTAATAAATGAAAATTATTTTTTAGCAATACCCACACAAATGTATCGACTACTGCTTCCATATATTTTTTATACAATCGTAAAAAATGAAGATAGTTATCTTTTTCATAAAATAAATCACTACTATTATTTCCACGATTATATACGTGATAATATTTTCCTTGTTCTAATGGTATTCTACTCATAACTTCTTTTTTTTACTTTTATATTTTTCTTCTATCCTTCTAGGGTTTCAAACCCTAGAAGGATAGAAGAAGGGTAAAAGAAAATGAATATTACAATTCAAATTTTTCTAATCGTCTATACAAAGCAGCACGTGTTAGCCCTAAATCTTTGGCTGCTTTACTAATATTTCCTTGATGTTTGTCTAAAGCTTTTTGGACTAACATTTTTTCAGTTTCGGCTAAATTAAGCGAAAGCATTGTATTTTCTTCAAACCGATTGTTTGAAAAATGGAGATCGTGTAGTGTTATGACATCGTTTTCTGTAATGATAATAGCACGTTCCATAATATGTTCTAATTCTCTAATATTTCCAGGCCAATGATAGTTGTTCAATGCTTTTAATGCGTCTTTATCAATGGCTTTTAGTTGTTTTTTATATTTAATTTTTAATTTTTCTAAAAAGAAATTTGCCAATAGTTCAATATCTTCTTGGCGTTCTCTTAAAGCAGGTAAATGAAACTCAATGGTATTAATTCTGAATAATAAATCTTGTCTAAATTCTTGATTATTTACCATTTTATGAATATCTGCATTGGTAGCACAAATAATCCTGCAATCTATGTTTCTACTGGTGTTTTCGCCTAAGCGTATTATTTTTCGTTCTTGAATAACAGTCAGTAATTTTGCTTGAAGGTGTAAAGGCAAATTGCCAATTTCATCTAAAAAAATTGTTCCTCCTTCGGCAATTTCAAAACGACCAATAGTATCTTTTTGCGCATCGGTAAAAGCGCCTTTGGCATAACCAAACAATTCACTTTCAAATAAATTCTCGTTAAGTGACCCTAAATCTACGTGAATAAATGGCTTATTTTTTCTGTCGGATTGTAGGTGTATTTCTTTGGCAAATATAAATTTACCTGTTCCATTTTCTCCTAAAATAAGAATATTAGCATCTGTTGGAGCTACTTTATGAGCCATTTTCAACACAGCATTCATCTGCTGTGACTTACTCTTAACCAAAGTAGATTTTTGTTGAAAATCGGTAGTTAATCGTTCTTGAACGGTTTCTAAATGGCTTGTTTTTCGTTTAGAACGAGTCAATTCTACACCTGCATTGACCACAGCATAAAGCTTGTCATTATCCCAAGGTTTGAGTATAAAATCAGTAGCGCCCTTTTTTATGGCAGCTACAGCCAAGTTTACTGAACCAAAGGCTGTCATTAGTATAACGGTTGTTTCTTTACTAATTTCTTTTACATAATTCAACCAATACAAACCTTCTCTGCCATCTTCAAAACCAATATGGTAATTCATATCTAACAAAACCACATCAATAGTTTGTTCACTAAAAAAAGATTGAATTTTCTTTGGATTATTAGTAGTAAAAACTTGGGCAAAATATTTCTTTAATACCATTTTTGCAGAAAATAAGATATCATCATCATCGTCTACAATTAAAATATTTGCTTGTGTCTTTCTCATACTGCATAGTTACAAAACTGTTTGATAACGAACAAACAATTGTTCGAAAATGAACGCTTGAAAAACAAGGTAAAAACATAAACAATTGATTAAGTGAGTGTTATGATTTATTAATTTAATGGCACATTGTTGGAACAGTACTTTGTAAATAAATTAATAATGGACAAACAAATTACACCAAAAAACAAAAAGACTAAAAAGATGTTACTTTATAGTATTCCTATTTTATTGTTGGCAAGTATTCTTATAATGAACTTTACAAGAAAAAAGCAAATCAATTTAGCTAAAGCAGATTTAACTATTAAAGAGGTTTTTCAAGGTGATTTTGAAGATATTGTATTATTAAATGCAACGGTAGAACCTAAAACATCTATTTTTATTAATATTATTCAAGGTGGTGCTGTTGCCGAAATATTTGCCGAAAGTGGTCAAATTGTAAAAAAAGGAACGCCATTAATGCGAATTTACAATCCAAATGCTGAATTGAGATATCTTACGCAAGAAACAGCAATGATTGAGCAAATTAATAATTTACGAAACATTCGTGTCTCCATAAAAAATCAGCAATTGAATTTAGACGAGCAATTATTGAGTATTGATAATTCTTTTAAAAATGCAGAACGCCAATATAATTTAGATAGAAAATTATATGGTAAAGATATTTTAGCAAGAAATGATTATGAAAAAACGGAACAGGAATATAAATTTCAGAAGCAACGTAAAGATGTAATTAAAACAAGTACAAGTAATGAAAAAACAGAACGAAAAGTACAATTATCAAGAATTAATACTTCTTTAATAAATATGCATAAAAGTTTAGAGTTGCTACGAAAAAACAAAGAGAACTTTACAGTAAAAGCTCCTAAAGATGGTCAATTATCTGGTTTTAACCCTATTTTAGGTCAGAGTTATAACCAAGGTGAAAGTGTAGGGAAATTAGCTGTTTTAGATGGTTATAAATTAATTGCTAAAGTTGATGAATATTACAATTCCAAATTAAAAGTTAACGTAAAAGGAACTATAAATATGGATAATAAAGCACATAATATTTACATTTCAAAAATACATCAAGAAATTGTAAACGGTCAGTTTAAAGTGGAGTTGGCTTTTGAAAAAGACAGTTTACCAAAATCTATAAAAAGAGGAATGTCTGTACGGACAAAATTATTTTTATCAGGTAATAAAAAAGCACTTCTTATACCTAAAGGAATGTTCTATCAGAGTACTAATGGTAAATGGGTTTTTGTTGTAAATTCTAATAATAAAGCAACTAAAAAAAATATAAAAATTGGTGGTGAAAATCCGTTTTATTACGAAATTATAGATGGCTTAAAAGTTGGCGATAAAATAATAACCAGTAGTTACGATGATTTTATAGATGTTGAAGTTGTCAATGTCAACGAAAATTAATAGAATACTAAAAAAATAATAGAATGATAACACTAATATTAAACCTAATTTTAAAAATAATTGAAACACTAATAGCAATGCTTTAAGCGATTGCAAAAAACAATATAATATGATACAAATTAAAGATTTAACAAAAGTTTACAGAACAGAAGAAGTAGAAACAACAGCATTAAATAAACTAAGTTTAACGGTAAAAAAAGGCGAATTCGTTTCGATAATGGGAACATCAGGTTGTGGAAAATCAACACTTTTAAACATCATTGGTTTGTTAGATATGCCAAACGAAGGCTCGTATCTTTTTGATGGAACCGGAGTTGCTAAATTCAAAGAAAAAGAACGTGCAAACTTACGTAAAGCGAATATTGGTTTTGTATTTCAAAATTTTAATCTTATTGATGAATTGACTGTTTACGAAAATGTAGAATTGCCATTAATCTATAACAAAGTACCAAAACAAGAACGTAAAACGCGTGTTATTGAAATTTTAGAACGCATTGGTATTGCGCATAGAGCAAAGCATTTTCCGTTACAATTATCTGGAGGGCAGCAACAACGTGTAGCTGTAGCAAGAGCTTTGGTAACTAACCCGAAATTAATACTTGCCGATGAGCCAACTGGGAACTTAGATAGTAAAAACGGAAATGAAGTAATGGAATTATTAACCGAATTACATTCGCAAGGAGCAACCATAATTATGGTAACGCATTCCGCTTACGATGCAAAATTCTCTAGTAGAATAGTAACTCTAAAAGATGGTGTAATTATTTCTGAAGAGAAAAACACGCATAAAATGGATGTGCTTGTTGAGTAGTAAAAACTAGTAGTGCCCAATAAAAGACTAAAGACCGCTTGGCTTTTAGATAAAAGATATAAGACTTAATTACGAATATTAATATTACACTTTAAGAAGCAATAAAAAAAAATAAAAACAACATAAAATGAAAAATTTAAAAACATATATAGTAAGCCTATTTCTAATGATAGCTACAATTTCTTTTGCACAAAAGATAACAATCGACACTAAAAACGCAACTACTTTTCTTGTAGTAAAAGACGTTAAAATAGCATTAAAACAACAAGTTTTTTTAAAGATAGCTAATAAAGGTAATGTAAATTATAAACTTAATGATGATGTACCAAATGTAATTTCGAATGTTCAAAAAAATCTAAAATTTCTTTTTATAAACGAAAAAAATGCAAATTTAGATATTAAAATAATTAAACTAAATAAGGATAAAAGCATCGATCAAGACATAACTTCATTTAATAGTATTAAAAATGAAATAAATTTTGAAACGCAAAAAACAAAAACGGATTATACAATTACTATCCCAAAAATTGAAAAAGGAATTTATGCTATTATAGTTAATAATTCAACTACTTGTAATGTTTTTGAAATCAATTAATTCATTTAGATAAAACTTATTATTAACTAAAAAAATCAATCATTATGAATTTATGGTTTAAAATATTCTTTAGAAATGCCAAGAAAAATTGGTTAAACATTAGTATTAATATACTTGGATTAGCCCTTGGTTTAGCAGGTTTAATTATCGTACTACTTTATATAAATGACGAGGAAAGTTACAATAGATGGAACCCAAATAAAGATGATATATATAGAGTTTCACATAGTTTGGATGCAGAAACTGTTTATCAGGTTGGACCAGATATTGAAGGTGAAATTTTTCAAAACGAAATACCTGAAGTAAAAGAACATTTAATAGCTTCTCCTTGGTATAATGAAATAATTGTTAAAATTAATGGAACTTCAAATTATATAGAGACTGCAATAGTTGCTGAAAAGAATTTCTTTGATTTTTTCCCTTTTAAAATAACTAAAGGAAGTGTTGATAAGTTTAAAGAAAGCAAAACAAATATTGCTATATCTAAAAAATTAGCTAAAATTTTTTTTGGTAATGATACGGCAATTGGTAAAATGTTAACTTTTAACAACACATCATATTTAATAACTGTTATATATGAAATTAACCATAAATCTTTTTATGCTCCTGATCTTATTCAACAATATAAAAATATTGGTAATAATTGGAATAACTTTAATAATGCTGTCTTTGTTAAAACAACTAAAAATACAGATATTAACAAGTTGAGTGAAAAAATGGCTAGCATTATTGCTAAGCACACTATAGAACCTGATGCCAAAAAAGCAGGTATAAGTATTAAAGAGTATAAAGAAAAGTACGGCGAAATACTAGCTATACCAGAACCTTTATCTGATTTGCGTTTGCATAGTATCACGCACGATGGTGGACCAGAAGGTAGTGGTAATTATAGTATGCTTATGATATTATTAGGAATATCTATTCTGTTAATTATTATTTCTTGTGTTAATTTTATTAATTTATCAATAGCATCCGCAGGTCAAAGAGCTAAAGAAGTTGGCGTAAAAAAAAACTTGGGTTTATCTAAACAAAAAATAATAGTTCAATATGTTTTTGAAATTATTTTACAAGGTTTTATAGCATTACTTATGGCATTAATTTTAGTGGCATTAATATTACCTAATTTTAATGAATTTGCAGGTAAAGAATTAAATTTACTAGCGATTACTTTTCTTTTTAAAATTGCTGTAATAACATTAATAATTACAGTTTTAGTAGGTCTTGTTCCGGCTATTTACATAGCAAATTATAAAATTACCGATGTATTAAAAGGAAATATATCAAGAAGTAAAAAAGGTGTTTTTGTAAGAAATCTAATGCTTGGATTACAGTTGTTAATTTCAGGGCTATTTATTATTGGTCTATTTGTTATTAATTCTCAAATTAATTATATGATGCAAAAAGATTTAGGTTTTTCTGGAAAACACATATTGGCTATTGATATAAAATCAAAAAATAAATTACAAAAATATAGATTAATAAAACAAATTTTAGGCAAAAATAATAATATTGAAAGTATTTCGAGTAGTTCTAGTATTCCTGGATTTGGTAGTTCTAGCGCAACAAGTCTTACGTATAAAGATGATAAACCTATTCAAGTATTAAGTAATTCGGTTGATTATAATTATATCAATTTTGCGAATATTAAAATATTAAAAGGACGTGGGTTTTCATCAAAATTCGCAAAGGATACTATAAACAACATTATAATTAATAAAACTGCTGCTAAACAATTAGGTATTTTTAACGACCCAATTGGTAAAAAATTAGAAATAGGTTGGGATAGTGACAATCCTCAACAAGAATACTTTTATGTAGTAGGTGTTATAGATGATTATAATATGAAAGGATTAGATCGTGCCATTGAACCACTATTTATGTTGCATTTTAATACTTTTGATTATTCAGAAGAATGGTTAAGTACTATACAAATAAAAATAAAACCAAATGATATTGACAAAACAATAAAAGAAATTGAAAGTTTTTGGAAAAAAAATATTGATGTAGAATACCCATTTGAATATAAATTTATAGATAAGCAGTTTGCTAAAACCTATGAGAAATATAAAAAACAACAAGCACTATTTTCTATATTATCTTTAACGATTATTTTAATTGCTTTACTAGGTCTATTTGCCTTGGCTACTTTAACCATTCAACAACGATTAAAAGAAGTTGCAATACGTAAAACTTTAGGAGCATCCGTTAAAGAAATAATGTTTCAATTAATTAAAAACTTCTTAAAAATAGTAGTTATTGCTTCGGTTATACTATTGCCTATTGCTTATTATTTTATGCAAAACTGGTTAGATAATTTTAAATTTAGAATAGAAATGCCAATAATTCCATACATCATTACACCACTAATTTTAGCAATTTTAGTATTTGTAGTTGTCGGTTTTAAAGCTTTTAAGGCTACAAAAATTGATTTAATTAAATATTTAAAATTTGAATAATTATGTACAAGATTTGGTTAAAACTTTTCTATAGAAATAGTAAGAAAAATTGGTTAAATATCAGTATTAATATTCTGGGATTAACTTTAGGCTTTGCAGGTCTTTTGTTTGTGTTGCTTTATTTTTATAATGAGAACGAATACAATGCTTGGAACCCAAACAAAGGCACTATTTTTAAGGTGATCCATAAAATGGAACCTGATGGCGAAATTTGGGAAACCAGTACAGGTATTGAAGGTATCACGTATAAGCAAGACATACCAGAAGTTCAAGATTATTACCTAAGTAATTCTTGGTATGATGCGGAACTGGTTACCGTTGGTAGCAAAAAAATCTATACAGAAAATATCTTAACTGGTAAATCTAATTTTTTTGATTTCTTTCCTTTTCCGATAACACAAGGGAGCAAAGAAGTATTTGCTAAGGCAAAAAATCACATTGCCATATCACAAAAACTTGCCAAAAAGTATTTTACTGATGCTGAACCAATAGGAAAAACTGTTAAAATAAATGACGTTGATTACATTATCACTATGGTTTTTGATAATTCGACAAAAGCCTATTTTATGCCAGATATGGTTACGCAATATCAGAAAAAAGTACGTGATAGTTGGGGTAATTTTTCCTATACATTATTCTGTAAATTGAATAAAGATGCAGCAGGAAACAAACGCATAGTCGAGCAAAAAATGGATGCCGTTGTTATTAAAAATTCCGATGCTAAATATGCAAAAGCAGATGGAATAAGCGTAGAAGAGTTTCATAAAAAACACGGAACTAGTATTATTGTAGAAAATCTAATGGATATCCGTTTGCATACCTTAGCGCCAAGTGCTGGTCCAGAAGGGAAAGGAAATTACCAATTAATACTTATAATGTTAAGTTTATCGATACTTTTAATCGTTATTTCTTGTGTAAATTTCATTAACCTTTCTATTGCTTCGGCAAGTCAGCGTGCAAAAGAAGTTGGGGTTAAAAAAACTTTAGGTTTACCAAAAACAGCATTGATTTTTCAATATATGATAGAAATTGTAGTGCAATGTTTAATCGCTTATATTTTAGCTGTTGTTTTGGTGGACTTAGTATTGCCTTCGTTTAATAGTTTTCTTAGAACAGCTATTTCTTTTTCAGGTAATAATACTTTAGTAAAAGTTGGTTTAATTGCTTTGTTGGTTGCTTTATTTATCGGAATAATCCCTGCACTATATCAATCTAATTATAAAGCAATAGAAGTGCTAAAAGGCAATATTTCACGTAGTAAAAAAGGCGTATTGCTACGCAATATAATGTTGGGATTACAGTTTTTAATTTCTGGATTTTTCCTTATCGGAGCAATTATTGTTTACAGTCAAGTTCATTTTATGATGCATAAAGATTTAGGATTTTCTGGCGATCAAATTGCAATAGTTTGGATGAATAGTACAGAGAATAGATATCAAAAATATCAGACTTTAAAACAAGAATTGGTAAAGCATCCCAATATTGAAGCTGTTACAAGCAATTATTATATTCCTGGAGGAGGAAGTTCTAATTCTACCAATATTAATTATAACGAAAACTCGATACAAGCCAATAGTAATGCCATTGATTTTGATTATTTAGACTTGCTAAAAATTAAAGTTTTAAAGGGAAGAAATATCAGTGCTAAATATGCTTCGGATACTATTAATAATATCCTTATCAATGAAACTGCAGCTAAAAAACTGGGTATTTACAACAATCCCATTGGAAAAAAAATACGTTTAGGATTTGATGAAGATAGCATCCAAAAAACGGTTATTGGTATGGTAAAAGATTATCATATAAAAGGCTTTGATAGAAAAATTAGTCCAATGTTTTTAATGCACTGGAATATGTATAAATGGATGAAAGACTACAATTTTCACGCCGTCCAAATTAAACTAAAAGGTGGAAATATACCAGAAACTATGGATTTTATCCAAAATTATTGGAAGAAGAATGTAGCACAAGATTATCCGTTTTCGAGTGAATTTTTGAATAAGCAATTTGCATATACTTATACTAAATATAAAAAGCAAAAAACAATATTTGGTATTTTGACTTTTGTAGTTATATTGATTTCGCTTCTTGGCTTATTTGCTTTGGCTACTTTAACCATTCAACAACGTTTAAAAGAAGTTGCCATTCGTAAAACTTTAGGCGCTTCCGAAAAGGAAATTATTATTCAATTAGTTAAAGGTTTTTTAAAAGTAACGCTGATTGCTTTAGTGTTTTTACTGCCAATTGCCTATTATTTTATGAGAAATTGGTTAGATACTTTCATCTATAAAATAGATATGCCAATAGTGCCATTTATATTAACACCATTGATTTTGTTGATTTTGGTTTTCACTGTTGTTGGTATTAAAGCATATAACGCAACCAAAGTAGATTTAATAAAATATTTAAAGTTTGAGTAGTATTTGAATTAATAAAACCCTTTAAACGCAAATTAGCAATGCACTTAAAGGGTTTTTATTATAACTTACAACCTTCTTTCTTCCTCTTGCAAAGTTGCCTCTTTTACACGTTTCTTTTTTCCATTACCAAAATTATAATGTAGTGATAATGAAATTCTACGCGTTTCCGAGCGATTTACCCAATCGGTAACCACATTGTTTTGTGTAATTGTAGAATGCCACATACTATTTTGTAAAATATCGTATGCTTTTAGATTAAGACGTAATTTTTTGTGTAAGAAGTATTTTTTAACACCAATAGACATATCGTAAACAGCAAATTGATGGATATTTCCATAGTTTCCTGCGGATTGATAATAGGTGTTCCAACTAAAACTCCAGTCTTTTTTTAGTTTAAAGTTTTGGTCAATGCTCGCATTAAAAGAATTACTTTTTATGTTATAACTATTTGAAAGAATATCCGATTTTAAATGATTGAAAGAAAAATCGCCATTTAACTGAACATTCCACCATTTTGTAGCTTCAAAATTGGTATTGAAAGATGCACCAACAAAAGTTGCAGATGCCACATTGCCTTTGTACAAAGTAGTAATTTGCGTGTTTTGATCGTAATCAAAAATATGATCAATCATATCAGTCGTTAATTTGCTGTAAATTGAAATGGACGTCTTGCGATTGTGTACCCAAGTAAAATCAAAAACATTGGTGTATTGTGGTTTTAAATTAGGATTTCCAACTTCAATATTATAGGTATCTACATACTTAAAAAACGGATTCAAATCTAAATATCTCGGACGTTGAATTCTACGACTATACGCTAATTTATATTGATTTTTTTCTAAAGTTCTATTAATACTTAATGACGGAAAAAAAGAAGTATTTTTGCCATTGTTTGCGGTATTGTCTGTTACAGAAGTTGCTTTGTAATTAATGTGTTCCACACGCAAACCTGCTTGAAAATTCCATTTCTCTAATTGGTAGTTTCCAATACCGTAAAATGCAGTAATGTTTTCTTTGTAAAGTAATTTATTACTTCGTAATGGATCTAAAATATACTCGTTTTGCTCATTTTTTTCTTTTAATATTAAATCGTAATTATTAGCCACATAACTGTGTTTCAATCCTGTTTCTATGGTGAATTTGTTACTAAATTTATGCGAAACATCTATTTTTGAATTAAGAATTTGATAAAGTGTAGGATTTTTATTAATCACATCATTATCAGGTAAATAATTCAAATTTGTAACAGCATCTAAAAACTGATTTTTGGTAGTTCGTGTAATTTTATTATCATAGTTTGCATAACTAATTTGTGCATCAATTTTGGTTTTTAAACTATCTGTTGCAAAGCTATAATACATAGTGCTTGTAAGAGTATTATTACTGCTTTTTAAAGTAGTATTCAGTAAGGTGTATTTGGTAAAATTAATATTGAAAAATTCATCCGTTCTTCCTGTAGTTTTTTCGTCGCTATTTCCTAAATTGTATTGAATAGTTCCTCCAATATTTGCTTTTTTACTTAGTTGGTAAGCTGCTCCAATTTTTGCAAGATAACTACGACCAATAGGATACCAATCATTTTTTTGTTCCAAACGTTTTATACCATTGGTGTTTGTAGCAACTTGAACAACTTTTCTATGATTAACACTTTCATTATAATTGGTGTAAATTCCTGCATTGATATTCCATTTTTTGGTATTGTTAAAAAGTGAAATTCCATTGCCTTGTTTAAAAGTTTCTGCATAACCAAACGATGTAAATGCAGTGCCTGTTAGACCTGTTCTGGTATTGTGTTTTAGGATAATATTAATAATTCCACCTGTTCCGGAAGCAGCATATTTTGCAGATGGATTGGCAATTATTTCCACTGATTTAATAACATCGCCATTTAATGATTTTAAGTATTGTTTCAGCTCGTTTCCAGTTAATAATGATGGTTTTCCATTGATTAAAATTTGTAAATTTCCATCGCCACGAAACAAAATATTTTCATCTTTATCCATTCGCATTCCAGGTAATTTGCTCAGTGTTTCGATACCATTATTGCCATCGCCAATACCAGCACTAACTACATCAACTATCATTTTATCGCCACTCATTCGTATGATTTTCTTTTTAGCAGTAATGACTACTTCATCTAAAATCTCATTACTTTGTTGCATTTTGATGTTTATAGTAGTTGATTTGGATAGTTTAAAAACTTCCGATTTATAGGTTTTAAATCCTAATAAACTTGCTTTAATATAGAATGGTTTTGCAGTCAACTTGATTTTGAACATTCCATCAAAATCGGAATATGCGTAAGTGATTATATCATTTGTTGTGGCGTCATAAAAAGCAACACCTACATTGATTAAAGGTTCGTTTTCTTTTTGGGATTGTACATTTCCAGAAATGTTAATCTCTTGTGCGTTCATCCAAAAGGTGAACATTATTGCTATTATTGTTATTGTTTTTTTCATCTTAATATTGTTTTTTAATTGTTAATACATCTTTTAATTCTACTGTTTTCCAATCTTTATTCGCATCTAACATTAATTTAATATTGGCAATATGCGAAGCACCTAATAAAACCATAACACGTTCATCTTTATCCGTAGTTTTTTTCTTTAGAAGTGAATACATATATAAGTTTCGTTTATTCCATTGCGAGACTAAATTTGCAGATTCAAAATCAGTATCGTTACCTGCATTTAATATAGTTTCGTATGCATTATTTGCCATATATCTAAATGTATCTGTATTATGAGATAATAACATATCAGTTAATGAAATTCCCTTTTTTAATTTTTCGTCAAAATCAGTACCTATTTTTTGAATGGTTGTCATTATTTCTTCTTTTAAAGCTGTTTGCTTTCTTTTTTCTAAAATTTCTAACACTTCTCCAAAAGGGAAATTCATTTTATAATCAATAGCTTCCAAACGCTCATTATTATTTAGTTTCCCTACACGAAAAGCCAATTGAAATATTTCGTTTTTATCTTTTGAAAAATCACCTGTTCCATTTAGATAAGAATTGTATAATGTGTCTAACTCGTTTTGTCTATCGTAAGACCATTCTACAAATATTTTGGTTGGATTAAATTCTTTTATTTTCTGAGCCATTACATCTAATTCGGCTTGTGTTTTTGTGTTTAATACTTCAAAAGAATTATTTTTGGCAATATCTAAACCTGGATTATCAAAGTGAAAAGTTCCTATTAATAATATTTCGGTTTGTTTTTTATCTATTGGTTTAATGTAAGTGGTTTTGGTAATGCAACTTGAAAGTGCAACGAATAGGATTAAACTTAATGCGGTAATTTTAATTAATGATTTCATATTTTTTTTGTTTTAGATTATTAATTTTTGACTAAATTATGTTGAATGTTTCTTAATAAAAGTCAGTTTCAACCAACGCTCCAAAAATCAATACAAAACCTGTTTTTTATTATATTTTAGGTTTTGTTGTGTAAAAAAGGGTGTTTGTATAAAAAAACGAAGTTCTTAACTTCTTTTTCAAATTCTTAAAATCAAAAAAGATACATTTGTAGTATGGAATTTAAAAAAATATGGAAATATCACCTGCTTGTTATTATAATTGTACTATTAATGGATTTTTGGAGCGATTACTATTTTAGAGGAATTGATACGTTTAAAGAAAACTTTACTTATCCTATTTCACTGTATTTTTTAGCTTCAAAGTTTACGTTTTTTGTTATTTATTTTTTCAATTTTTATTGGCTAAGTCCAAATACCTTAAAAGTTAAAAAAATAGGACGTTTTGTTGTTGGTGTGCTATTTTTATTGCTTGCTTTTTCGGTTTTACGCTATTTTTTAGAAGAAGTGGTTTTGTATAAAATAACAGGACTTCATAATTATAGCGATGAAGGACGAAGTAATTTGCTGTTCTATTTTTTTGATAATACCTATTTTTCGGTAAAAGCGGTTTTATACAGTACTTCCTTGTATTTGTTTTTTCAATATTCTGCAAATAAAACTAAAATCCATCAATTGGAAATCGATCATAAAAAAGCAGAAGTCAGTTATTTAAAATCGCAAATTAGTCCACATTTTTTATTCAACACTTTGAATGCTTTTTATGTAGAATTGATTGATGATAAGCCAGAAACAGCTAAAGACATTCATAAATTATCCCAACTTTTACGTTTTGTAACCTATGAAGCACAAGCCGATTTTTTACCTTTAGAAAACGAGATTAATTTTTTAAAAGATTATATTTACTTTTATTATAAGCGTTATGAAGATCAATTATTTGTTAATTTTAATATTGAAGGTGTTGTTAACGGAAAACAAATTCCATCGTTAATATTAATTCATTTTATTGAAAACGTATTTAAACACGGAACAATTAATGATAAAAACAACCCAGCAAAAATTGATTTAATTATTGACCAAAACGAATTAATATTAAAAACCGAAAATAAATTTATAGCATCGGAAAAATATACCCATAAAGGTATTGGTAAAAGTAATATTCAACGTAGATTAACAGCTATTTACAAAACTAATTTTGAACTGAAATATCAAACAAAAAATGATTACTTTAGTACGTATCTAAAAATCCCAATTTAACATGTCTAAAAAAATAAAATGTATTATTGTAGATGATGAACCACCAGCAATTAGGTTGTTAGAAAAATATGTTTCAAAAGTTGCGTTTTTAGAACTGGTAACAACTACGACAAATTCGTTGGAAGCATTACAAATAATAGAAGAACAAAATATAGATTTAGTTTTTTTAGATATCCAGATGCCTAATTTAACAGGAATTCAATTATCAAAAATTGTAAAAGGAAAAGTAAAAATAATTTTCACTACTGCTTATCCACAATTTGCATTAGAAAGTTACGATTTGGATGCTGTAGATTATTTACTAAAACCTTTTGAGTTTGAACGTTTTTATCAAGCTGTTTTAAAACTTAAATCTGAAAAAGCTTTTATTGAAGATACAACCGAAAAAAACGATTTTATATTTGTAAAAACAGGAAGCAAAAACAGTTTTGAAAAAGTGCGTATTATAGATATTTGCTACATTGAAAGTCTTAAAAATTACGTAGCTATTCATCTAAAAAACAAACAAATCATTACCTACAACACGCTAAAACATATAGCTGAATTTTTAAGTAAAAAAGATTTTATCAAAATTCACAAATCGTATATTGTTGCTATTAATCACATTGAAAGAACAACAACAGATAGCATTTTTATCCATAATACAGAATTGTCGATTGGCGATACGTATAGAAAAGATTTTTTTGAGATGATTAACAAACAAAAACTATAATGAACAAAGAAGAATAATTATTTACTAGTGATTTCTGGTTGAAATTTGCAAAATCAGGATCTTCAAGAATAATTTTGTGAAGTTATATTTACAATTCATCCCTAAATAACAACAATTCAGTATTTATTATTATTTTACAAATCATTTGTGTCGTTTATTTGTAGTGTAATTAATTTAAAACCCAGAAAAAATGAATACAACATTAAAAACAGAAAAAATGAATATTATAACCGTAAAAAAAATAGCATCTATTACTCTTTTCTATATTATAGCAATTTCTTTACGATATTATATAGCTATAATTAAACCAGATTTTCTAAATGATTTAAGTATTTATTTACAAATTTTAGCATTAGGTATTGGGCCTCTTATTGGTGGACTAATTGTTGTTAAATTTTTAAAGAGACCAAATTTTTTATCTCTTTTTAGTCTTGGTTTTTGGAGAACAATAGCAATTATAGCAATTCCTGTAATACTGTTTTCTTTGGTTGGTATATTAAAAACAGGAATACCTTATTTTACTGCTCCAAAAATTG
>JALSVQ010000100.1 GCA_027073495.1 Flavobacteriaceae bacterium | reverse complement strand
TTCTTTATTTGAAATTAAAATAAATAAATTATCTTTGCGCCTTGAAATACACCTCTTTTGGTGTATCATAAAACTATTAAAAATAAATTATAAAAGATATGTCTAAAATAGTTGGTAAAGTAGCTCAGATTATTGGACCAGTAGTTGACGTTGTTTTTGAAGGCGGCGTTGCATTACCCAAAATTTACGATTCATTAGAGATTAAAAGAGAAAATAGTGTTCTTGTTTTAGAAGCAGAACAACATATTGGAGAAAACACCGTGCGTTGTATCGCTATGGATTCTACCGATGGATTAAAAAGAGGTGATGAAGCTATTGCTTTAGGAACGCCAATACAAATGCCTATTGGTAATGTATATGGTCGCTTGTTTAATGTAATGGGAGATGCTATTGATGGTTTAGGAAATATGCCTAAAACTGGAAAAGATGGTATGTCTATTCACCGTGATGCGCCAAAATTTGAAGACTTATCTACTTCTACTGAAGTACTTCTTACAGGTATCAAAGTTATTGATTTAATTGAACCTTATACAAAAGGAGGGAAAATTGGATTATTTGGTGGTGCCGGTGTAGGAAAAACAGTTTTAATTCAAGAATTAATTAACAATATTGCCAAAGGACACGGTGGTCTTTCTGTATTTGCAGGTGTAGGAGAACGTACACGTGAAGGGAATGACTTACTTCGTGAAATGCTAGAATCGGGAATCATCAAATATGGTGATGACTTTATGGAAGCTATGGAAGAAGGTGGATGGGATTTGTCAAAAATTGATAAAGCAGGTATGAAAGAATCAAAAGCAACATTTGTTTTTGGTCAAATGAACGAACCCCCTGGAGCACGTGCTCGTGTAGCACTTTCTGGACTTACCATTGCAGAATATTTTCGTGATGGATCTGGTGACGGAGAAGGAAAAGACGTGTTGTTTTTCGTAGATAACATCTTCCGTTTTACTCAAGCTGGTTCTGAAGTATCTGCACTACTTGGTCGTATGCCTTCTGCCGTTGGTTACCAACCTACATTAGCAACAGAAATGGGTGCTATGCAAGAACGTATTACATCTACTAAAAATGGTTCTATTACATCTGTACAAGCTGTATATGTACCTGCCGATGACCTTACTGACCCTGCGCCAGCAACAACGTTTGCACATCTAGATGCTACTACAGTACTATCTCGTAAAATTGCAGAGTTAGGTATTTATCCTGCAGTAGATCCTTTAGATTCTACTTCACGTATATTATCTGCTGATATTCTTGGTGATGAACACTACAATACAGCTCAACGTGTAAAAGAACTTTTACAACGCTATAAAGAACTTCAAGATATTATTGCTATCTTAGGTATGGAAGAATTATCTGAAGAAGATAAACTTATTGTACACAGAGCAAGACGTGTACAACGTTTCTTATCACAACCATTTCACGTAGCTGAGCAGTTTACAGGTTTGAAAGGTGTGCTAGTAGACCTTAAAGAGACAATCAAAGGATTCAATATGATTATGGATGGTGAGCTTGACCAATATGCTGAAGCTGCCTTTAACCTTAAAGGGAATATTGAAGAAGTGATTGAAGCTGGTGAAAAAATGAAAGCATAATCTACAACCATGATTTTAGAAATAATAACACCCGAAGCCATAATACTTAGCACTGAAGTGAACCAAGTAGCTGTTCCTGGTATAACAGGAAATTTTCAAATGCTTGAAAATCACGCGCCAGTAGTTTCATTACTAAAAGAAGGTAACGTGCGTTTTGCAGGAGAAAACATAGTGCTTGATGATGCTTATAAAAGTAAATTTACCCAAGAAGGTAAAGACTATATCTTTGCTATCGATGGCGGAACAATAGAAATGAATAATAACAAAGTAATCTTATTAGCAGATTAATTTTAGTTTAATCATATTTAAAACCCCAAACACTCAGTTTGGGGTTTTTTGTTTGCTTACGATTATGTATATTGCAACAAATTAATTCAAACTATGGAATATTTTCAAATTGCTTCTATACTCATTATGCTCTCTGCAGCATTTGGCTATATTAATATCCGTTTTTTAAAGCTCCCTACTACTATAGGCTTAATGGTTATTACTATCATATTTTCATTACTTATTCTAACTTTAGGATTGTTTGACGACACGCTTTTGACACACGAAAAAGAATTTATAGCTAAAATAGATTTTAGCGAACTCCTACTCGATGTAATGCTAAGTTTCATGCTTTTTGCAGGAGCACTACACACCAATTTTTCACAACTCAAAATACAGCGTAAACCTGTATTTTCCTTTGCTGTTTTTAGCACTTTAATCTCTACTTTTTTAGTTGGTATAATTATGCATCTCATCTTAAAAATGATTGGACTCAATGTCGAATTTATTTATTGTTTATTATTCGGTGCCCTAATATCTCCTACAGATCCTATTGCTGTACTCGGTATTCTCAAAAAAGCCAATGCTCCAAAAAAGTTGGAAACAAAAATAGTAGGTGAATCATTATTTAATGATGGCGTAGGCGTTGTTGTGTTTTTAACCATTTATCGTATAGCAGATTTAGGATTAGATCAAGTATCTACTCTAGATGTTATCCGTTTATTTGCACAAGAAGTAATCGGCGGAATGGTACTTGGAACTTTTATAGGCTACACCACATACAAACTAATGAAATCTATAGATGATTATGATGTAGAAGTAATCATTACCATTGCTGCAGTTATGGGTGGTACTTTATTTGCACATTACTTGCATCTTTCTGCACCATTGGCTATGGTAACTGCTGGACTTATAGTCGGTAATGATACGATGCGTCAAAGTGCTATGTCTGAAATTGTAGAACTCTACGTCGATAAATTTTGGGAACTTATAGATATTTTATTAAACACTATTCTATTTGTGATGATAGGTTTAGAAATACTGGTGTTGAGTTTTGAAGGTAAATTTGTCCTTGCAGGTTTACTCGCTATTCCTACATTATTGATTATACGCTATTTATCATTATTACTACCTATTAAGTATTTTAAAAAGAAACTAGACTTTGTACCCAATACCAATTTGGTAATGACTTGGGGCGGATTACGTGGCGGAATCTCTATAGCCTTAGCGCTTAGCCTTACCGATGCCATGCACAAAGAATTATTTCTGGTCATAACATATATTGTTGTTGTCTTTTCTATATTAGTTCAAGGACTTACCGTAGGAAAATTAATCACTAAATTAAATAAAAAAAATGCGCTTTAATACCAAAACAATACACGGAAACCAAAAACACGATGAAACCACAGGAGCAGTAATGCCTCCTATTTTTCAAACCTCTACTTATGCTCAATCTAGCCCAGGAAAGCATAAAGGCTATGAATACTCACGTACAGGAAATCCTACGCGAACAGCATTAGAAAATGCTTTGGCAAGTATCGAAAATGGTAATTATGGTTTGGCTTTTGGTTCTGGTTTGGCTGCTATTGATGCCGTGATGAAACTTTTTAAACCTGGAGATGAAATCATTTCTACGAATGATTTATATGGTGGAACATTCCGATTATTTACCAAAATATTTGAAAAATATGGACTTAAATTCCATTTCGTTCCGATGAATAATACAAATGGTATTATTGAAAAAATCAACAAAAACACAAAGCTTATTTGGGTAGAAACACCAACCAATCCCATGCTTAATATAATAGATATAGAGTCGACTTCCATTATTGCAAAAAAACACAAAATCTTACTTGCTGTAGACAATACATTTGCCACACCTTATATTCAAACCCCTTTAGATCTTGGAGCCGATATTGTAATGCATTCTGCTACCAAATACATAGGCGGTCATTCGGATTTGGTTATGGGAGCACTTATAGTTAAAGATAAAACTCTTTCAGAACAGCTTTATTTTATCCAAAATGCAAGTGGAGCTGTTTGTGGACCTATGGATAGTTTTTTGGCATTAAGAGGTATTAAAACACTCCATGTTCGTATGCAACGTCATTGTGAAAACGCACGTCTTATTGCTGCATATTTAGAAAATCATCCAAAAGTAGAAACGGTGTATTATCCTGGTTTAGAAAATCATCCAAATCATATTATTGCGAAGAAACAAATGCGTGATTTTGGCGGTATGATATCATTTACTACCAAAGGTAATAATTATGATGATGCCATACATATAGTAGAAAATTTAAAATTCTTTACCTTGGCAGAATCGCTTGGTGGTGTTGAGTCATTAGCTGGGCATCCTGCAAGTATGACTCATGCATCTATTCCAAAAGAAGAACGTGAAAAAACTGGCGTTGTAGCTTCATTAATTCGTCTAAGTGTAGGTATTGAAGCTGTAGAAGATTTAATAGAAGACCTCGAACAAGCTATAGGATAGTTCTAATCTTGTAGCACTCATTATTATAATTATAACTTAACAATAAATCTTTCAAAAGATTATTTTTAATAAAAGTGATTAACGCGTTAAACTGAATACAAGTCCAAAAGTTATTTGTGCTGCAGTATCGTTATATTTATTGGGTTCAAAGTTCTTAGCATTCATTCCATCTATCCAATCAGAGAAGAAAAATTGAGTACGATAAGCAAAAAATATTCTAGAATCTCTACTTAAGTCAGCACTTATACCAAAACCTGCAGTAGCAGAGATAGTAGAAAAATAACCATTTCTATATTCATCAGTATCGTCAGTTAAAAACGGAGGTAATACTCCTGTATTATTAATATTACCTAGTGAAGAACTGACAACTGAAGTACCAAAAGTATACATTCCACCAACAGTTCCATAAATAAAGAAATCATTTCTACCACCAAGATTGATAAAATTTAGTTCAAATTGGGAACCTATATTGGCATAAGTCGTTTTACCTTTCATTGCACGTAATTGATTCGCTGCAAAAGATGTATCTGCAGGGTCAACATAAGCGCCATGGTATTTTAAACGAGTAGAAGCTAATGAAAACTCCGTTCGTAGTCTTAAATTTCTTTCAAGATAGGAACTTTCGCTATAAAAAGATAAGGTGTGAGTTCCGCCAATAGTTATTCCTATATTTCCTGTATTAGATTTAAAATCACCGCGTTCTCCATAATCTGTTTGTGTAGAAACTGAACCTAAAAAAAGCCAACTTCGTGCATAAAATTTTGTGAAAATATTGATAAATTCACAAGTAAAGCAATGTATAAAACTGTCTTTTTCATAATATTAAGATAATTATAGTTCTGCCAAATTAGTATTTTTTTTTTAACTACCTTGTCGCTTTAATAGAAAAATAATGAAAAACTTATATTTTTTAATTTTTTTAATCCAATTAAATACTGTTTTTGCGCAAAACAAAGCCTTAGCAGATGCTTATTTAAATGATGGTGCTTATGAAAAAGCAATACCTATATACAAAAACCTTATAAACAGTCAAGGATATCACTTTGATGAATATGGGCAACTTGCTAAATGCTTTCAACAACTGAAAAAATACAATGAAGCAGAAAATACTTTTAATGCTAAATTGAAAAAATTTCCTAAAAATTATGGCACTTATGTAGATTTAGGATATAATTACTTTCTAAAAAAAGATAGTGTTCAAAGTATAAAAAACTACAATATAGCATTAGAAATAGTAAAAAAAGAACCAATACGAGCCTACAATATTGCTCGAAAATTCAAGACATATCAACTATTAGATTATGCTATCAAGTGCTATGAAAGTGCTATGAAAGCAAGTGAAAACTTAAACTACGAGTTACAACTAGCACGACTCTATGGTGAACAAGGTGATTTTGATAAAATGTTTAGTAATTATATTAATTTTTTAGCAAAAAAACCAAAAACACTTGGAACCATACAACGTAACTTAGCTCAATATGTAACTAACAATCCTTACGATGAGAGTAATAAAAAATTAAAACGACTACTCATAAAACGGTTACAAGAAGAACCAAATCCAGTGTTTAACGAACTACTTTCTTGGATTTATGTGCAACAAAAAGAATATTACAAAGCCTTTGTTCAACAAAAAGCAATCTACAAAAGAACGGAAGGAAGCTTGAGACAAATTTTTGAATTAGGAAAAATATCAATGGATAATAAAGCTTTTGACGAAGCTTCAGAAATATTTAATTATATAAAAACAGAAGCGCAGCGTAGTACTGATAAAATTAAAGCAAGTCACTACATTATTAAAACCAAAATCAAATCTCAAGAACCTAACACTGTTGTTACATTAGATTTTGAGCGGTTTTTTGAAGATTTTGGACGTTCAGAAAGCACTTTGAACACACAACTACTCTATGCACATTTTTTAGCTTTCAATGAAAATAAATTAAAAGAAAGTACCTCATTTCTAAAAAAAACACTCCAAAAACGTTTAAATAAATTTGATAAAGCAAAAGTCAAATTGGAACTTGCAGATGTATTAACCTATCAAAGTAAATTTAATAGTGCATTAATCTATCTGTCGCAAATAGAAATAGACTTAAAGAATGATATTTTGTCGCAAAAAGCGCATTACAAAGTAGCACAAACATCGTATTATAAAGGCGATTTTCATTGGGCAAAAAACCAATTGGATGTGTTAAAGGCATCTACCTCACAACTCATAGCTAATGACGCCATGAAACTTAGCCTTTTGATAAGTAACAATACGGTCAAAGATTCATTAAAATTAGCATTAAAAATGTATGCTAAAGCAGATTTATTAGCATTTCAAAACAAAGACAGCGCTGCCATTGCACAATTAGACAAACTCCTTATCGCTCACAAAGGGCACAGCATAGAAGATGAAGCCTTATTCAAACAAGCAAGCCTTTATACCAAACTGAAACAGTATGATAAAGCGCTAGCAAATTATAAAAAGATTATCCTTATCAACCCTGAAGATATCTTAGTTGATAATGCTTATTTTCAAATGGCAAAACTCTACGATACCGTATTAGGTGATAAAGAAAAAGCAAAAACAGCATATGAAAAAATAATTCTTGATTTTCCTTCAAGTATTTATTATGTCGATGCACAAAAACGGTATCGCACATTACGCGGTGACACCATTAATTAAAAAAAATATAAATATGTATATCTATAATGTAACTATAAACATAGCTGATGACGTCCACGACTCTTGGCTGCAATGGATGAAAGAAGAACACATTCCACAAATGCTTGCTTTAGGAAAATTTAGCAAAGCCAAAATGACACGTGTAATGGTAGAAGAAGAAATGGGTGGAAAAACCTATAGTGTACAATACACAACAGACAGCAAAGCAACATTAGAAAAATACTACAATGAAGATGCTACCAAACTTCGTGAAGAAGGTATGAAGCATTTTTCAGGTAAATTTGTAGCCTTTCGTACAGAACTCGAAGTGATACACGAACAAAAATCATAACAATGCAAGTAAAAGCTAAAAAACACCTCGGACAGCATTTTTTAAAAGATCTTGATGTTGCAGCACGTATTGCTGATACCATAACTGATACTAAACTCAAAGTTCTCGAAATAGGACCTGGAATGGGTGTGCTAACTCAGTTTTTACTCAAAAAAGGATTGGACACAACAGTAGTAGAAATAGATGATGAATCCGTAGCTTACCTGCACGCTCATTTTTTAGATAGTGGTTTACATATTATTTCAGGTGATTTTTTAAAAATGGATTTACAATCCTTATTTACTGATAAGCAATATGCCATAATTGGCAATTTTCCGTACAATATATCCACACAAATTGTTTTTAAAACCATAGAAAACCGCGCTAATATTCCATTTTTTTCTGGAATGTTTCAAAAAGAGGTTGCCGAGCGTATTGCCGAAAAACCAGGAAGCAAAAAATATGGTATTCTCTCCGTTTTAGCTCAGGCGTTTTACGAAGTTGAATATCTTTTTACAGTCCCTCCTATCGTCTTTGACCCGCCTCCAAAAGTAGATTCAGGAGTCTTAAAAATGGAGCGAAAAGCCAATTATACGCTACCGGTTGATGAAAGAATGTTCTTTCGCGTAGTGAAAACAGCTTTTAACCAACGCAGAAAAATGCTTCGCAGCAGTTTAAAATCATTGCAATTGAGTGATAAACTCCGAGAAGATAGTATCTTTGCAAAACGACCCGAACAATTGTCGGTTGAAGAATTTATTTTGCTTACACAAAAAATTAGTGCAGATCAAAAATAAGAAATTATGTCTTTTGTAGTTGATAAAGAATTTATAACACGTATAAAACATTTAGTTGCCAATCAAAATGACGCACAACTAAATACACAGCTAGCAGAACTCCATCCTGCTGATATTGCTGATATCTTAGATGAATTATCTTTTGATGATGCCATCTATATCATGCGTCTTTTGGACAGTGAGACCACGTCAGATATTCTTACAGAACTTGATGATGATACGCGGGAAAAAGTATTAAAAAACCTTTCTTCAAAAGAGATTGCAGAAGAAATAGATGAACTCGAAACCGATGATGCCGCAGATATCATTGCAGAACTTCCAGAACATCAAAAAGAAGAAGTAATTCAACATCTTGAGGATAAAGAGCATGCCAAAGATATTGTAGATTTATTACGCTACGATGAAGATACTGCCGGTGGACTTATGGGTAAAGAGCTCATCCATGTCAATAAAAATTTAACTATTAATGCCTGCGTCAAAGAGATGCGCCGTCAAGCACAAGATGTTGACAAAGTACTCTCGGTTTATGTGGTTGATGATGATGAAATATTACTTGGGCGTCTCTCTTTAAAAAGATTATTAACAGCAGATCCTAAAAGTAAAATATCCAATCTCTATGATGATAATATTATTGCCGTTAAAACCAATGATAGTGCAGAAACCGTAGCTCAAACGATGCAAAAATATGACTTGTTCGTTGTTCCAGTTATCGATGAACTAGGAAAACTCGTAGGACGAATCACCATTGATGATGTTGTAGATTTTATAAAAGATGAAGCAGACAAAGATTACCAAATGGCAGCAGGGCTTTCTGAAGATGTAGAAGCAGATGATGCTATAAGTTCTTTGATTAAAGCGCGTTTGCCTTGGCTCATTATAGCGCTTATTGGAGGTGTTGTGAGTGTTACCGTTTTGAGTAGTTTTAATACTGCTATGAACACATATGCCTCATTGTTTTTCTTCACACCACTTATTGCGGCAACTGCTGGTAATGTTGGCGTACAATCTTCTGCTATTGTAGTACAAGGTTTAGCTAATGGAACACTAAAAGGCTCTTTATTAAAACGTCTCGTAAAAGAACTTTTACTCAGCTTAATTAATGGTATTATCCTAGCAATAATCTTATTGATTATTGGACATTTTATGGGTAGTATTATCCATGGTTTTACCTTCAAAATGAGTTTGGTTGTATCTATATCTTTAGTCGCTGTAATTATTCTAGCTTCTATGATTGGTACATTTGTCCCATTATTATTAGCAAAAAAAGGGATTGACCCTGCAGTAGCCACAGGACCATTTATCACGACTTCCAATGATATTTTTGGAATATTTATCTTTTTTACTATTGCAAAATTGATATTAGGATTTTAGGAGATAATACATTGAAAAATTGGAACCTTACGATTAGCTGTCTAAGCTTATCAAAACAACTCCCCTTGCCTATTGGTATTCACTTTTCCTAAATGTTTGTATGCCAAATCGGTTACTTCACGACCGCGTGGCGTACGCATAATAAACCCTTGCTGAATCAAAAAAGGTTCATAGACTTCTTCTATGGTTTCTGCATTCTCACTCACTGCTGTGGCTAATGTACTGATTCCTACAGGTCCTCCTTTGAATTTATCTATTATAGTATTCAAGATTTTGTTGTCCATTTCATCCAAACCATGTTTGTCAACATTTAAAGCTTCTAAGGCATATTTAGCAATTTTGATATCAATAGCTCCATTCCCTTTTATCTGTGCAAAATCACGCACTCTACGCAATAGCGCATTAGCAATACGCGGTGTACCACGGCTTCTTCCTGCTATTTCTATAGCGGCTTCCATAGCTATTGCTACATTTAGTATTTGTGCACTACGCTGCACAATGGTTGTTAGTAATTCGGTATTATAATATTCCAATCTACTATTAATCCCAAAACGAGCTCGCATGGGTGCAGTAAGTAGTCCTGAACGTGTTGTGGCACCAACCAAAGTAAAAGGTTCTAATTCAATTTGAACCGTTCGTGCATTAGGGCCAGATTCAATTAAAATATCTATTTTATAGTCTTCCATTGCCGAGTAAAGATATTCTTCAACTATGGGGCTTAAACGGTGTATTTCGTCTATAAAAAGCACATCGCGTTCTTCAAGATTAGTCAGTAATCCTGCTAAATCTCCTGGTTTATCCAAAACGGGGCCTGAAGTAATTTTGATGCCCACGCCCAATTCATTAGCTAAAATATTGGCTAATGTTGTTTTCCCTAATCCTGGAGGACCATGGAGTAAGGTATGGTCTAAGGCTTCTCCCCTAGCTTCTGCTGCAGCAACAAACACTTTTAGATTATCCAAAACCTTCTCTTGACCAGTAAAATCATCAAAAGCTAAAGGTCTTAATTGTTTTTCTGCATTGATATCTTCGTGAGACATCGCATCATTATGTGGATTTAAATGTTCGTTCATAGTACAAATATAATACAAAAAAAGCCTTTCTAAATTAGAAAGGCTTAATAATACTAGTTTTTATATTTAATGCTGTACTTCTCCAGGCAACAAAGGCACTGTTTGTGGTACAAAATCTTCTTCATGCTCTGGGTTACTATAATCATAAGCCCAACGGTGTACTTCTGGAATTTCTCCAGGCCAGTTTCCGTGTATGTGTTCTACTGGTGTAGTCCATTCCATAGCGTTGGAACGCCAAGGGTTTTGTGTTGCTTTCTTTCCTTTATAAATACTATAAAAGAAATTAAATAAGAAAATTAACTGTGCTAATCCTCCAATGATAGCAAAAATGGTAATTACTTTATTAATATCAGCTAAATCATCAAAATATGGGAATGCTGTATTTTTGTAATAACGACGTGGCAATCCTGCTAAACCTAAATAATGCATTGGATAGAACACACCATAAGCAGCAATAACTGTAATCCAGAAATGCCAATAGCCTAATGTTTTATTCATCATTTTACCATACATTTTTGGGAACCAATGATAGATACCCGCAAACATACCATAGATAGCAGAAACACCCATCACCAAGTGAAAGTGAGCAACCACAAAATAGGTATCGTGAACATTGATATCCAATGTGCTATCTCCAAGTATTAACCCAGTAACACCACCTGTTACAAAGGTAGATACCAATCCTAATGAGAATAGCATCGCAGGGTTAAACTGTAAGTTACCTTTATAGATTGTTGAAATATAATTAAATGCTTTTACAGCTGATGGAATAGCAATAAGAAGTGTTGTAAATGTAAATACCGAACCAACAAATGGATCCATACCAGTTACAAACATATGATGTCCCCAAACAATAGTTGATAAAAAGGCAATACCTATCATGGATAATATCATAGCACGATAACCAAAAATTGGTTTTCTAGAATTTGTAGCAATAATTTCAGAACTAATACCAAGTGCTGGTAAAATCACAATATATACTTCTGGATGTCCTAAGAACCAAAATAAATGCTCAAATAATATTGGTGAACCTCCATTATTGTGCAACACTTCTCCTCCTATAAATATATCTGATAGATAAAATGAAGTTCCAAAACTACGATCAAAAATTAACAATAATGCAGCTGATAACAATACTGGAAACGATACCACCCCAATAATAGCTGTAATAAAGAATGACCATATAGTCAATGGTAAACGCGTTAATTTCATTCCTTTAGTACGTAAGTTTAATACAGTAACAATATAATTAAGTGCTCCTATTAATGAAGATGCAATAAAAATAGCCATAGAAACTAACCAAATAGTCATTCCTGCTCCTGAGCCTGGTGATGCAGCTTCCACAGCACTTAGCGGTGGATATATAGTCCATCCTGCAGCTGCTGGTCCTGCTTCAACAAACAATGAAGAAACCATAAGAATACTCGATAAAAAGAATAACCAATACGAAATCATATTTAAGAAACCAGATGCCATATCTCTTGCCCCAATTTGCAATGGAATAAGTAAGTTACTAAAAGTACCACTCAAACCAGCTGTCAGTACAAAAAATACCATTATAGTACCATGAATAGTTACTAATGCTAAGTATATATTAGGGTTCATTACACCATCTTGTTGAAATTTACCTAATAAAACCTCATTGATAGTAAATGAATGATCAGGCCAAGCAATTTGTAAACGGAACATCATAGACATTAATACGCCTATAACTCCCATAACGATACCAGTTACGAGGTATTGTTTTGAAATCATTTTATGATCGGTACTAAATATATATTTAGTTATAAATGTTTGTTTATGATCGTGTGACATTATAAAAAATTTTTAGTTTTTAGTTAGAATTAATACTATTTAGATGCAAATGTTTTTTGAGAAGCTAGCCAAGCATCAAATGCTGCTGGTTCTTCGACTATAACTTTCATCTGCATGTTGTAATGGTTTGTACCACATATTTTATTACATAATAATAAATAGTCAAACGTATAAGGTTCTAATTGATCATCTTCGCCTAATTTTTTATTTTTTGCATCGCGTATTGCATTAATATGCTTAACTTTTGCTACAATTTTAGGGTCTTTACGCATTTCTTCGGTTGTTACCGTTGGTGTAAACGAAAATTGAGTTACCATACCTGGCACACAATTCATCTGCGCTCTAAAATGTGGAAAAAAAGCTGAATGAAGTACATCTTGCGAACGAAATTTAAATAATACTTTACGTCCTTTAGGTAAGTGGATCTCACGTGTCATAACATCATCCGATCCTGCAGGGTCTGTTTTGTCAATACCCATAGTATTAGCTCCTTCTATAAAACGTACATTGTCATTTCCTAAGACATTATCTTTTCCTGCATAACGTGCATCCCAAGACCATTGTTTACCATACACTTCAATAACCAATGGGTCAGAATCAAAATCTGGATAGTTAATTTCTGCCCAAATATTCATACCAAAGATAATTAACACAGCCAAAACCAATGTAGGAACACCTGTCCAAATAAATTCCAATGTATTACTATGTGATATAAAAGTAGATTTACGTCCTTTTGTACCTCTAAATTTGAAAGCAAAAAAGTGTAACAATCCTTGAGTTACAAAAACAACAAAGAAAATAACACCCCAAGTCCATGCGGCTAATTTATCATAGCTCACACCATGTTCAGAAGCAGATTTTGGAAGTAATACCTTATTGTAAGATAAAAATGAAATAATAATCATTCCATAAACATAAATCCCAAATAATAACATCAAAAATCCATTGATATTATTATCTTTTGCTGTAGCTACTTCAGATTCTTTTCTACGAATTGCATAAATAATAACAGGTAATCCTATTATTAATGCAATAATCAAAATAGTATTGATTATCATTATTTTAGTTTTTTAGTTAATTAGTTTTTTTAGTTTTACTAAAGCAAGCATTCAAGCTTTACTCTAGTAATGACCATTTTATTGCCTATGCAATTAGGATTAATCTAAACCTATAAATATACTGTACCAACAAAAGTTGGTACAGTATTATAATGTTTTAATCACTAATAGTGATAATGTTTACTTTCTTCTATAAATGGATTGTTATCTGCCATTAATTTTGCTTTACCAATAGTTTTAAAGGTACAAAACACAAATAATCCTAAGAAAAACAAAAATGCGCTTATTTCAGGTATTCCAATTCCCCAATGTGCTCCTACAGAACCTGGCATTATTAAATTGAAAATATCAATATAATGACCAATAACAATGGCAATACCTCCCATTAATACAAATACATACTTACGTTTGAAATCTGAATTCATCAATATTAAAAATGGAAAAATAAAATTCAATGGTATCATACTAAAGAATATTGTTTTATAGTGGTCCATACGCATTACAAAATATACGGTTTCTTCTCCTTGATTGGAATACCAAATCAACATATATTGCGCAAACCAAAGGTAAGTCCAGAAGATACTGAACCCAAACATAAACTTAGCTAAATCATGAATATGACTATCATTTACTTCTGCTAAGAAGCCTTTACTTTTTAAATAGATGGTTACCATAGCAATAACCGTTACTGCAGTAACTATCATACTTGCAAATACATACCAAGGGTATAATGTACTAAACCAGTGATGATCTATAGACATTAACCAATCTACTCCCATAAGGTATTCAGAAATACCAAAGAAAAATATAAATGCAATGGTTGCTTTAAAGTTTTTATTATAACTTACACCATTGATTGGCTCATTATCTTCTGCTAAAGAATATTTACGAGATAAGAAACGGTATAAGTTCCATCCTGCTAAAAATATAAATGCGCGTATTAAAAAGAATGGCACATTCAAATAAGCACTTTTTAAATGTAATATCTCATCATGCGCTGCATTCTCTGGGCTCATCCAAGCAAATATATGCGTGATATTTAATGCCGAAAGCACTAGAAGTACAAAGATAATTACAGAGAAAGGAACCATACTACGAGAGATACCTTCCATCACACGATAAAGTACAATACTCCAACCTGCTTGTGAAGCACGTTGAATAGCATAAAACACCAAAGTACCGAGTGTAATCATAAAGAAGAAAAATGCAGCTACATAAATAGCTGACCAAGGTCGTGTTTCTATTTGTGTTTTAGCATGTTCTAAATGTGCTGCTGCATCATCATGAGCTTCTACCTTATGTGAAGCTTCTTTATGAGCTGTTTCATGAGTAGCCTCTGCATTATGTGCTTCGTGAGCACCATGCTCTTGACTTAATATAGTCGTTACTTGCTCATTGGTTTTATGAGCAGTTGCTAGACTAAATGCTATACCTATAGCACCAATTAGCATTAATGCTAATGAAAATGTTTTTATTTTACCTGAAAACGTGTACATATTTTATTTCTTTTCGGTTGAAATTATTTCAAATCGTTTTTTAATTTTTGAACATATTGAACTACTTGCCAACGTTGTTTTTCATCTAATTGAGAAGCATAAGATCCCATTGCAATTCTACCATATACAATCACATGATAAATGCTTCCTTCGGTAATCTCACGATCTTTATAGTTAGGAACTCCTAAGAATTTTTCACGTTTTACAAGCTTACCTTGTCCATCTCCTTTTTTACCGTGGCATATAGCACAGTAAATATCAAAATATTTTTTTCCTTTTGCTAAATTTTCTGGTGTGTGTTGCAAAGGATTCTTTAAACTATCTTTAGCTAGTTGATATCCTGCTTCAGTATTAGGGTATTCATAAGGCATTTTTCCACGAGCAATAGTTCCTACAGGAGTACTTTGCGCTTCCATACCATTAGAAAATTCTTTAACTTCAGCATATGTTTCATAAGGAACAGCCTCATACATATCTGGCATATAACGATAGTTTGGCTCTCTTTTGTTTGAACATGAAGTCATCAAAACCCCCAAACTAAAAATTGCAATACTTATTTTTAATATATTTTTCATCTTAATTATTTAATGTGCTTCAACAATACTTACTTCTACTGCTCCAGAATCTTTAAGTAATTCACTTAAAGCATTTTCATCTCCTTTCACAACTACTTCCATCAAAAAATGGTCATCTGTAGTACGTACATCTGGATTTTCAGCTTCTTTAAATGGCCATAATCTACTTCTTAAGTAGAAAGTGATTACCATTAAATGGGCTGCAAAAAACACGGTCATTTCAAATAAGATAGTAACCCATCCTAAAACATTTTGTCCATAAGAAAAACTTGGTTTACCTCCAATGTCTTGTGGCCAATCTTGAATCATCATATAATTGGTCATCCAAACTGCAAATAAAAACCCTGTCAATCCGTATAAAAATGAGGTGATTGCCAAACGTGTTGGTTTTAATCCCATTGCTTTATCTAAACCATGTACTGGAAATGGTGTAAAAACTTCTTCTATATGATAATCTTTAGATTTTACAGTTTTCACTGCATCCATTAGAATATCATCATCGTTGTATAATGCGCGAACTATCTTACTCATGATTATTATCTCTTAATTTTTTATAATTAGCACCTGACATTTTCAAAATTGATTTTACTTCTGCTTGTGCAATAACTGGGAATGTTCTAGCGTATAATAAGAATAATACAAAGAAAAATCCTATTGTTCCTATAAATACTCCTATATCTATCGATGTTGGTTGAAATCTTGACCAAGTAGATGGCAAGTGTCCTTTACTCAATACAATTGTAATGATATCAAAACGCTCAAACCACATACCGATGTTTATCACAATAGAAATAACAAATGACCAGAAGAAACTTGTTCTTACTTTCTTAAACCATAATACTTGCGGAATAAAGATATTACAAATAAGTAATAACCAAAATGCCCACCAATATGGTCCTGTCATTGCTCCCATAGACATATAAGTAAAGTTTTCATATGGACTAGCAGTGTACCATCCGATAAAGAACTCAGCTGCATAAGCTACCGCAACTATCCCTCCTGTTAGTAAGATAACCATATTCATATACTCAACATGTAGTCTTGTGATATAAGCCTCTAAGTGTATCACTTTACGCATTACACCTAGTAGTGTTTGTACCATTGCAAAACCAGAGAAAATTGCTCCAGCCACAAAGTATGGTGGAAATATGGTACTGTGCCATCCTGGATTAACAGAAGTAGCAAAGTCCATAGATACAATAGTATGTACAGAAAGTACAAGCGGTGTAGCAAGTCCTGCTAATACCAATGATACTTCTTCAAATCGTTGCCAATCTTTTGCACGACCACTCCATCCAAAACTCAATAAACTGTATATTTTCTTTTGGAAAGGTTTTACTGCTCTATCACGTATCATAGCAAAATCAGGTAGTAATCCTGTCCACCAGAATACTAATGAAACCGAAAGATACGTAGAAATGGCAAATACATCCCAAAGTAATGGCGAGTTAAAGTTTACCCACAATGATCCAAATTGATTTGGTATAGGCAATACCCAATACCCATCCCAAGGGCGCCCCATATGTATAATTGGGAAAAGTCCTGCTTGAAAAACGGCAAATATGGTCATTGCTTCTGCAGAACGGTTGATTGCCATACGCCATCTTTGACGGAATAAAAGCAATACTGCCGAGATTAATGTTCCTGCATGTCCGATACCTACCCACCATACAAAGTTGGTAATA
>JALSVQ010000099.1 GCA_027073495.1 Flavobacteriaceae bacterium | reverse complement strand
CTTAGAGGAATGGGACCTGATCAAGTATTGGTACTTATTAATGGTAAAAGAAGACACACATCTTCTTTACTAAATGTAAACGGTACAGTAGGTGCTGGTTCTGTAGGTACAGATATGAATGCTATTCCTTCTGCTGCTATCAAAAACATTGAAGTATTACGCGATGGTGCAGCTGCTCAATATGGTTCTGATGCTATTGGAGGTGTTATTAATATTGTACTAAACAACAAAGTAAACGAACTTAACGTAGCTGTTAACAATGGTGCTAATATGAGTAAAAACTCAAACAAGTACGGAGAAGGCGGAACTGATGGTCAAAAATTTCAAGTAGATGTAAACTATGGTTTACCACTAGGTGATAAAGGTGGTTTCATTAACTTTACTGGCTCTATGGCTACACGTAAAGCTACAAACCGTAGTGATGCTATGGGAAAAACTATTTTTCAAGGTTATCATGCTGTTGAGCGTGTTGCTCGTAATTCTGGTGCTGATGTATCAAACTTATCTATGGGAGACATCCAATTCTATGCTCAAGCAGTAGAAGATAGTGTAATTGACCCTGTGCTTAAGGCTGATATTGCTGCTGCTCCAGATATGGCTACATTGCAAACTCTATTAGGTGGTGATGTATCAGATGCGGAACTAGCTGTAAGAGGACTTACACGTGATGATTTTAGAATGCGTGTTGGGCAATCAGACCTTAAAGAAGGTAAATTTATGGCAAACATGTCGCTTCCTGTAGGAGATAATGGTGCTGAATTTTATGCTTTTGGAGGTATGACATACCGTAGAGGTTTAGCTGCTGGTTTCTATAGAAGACCTGCTTATACTGACAACAGAGGTAATACTGCAGCTTTTGCTAATGGGTTTTTACCAGAAATAGGATCAGACATTAAAGACAAATCTTTGGCTGTAGGTCTTAAAGGTAAACTAGGTGATTGGAATTCTGATTTAAGCAATTCTTTTGGAACTAATACTTTTGACTTCAATATAGTAAACACCAGCAACTCTACGCTTGGTACTTCAACAAAAAGAGATTTTCAAGCAGGAGGATTTACTTTTGCTCAAAACACAACTAACTGGGATATCTCTAAATTTAATGAAGACGTATTCAATGGTTTGAACTTAGCTTTTGGTGCTGAACACCGTATTGAAAACTATCAAATAAAAGCTGGAGAAGAAGCTTCTTGGGCTTCTTATGATATTAATGGTGAGTTAGTAACAGAAACTACTCCTGATGCATTGAAAGTAAAAAGTTTCTTTGGAAAAATCACACCAGGTGGCTCGCAAGTATTCCCAGGGTTTAGACCAGAAAACGAACTAAGCAAATACAGAACTTCATACGCATT
>JALSVQ010000098.1 GCA_027073495.1 Flavobacteriaceae bacterium | reverse complement strand
TGGTGTTGCTTGGGGCGCTTTATATTGGCAGTATTTTGAAGATTTAGATAAAATAACGGCTGCAAAGACACCTTTACATTTGACTAAAAAAGTATTTTTAAAGAAAAATACAGCGCGTGGTGAGGCAATGACCTTGGTTGATAGCACTACTACGCTTCAAGTAGGCGATTTGCTTCGTATTCGTATTGAACTCAAAGCAGACCGAGCGATGGAGTTTATCCATATGAAAGATATGCGTGCCGCTGGATTGGAGCCTGTTAATGTTATTTCGCAATACAAATGGCAAGATGGCTTAGGTTATTATGAAAGCACAAAAGATGCTTCGACCAATTTCTTTATCAGCAGACTTCCAAAAGGAGTTTATGTTTTTGAATATGATTTACGGGTTAATAATGCAGGTAATTTCTCTAATGGTATTACTACGATTCAAAGTATGTATGCACCAGAATTTAGCAGTCATAGCGAAGGGGTGCGATTGCAAGTGAAAAGTGGGAAGTAGAAAGTGAAAAATACACTTGATATTAAGTTAGCTGGCAACATATAGCTATTTCGTTACTCACGGCAGTGTGACGCAAAGAACAATTTTTTAATGTGCTTCATTTTTAACTTATTTTAGCAATAAATTGTTTTACGGCCACAGCTGTTGTTGCCCAAGAACAAACCAAGCGTATTGCAGATTCTTCAGGATTGACGCTTTCCCAAATATGAAAACCATAGTCTTGACTTAATTTTTTAATAAGCGTATTTGGCAGGATCGGAAATACTTGATTGGAAACAGGTGCATAACGAAAAGAATAACCCAATTCCTTTAGGCCATCAGCAAGATATGCTGCTTGCGTATTGGCATGTTTTCCAGCTTTAAAAAATAAATCATTTTCAAATAAAACCAAAAACTGAATCCCGATTAATCGACCTTTGGCAAGTAAAGCACCGCGCTGCTTCAAATGAAATCTAAAATGGTTTTGCAATGCCTTGTTATTAATAACTATGGCTTCACCCAAAAGGGCACCGTTTTTTGTTCCACCAATATAAAAAACATCGGTAAGCTTAGCAATATCGGTCAATGTTAAATCATTTGTGCTTGCTGTTAATGCCATAGCAAGTCGTGCGCCATCCATATAAAGGAGTAAATCATTAGCATTGCAAAATGTGCGTAGCGCTTCCAATTCACTTTTGCTATATAAAGTGCCTAATTCAGTAGTATTAGAAATATAAACCATGCGAGGTTTAACCATATGTTCGTCTGTGTGTTCATCTAATACTTTTTGAATGGCAGTTGGAGTGAGTTTGCCATCATTGGTTTTTACTGTGTTTATTTTGTGTCCTGTAGCCTCAATTGCTCCAGTTTCATGAACAG
>JALSVQ010000097.1 GCA_027073495.1 Flavobacteriaceae bacterium | reverse complement strand
AATAGCAAGAAAATATAAGACAACGGTAAAAAAAATTCAGGTATTGAACCATCTTAAAGGCAATATGATTCACCCGAAACAAAAGCTAAAAATAGCCGTAAAAAGCTATGAGCCAGTCCATGTTTCTCCAAATAATTTTGAAAAATTACTATGTAGCTATGATACGGATTGTGTAGGCTATCATACTAATGAAAAACAAAAAGAATTTTATTTATTTAATGCCAATACCTCCAAAAACTTAGCCATTAATGGCTTTGTACTCGAAAATGACACCTCAGGAATTATCTATAATGCAATTGGTGTTAATGGTATAAAAGCAAGTACATATAATAAATTTCCGATGTTTTTTGAACAATTAAAAGAGCTGAATTCTGATTTGATTATCGTTTCTTTAGGAACTAATGAGAGTTTTGATACCTTGGACGGAAATTTATTTATCACTCGTTTTTTGGAGTTTATAGCCAATCTAAGGAAAGCCAATCCTAATCAAATGATTTTGGTCACCACACCGCCCGCATCTTTTTTTAAGCGAACGCAGAAAAACCCTTTTACAGAAAAATATATAACAGCAATAAAAGGCGCTTCGGAGGCTTATCACTATGCCGTTTGGGATTTGTATCATGCTTATGGCGGACAAGAAGCTATAAGGTCACATTTTAAAGCAGGACTGATGGCAAAAGATAGAGTGCATTATACCAAAGCAGGATATGAACAACAAGCTGATTTGTTTTTTAATGCTATTACCGCAAATTTTAATAACTAACAATTGTGAATTTACTCAATTTTTCTCTTACAGCAGATTTCTTAAAAGATTGGTACTTATATCAACCCAAATCTCCTTTGTTATTTAATTCAGGATTGTTCTTGGTGTTTTTCTTAGTGTTTTACACTATTTATATTCAATTATTAGACAATAAAAAATTACGCATTATTTATGTTGTAGCTTTTTCTATTTTTTTTTATTATAAAAGTAGTGGTATTTATTTTTGGATTCTTATCTTTTCTACATTTGTAGATTATTATTTGTCTTTATTTTTGGCAAAAGAAGAAAATTCATTAAAACGTAAATTGCTATTGCTTATTTCCTTGGTTTCAAATTTAGGCATGCTTGCTTACTTTAAATATACCAATTTCTTTATTACAAATATAAATGCGGTAACGGGCAGTACGCTTTCACTTTATGATATTGTACTTCCTGTTGGTATTTCGTTTTATACATTTCAGACTTTGAGTTATACTATTGATGTGTACAGAAAAGAATTAGAACCAACAAAAAAGTTTTTTGACTTTTTGTTTTTTGTTTCCTTTTTTCCACAACTCGTGGCTGGTCCTATAGTAAGAGCAAAAGATTTTATACCACAGATAAGCCAAAAATTAAAGCTTACTAATGCACAATTTAATTATGCCTTTTTTATCATTATTGGAGGTTTAATAAAGAAAGCCGTAATATCAGATTATATATCGGTTAATTTTGTAGATCGTATTTTTGACACACCAAACGCTTATACACCTTTTGAAAACCTGATGGCTATGTATGGCTATGCGATACAGATTTATTGTGATTTTTCGGGGTATTCAGATATTGCTATAGGGTTGGCATTACTCTTAGGTTTTACGCTTCCTGTTAATTTTAGAACGCCTTATCAATCACGGTCAATCACGGAGTTTTGGAAACGCTGGCATATTTCATTATCAACTTGGTTGAAAGACTATTTGTATATATCGCTTGGAGGAAATAGAAAAGGTAAATGGCGTACGTATCGCAATCTATTTTTGACAATGCTTCTTGGCGGACTATGGCATGGCGCTTCTTGGAAATTTGTGCTTTGGGGAATGTTTCACGGAATAGCATTAGCAGTAGAACGCTTTTTTAAAGGTCTAATAAAAATACCGAACACCAAATTTATTCGATTAATACAAATCGTTTTGACCTTCCACTTTGTAAGCTTTGCTTGGTTATTTTTTAGAGCAAAAGATTTTGCTACTGCCAATAAAATCATAACAAATATAATAAATCTTCAATTTGATTTTGAACAATTCAAAACCATACTTGTTTCCTATCAAAATGTATTCTTGCTTTTACTTTTTGGTTTTGTTTGGCATTTTATTCCTAAAAAACTGGAAAATGGTATGTTCTCTATTTTTTCAAAAACACATTTTGTATTCAAAGCCATAGTTTTGGCATTGGTATTTTGGATAGTTTACGCTACACAATCAGCAGAAACACAAGCTTTTATTTATTTTCAATTTTAGCATAGTTCACAGCACCTTTGAAGCTGTCAAATACATTTGAATTCCCAATCATTTGTAGCATATGGTAAGTTTCTAAATCGTGGATTACACGTTTATTAACACCTGATAAAATAATGTTTGTTCCTGAATTTTTAAGCGCTTTGATTACATCTTTAAAATTGTGTAATCCTGTGGCATCAATAAAAGGAACGTGGCGCATACGTATAATAATGATTTTACTTTTATAACCTGTTGCTTTTAGCGTTTCTGTATAATGTTTTGCCGATGCAAAAAACAAAGGACCATTAATTTCATAAACAGAAATTTCTTTTGGAAGATTGGAATAATCAGCTATTAGATCACTATCTACTTCTTGCGGAACTTGGATAACACTATCTGACATGCGTTTCATAAATAATAAGGCAGAAAGTACAATACCTATTTCAATAGCAACAGTTAGATCTACAAATACCGTTAAAAGAAATACCGTTAATAATATGGTAATATCAAATTTTGAACCTCTTAATATAGATCGGAACTGGCGCCACTCACTCATATTGTAAGCTACAACAATCAAAATACCTGCAAGTGCAGCCATAGGAATTAATTTTGCCCATTTTCCTAGCACGAGCATAATTAGTAATAAAGTTACGGCATGAATCATTCCAGCTATTGGTGTTCTTCCCCCATTTTTTATATTAGTAGCAGTTCTAGCAATGGCGCCAGTCGCAGGTATTCCTCCAAAAAACGGACTAACAATATTTGCTATACCTTGTGCTATCAACTCTGTATTTGAACGGTGATTTCCTCCAATCATTCCATCGGAAACAACTGCAGAAAGTAGTGATTCAATACTTCCTAATAAGGCAATAATTAATGCAGGAGCAAGATATTTTGAAAGATTATGAAAATCTAAATTAGGTACAGCAAAATGAATTTTGTTAGGTATTTCTCCAAAAAAAGTCTCGATAGTAGCTACATGAATATGAAAAAGTTGAACAATGGCAGTAACCAACACGATAGCAATAAAAGAACCGGGTATTTTTTTTGTTAATTTTGTAGAAAATACAACAATAAGAATGGTTGCTAGAGTGAGGCCAAACGCAATCCAATTTATACTATTAAGGTGAGAAAAATAGACTTGCCATTTGGCAATAAAATCAGATGGTATTTTGTCAATTTCTAGGCCTAATGCATCACGAACTTGTGTAGAAAATATCACAACAGCAATACCACTAGTGAACCCAACCACAAGTGGATATGGAAAATATTTTAATAAAGAACCTAATCTCAAGATGCCAAAAAGGATGAGTAATATACCTGAGAGAAAAGTAGAAATTAGTAAACCGTTTAAACCATATTTACTTAGAACACCATAGACAATCACGATAAAAGCACCTGTTGGTCCGCCAATTTGTACACGACTGCCCCCAAATAATGAAATTAAAAAACCTGCAATAATAGCAGTGATAATCCCTTTTTCTGGAGACACACCAGAAGCAACGGCAAAAGCTATAGCTAGTGGCAAGGCGATAATACCGACAACAACCCCAGATAAAATATCTGCGGTTACTTGTTTTTTTGAAATACCTTGTTTGACTAAACTAAAGAATTTAGGTTTAAATACAGATTGCATGTTATTAGTAGTTTAATTAGTCTGCAAAAGTATTAAAATTACTAATATACAATTAAAATTACATCCTTTTTTCTTGTGTCTAAGAAATCTTTCGCTTTATTGATTTTTTCCAATTAAAATTAATATTTTAGTATTCCAATAATTTATACCATCTTTGCACCAAATTATAAAACAAAAAAGAGATGAATTTAGTACTAACACATAAAAACGGACGCTTTTCAAGTGTATTTTTACATGGGTAATTAACTAAATTCGCTAAAAAATATATAGAAACGTCCAAATTTAATTTTTTGGACGTTTTTTTTATGATTTATTTTAAAAAATTTAAAGATGGCCATTGATTCGTAAAAATATCAGTTTCAAGACATTAACTATCTGTTGAAAAACGGACAGGATGTCTATTGCTTAAATAAATCATAACTGTTTGATTATCAATAAAATAAATTATTTTTTTCTTTTTTTATTCAATTAATCATTTTAGATTTGCACCGTTGAAATGAAGAATCATATTGATTGTAAAAAAAATTAATCACTGCTATTCATTGAACAAAAATATATATAATAATCAGGCTTAGCGTTTCTTCCCTTTAGGAAGATTAAGATGGGCTCAAAAACAAAGCAAAATGATAGCAGTTAAATACAACTACGGAATTACGCTAATAGATTTAAGAAAATCTATGTGCATGCTTTGGATACTTCTACATCAGTAATTAAAACTACTTGAATATAATGAACTATCCGAAGCCTTAAAAAGTTTCGGATTTTTTATGTTCAAGAAATTACAACATTATTTTTTCGAGACTTTAGTAAAACAACAGATTTACTTAGTAGCACTCAATGTATTATGTTCTACTGTGTTCTACTGTGAAGTTATTTAGAATTAATAAACAATATTATGGGAAAAAAATTAAGCGGAAGAGACCTAATAAAATTGGGTTTTCCAAAAAACAATAGTATAAACGTAACACTTGGTCAACTAAATAGATACCAAAAAAAACGTAAAAAAACACAAATATTAGCTGATGCCAAAAAGGTATTAGAAAATCCTGAAAATTATAAAGGCGATGCCGTTTGGGGAAAAATAGCCGAGAGTTTATTGGATCCTGTAATCGTAAAGATGCATCAACTAAACGCGATTAGAGCACCTTTTCAAATTTTTGGAGAGAATGAAATTGATGAGCAAGCAAAGTATCAATTGTACGATGCTTTAAAATTGCCAATAGCAGTTCAAGGCGCTTTAATGCCAGATGCTCACGTGGGTTATGGCTTGCCAATTGGAGGCGTTTTAGCAACCGATAATGCCGTAATACCTTATGGAGTTGGTGTAGATATTGGTTGCAGAATGAGTTTAACGATTTATCCAATACCAGTATCTTACCTTAAAGGGAAAAGACATCAGTTAGAAAATATTTTAAGCGAACATACCAAATTTGGGATGTATGAAACACATCAAATAAAGCACGATAATGAAATTTTTAGTAGAAGTGAGTTTAAAGAAATTCCGTTAGTAAAACGATTAAAAGATAAAGCGTATAAACAATTAGGAACTTCTGGTGGAGGAAATCATTTTGTAGAGTTTGGAACAGTAACAATAACCGATGAAAATAATGAATGGAATTTGCCTTTAGGAGAATTTTTAGGCGTTTTAGCACATTCTGGTTCACGTGGTTTAGGTGCAAACATTGCTAAACATTATACATATTTGGCAACAAAACAAACACCTTTGCCAAAGCAAGTACAGCATTTAGCTTGGTTGGATTTGAATACACACGACGGACAAGAATATTGGTTAGCTATGAACTTAGCTGGAGATTATGCCAAAGCCTGTCACGATGATATCCATAAACGAATTGCGAAACTTTTAGGCTCAAGACCTGTGGCTAAAATAGAAAATCATCACAATTTTGCTTGGAAAGAAATGTTAAATGGCAAGGAAGTAATTGTACATAGAAAAGGAGCAACTCCAGCCAAAAAAGGCGAATTAGGTATTATTCCAGGTTCGATGACTGCGCCAGGTTTTATTGTTCGAGGACGCGGAAATAGTAATAGTATAAATTCGGCTTCTCACGGAGCAGGAAGATTGCATTCTCGTAGAAAGTGTAAACAATTATTCACAAAAAGTGAAATTAAAAAAGAATTAAAATTAAAAGAAGTATCCTTAATTGGAGGAGGAATTGACGAAGCGCCAATGGCATATAAAGACATTACCAAAGTGATGGCGAATCAATTAGAATTGGTAGATGTAGTTGGGACATTCACTCCAAAAATTGTACGAATGGATAAGTAAAAACAAAAAAAAAATGAAAACGAATAAAAAAATAATACAAATAACCGCTGGTCGTGGCCCAGCAGAATGCAACTATGTTGTAGCCCAAGTGTTGAAAGTGTTTTTAAAAGAATTGGCTCCAGAAGCTATAGAATACACTATTTTGAATAAAGTAAATGGTTATGAAAATGGCACGATACAATCTGTAATAATAGTGTTGGAAGGTATGCATTTGGAACAGTTTTTAGAAAGCTGGATTGGTTCCATTTTGTGGATTGGTACAAGTGTTTTTAGAAAATACAACAAACGAAAAAACTGGTTCATTGCCCTGTTTGAATTGCCAAATACGCTTATTACTGAAGTGAATAAGGCTGGTTTTAAGTTTCAAACTATGCGAAGTAGTGGAGCAGGAGGTCAACATGTAAACAAAGTGAGTTCTGCTGTAAGGGCAACATATCCGTTGTTTGGACTTTCAGTTACGGTAATGGATACGCGTTCGCAACATCAAAATAAAAAGCTAGCTATTGAAAGGTTAACAGCAAAGTGTTTAGCATACCAACTGGAAAAGCTAGCTAATGATGTGAAAAACGAATGGTCAAACCATCTGAATATTCAACGAGGAAACCCTGTGCGTGTATTTAAAGGGACGGATTTTAAAAAACAACGAAAAGAAAAATCCTTTAAAAAACAGCGAAATAATTTAAAAAATGATTTACGAAAATTAATTAATTAATAAAGCTTTCAAAAAACCTTTCCGTAAGGAAGGTTTTGTTGATGGTTTGTATTGGTGTAGTTGAGACTTTTCAATCTGAACTGTTTAATAATACAAACTTTAAATTCAGTACGACGTAGGTATTAACTTTGTAATTTTTTAGGTTTAGCTTTCCTGTTTGATTATATTAATTCTTTTTTTTGATATTTTATTCCTTTTTTAGGGACTTAATTAAAAATTGTCCGTAAATTTGTCCGTGTCCGTAAAAACGTCCGTAAAACAAAACAAATGGCAACAATAAATTTTTATTTAGATAAAGTTGATAAGAAAGGATTTGCTCCAATTCATCTTAGAATAAACTGTAGTGGAGAACAAGTTAAAATTTCTACTGGTAAGAAAGTGAATTTAGACGACTTTGATAAGAAATTGCAAATCGTAAAAGGATATTCTATTGAGAATAAGTCTTTAAATCATTATTTAACTTCTTTAAAAGATCGAGCAGATGAATTATTAAATCATTCATATAAAAAATCATATTCAACCGATGAAATAAAAGAAATTTTATCAGAATACGTGAATAACTATAAAGAAAATCACAATGTAAACCTTGTTAAAGAGCAATCGCTATATGGTAAACCGTTTACATTTGTAGATTTATTTGCAGGTGCTGGAGGTTTTAGCGAAGGTTTTTTGCAGGCAGAAAATAATAATAAGTATTTTGATTTCTTGGTAGGTAATGATATAAACGAAAATTGTGAATTAACACATATAGTTAGGTATAATCATCAATTAGGGTTAGATGCTAAATTTCTTTGCCAAGATATAACAGAACCGGATTTTCTAGATAATTTACTCGGGAAAATCGGAGGTAAAGATGTAGATGTTATCTGTGGAGGTCCGCCTTGTCAAAGTTTTAGTTTAGCAGGAAAAAGAAAGAAATTTGATAAAAAAGATGATTTGTTTTCCCATTATTTAGAAGTAATTAAAATATTACAACCTAAATATTTTGTTATGGAAAATGTTAAAGGAATACTCACAAAAGAAAAAGGAAAAATAAAAGAATTAATACTGAATGAGATAAATTCGATAGTAGATATAAAAGAAATTCCAAAATTAGTTTCGTTTATTAAAAGTTTAAAAAAGACGAATAAAGAGAATGAATTTTTAATTAATTGCCTGATTAATAAAGTCGAAATAGAAAAGTATGCTGATGAGAAAATAGAGGATGCAAAAGAAGCCTATATCAAAACTATTGAAACTAAATTCAGATTATTAACTCCTAAAATAGTTGATTATAAAACATCAAAAACAGACATAAGGATTAATACAATTAGACACGGATTTAATTTATTAATTAGAAATAAAAAATGGGAAACAATTAAGCGAGATTTAATTAAAGAAAAAGACTTTTGTAATATTGATAACGATTTTTTTGTAAGCTCTTTTAATGACTTTTTAACTGGATTAAGTTCAGAGAGTATTATTCTGAATATTGAAGATGCTTTCAAACAATTAAATATTTCAAAAGAATACAAAAAGACAAGTGAAGATATATTAACAGCAATTAAAATTTACACACTTACTTTTGATGATGTCGTTGAGTTCGTTAAGTCTTACAGTAATAAAAAACAGTTGGATGAATTGCAAGAGATAATTAATGAAATACGATTGTATAAAATTGAAGCTCCTTTTATTGCTAATGCTTCAAATTATGGTGTTCCGCAAAACAGAGAACGTGTTTTATTTATTGGCTGTAGAAAAGACCAAAAGTTTATTTCAGAAATTCCAGCTACAGTTACAGAAGCTGAAAAAGTTACGGTATTTGAAGCCTTATATGATTTAGATTTTGTTGGAAACAATGAAGAAGCAAGACATTATGAATTGGTAGATATATCAAAACAGTTTAATGGTACTGCAAAAAAGATGAAATCTTTACTTAGTAAAAGAGCAATTAATGGGAAGCCAGTAAAAAATAAAGGGAAAACATTTGCTGATTGGAGTAAATCTGGCCGTTTAAATGGCCGTTTTAAAAATGCTAAAAAACCATTTTATGTTCGAAATACAGAAGCACTTTTAAATGATGAAAAAATATATGATATTCTACATAATCATAAGACAAGCAAACATAATTCAACTGTTTCAAATAGATTAGATGTAATTTTGAAAAACGGAACCTATGATGATGCTCAATGTGAGTTGGTTGAATGCGGATTATCTTCAAAAAAAAGAAATTATAATGTTTTAATACCAGAAAAGCAAAGTCCAACTATTATGACTATACCTGATGATTATATTCATTACAATTCTCCAAGAGCATTAACAGTACGTGAAATGGCAAGATTACAATCATTTGATGATAGTTTTGTATTTCAAGGAAAACGCTCTACAGGAGGAAATAATAGAAAAACAGAAGTTCCACAATACTCTTTGGTTGGAAATGCTGTTCCGCCACTATTAGCAAGAGCAGTTGCTATTGAAATTTTAAAAAATATAGAATGATGAAAGAATTATTTAAAAAAGATTGTCTAAATCTTGATCCTAATATTGTAGTTCAGAAATATTTATTAGATGGTTCTTGTTATTTCTTTGATTTAATGGAGAATAGTGAGGAATTTCTTTTTAAAAAAGGGATAGCTGATAGCTTAAACGTTCACATTAGAGATATTGCAGTAGTTGGATCTGGAAAATTAGGATTTAGTATTAAGCCATATAAAAATGTTTTAGAGTTTTATCCATTTAAAAAATTTGATGAAAATAAAATTTCTGATATTGATATAGCTATTGTATCAAGTAGATTATTTGATAATCAATTGATGAAAATGTATAAATATACAAGTCAATATACTAATCACGGAAACTGGAATGAAAAGACAGATAGAAAATCTTTTGCCTATTATATGTTAAAAGGTTGGCTTAAGCCTGATTATATACCAAAAGGCTACAAAATTTCAATAGAGATACAAAAAGTGATTAGTGATTTTAAAATGAAATATGGTAGAGATATAAATATTGGAATATATAAATCTTGGTATTTTTTCGAAGCTTACCATATAAATAACATAAAAAATATAAACTTAAATTTAATAGCAAATGGATAAATTAAAAGAAAGTATTCAAAGTGATGGTGTTAAAATAATTGAACTATATAACAAAATAGATAATGGTTTATTAGATACTAGACCAAATTATCAAAGAAAACTTGTTTGGAAAAAGCAACATAAATATGCTTTTATTGATACAATTTTAAGGAATTATCCTTTTCCTGAAATATATATTGCAAGCTCTGATATTGATATTGAAAAAATGGTTGCGACTGAAGTCGTAGTTGATGGACAGCAAAGATTGACCACAATAGTAGATTATATAAAAGGCAAAGGGGATTTTGAAAAACAAAAGAAAATTATTCCATTTGAAGAATTGTCTCAACCTGAAAAAAAAGAATTTTTAAATTATAAAGTATCGGTTAAAGATTTAAAAGATATTGGAGAGGATTTAATTAAAGAAATTTTTAAAAGAATTAATAGTACGGAATATTCATTAAATACAGTTGAAAAAAATAATGCTCTTTATGGAGATGGTGAAATAGCAATTTTTTGCAAACAGTTAGTTGATATAGAGTACACAGCTAATGAAGATGAAACAGATATTATCGTAAAAACAATAGAGAAACAAACAATCAATATTTTTTTTATAAAGAACAAAGTATTTACCGAAAATGATAAAAAAAGAATGTATGACTTTCAGTATATAATGCTTTACATTGCTACCTTACTTGAAGGCAATTATTTTGGAAGGAGTACAAAAGTAGATGAGTATTTAGATAAATATAATAGTGTTTTTCCTAATTATGAAACCGTAATAAGTTCTTTGCTAAATTCGATAAAGACACTAACAAGTTTATCTTTTTCTGATAGAAGTTATTGGTACAACAAAGCAAATCTATTTACACTATTAATAGAATTTTCAAAAATTGACTTAACACAATTAAATTTAGAAAAATTAGAAATTGAATTATTAGCATTAGAGGACAAAGTAGATATATACTTTACTGCTGATACAGAAGAAGATATTCAAGGAATTTCGGATGTTGAAAAGAAATATTTTGAAGTTGCACGCCAAGGTAGTCATGAGAAATCTGCTCGTGAACATAGAGGGAATGTTATAAAAAACATATTAGAGAAATGTTTAAAAGTAGAAGAAAAACCAGAAGATATTGAAAGTAATAATTTAACGGTTTTAGAAAAAGAAAAAATTGATTTTTCAATCCTAATTCCCACAGAAACTGGATTAAACAAAAGTATTATGGATGCTATTTCAAAAGTAAGAATTTTCTTAAAGGAACAAAATATACATAATTATGATATACAAGAGTTCGGTCCAACTCACAAAGTTAAATTAGAGTGTATGTTTAAATATAAAGAAAGATATTCGCCTTCAGAATTATCTTTATATAGAGCAAATGGAAGAGGAGATTATAGGATTTGGTTTAAAGATTTAAAATCATTTTCAGATACTGGGAATAAATTGGCTTTGATAAATATTGATAGTAAAATTGTTCTTTTAAATTTATCAAAAATAGATTATGAAAGTTATTTAAAAACTTTAAATTAATAGAAAATTCAGAACAAAAACAAATAGGTGAATTTGTCGTTTGGACTTTAGAAAAATTACATAATAGATTGTTAGAAAAGCATAGAGAAACATTTTGGGTTTCAGCAGAAAGTGTCCGAATAGATGGAAAAGAGCATTTTCTATATAAAGAAGTCGAACATACAAAAAAACCAATTATTTCTCAATTTGATTTGCTATTAGAACAAGGAATGATAACAGTTGACCATTTGATAAAGCGAAATTCAAAAGGTCGAGTTGTAGAAAAAGGACCTTTGTTTAAGATAAGACCTAACAGTCTAAATCTTCTATTTCCACCAAGTGAAAAGTACTCTTTAATTAGCTGATATTGTTGAGTTTTTATCGGTTTTTAAATGAAGCCCAATGATTTTTGTTCAAGGTAAAAAAATCTTTATCAAAGTTATGTAAAAAATCGAGAATGTCAAGTGCTTTTTAATTACTAGTTTCTTAAGTTTCAAATGCTGTAGATGAACATAGAAAAAATACACGTAATTACAAAGCTAGCTTTTTATGCAATTACGTGTATTTAAATATTAAAACTTACTCTTCCATTTTATTCAAAACATTCATTTTTAAAGCAATATAGAAGTTTCTTCCTGGGTTAGGTATTCCCATGTTTTTAAATCGAGATAAATGATCTGTATAATTGGTATTCAATACATTTTTTATCCCCAAATCAATGTTAATAGGCTTGTTTTTAGTTTTTAATTTAAGGCTCATCCCAATATTAACCAAATTGTATGCATTGGTTTCAGTCTCAAACAAACCAATATTTGCTTGCTTAAATTTATACACATCTTGTAAAAATATCTTATGGACAAAGAGTTTTTTATCCGAATTGAAAGCAGCACTAATACCTGTGTTAATTTTAGATTGAGGAATTAAAGGCAAGGCCTTTCCGTTGGTATCTTTGGCAAAAACTGTAGAAAAAGTACTTTCTATATGCAACCAATCTATTGGGTGCGGGTGCAGATGGAAGCCCATTTCTCCACCGTATAAAAAAGCGTTTTTTTGCACAAAATCATATACAGGAACTCCATTTATAGTAGTATTGGTTGGTGTAAGATAAATGTAGTTTTTGATATAATTATAAAACGGATTGATAGCAAATTTAAAATGCTCAGAAACATAATCATAAGAAACATCAAGCTGTGTTGCTTGTTCGTTATTAAGCGAAGTGTCTCCTTTTTCGTAGCGAAAAGTGCCTTCGTGTACACCATCAGCCAATAGTTCTGAAGTATTTGGTGCTCTAAATCCACTAGAAACATTGGCTCTGATTTTTTCTTTATTTTTTTGATATACAAGCCCAGCAGAATACGTGATGCCACTAAAATGTTGCTTTAACGCAGGAATATTCCCCGTGTTTTTGGCATTAATTTTTCTATGATCAAAACGTATTCCTGTTTGAAAATCTAAATTGTTGATTTTGAAATTACTCAATCCGTAAATGCCAAAATCATTGGTTGAGGCATCAGGAATCAAAATATCTTGCCCGTCATTTTTATTGATTTGATGCATTCCTTGTACGCCAATATTAAAATCCATTACATCTTTGATAGTATTTGATTGCCATTTGACAGTGTACAAAGTTGTATTGAGACGTAACCCTAATCCTGGTGCTGTTCTACTGTCTTCAAATTCGCTTCTGTAATTGGAAGTATAACCCAAAACAGCATCCAATTTACTCGCATTGGCAAGGGTAAACTTGTTTTCAAAACTCAAATTATGATTGTTAATGGTTTGAAAAGGCAATTTAAAACTATGATCGCTGTTAGTAGTATAAATAGCATCTTCGGTTATCCCAAAATTATTTTGCAAATAACTATATCTGATATTAGAAATCCAACTATCGGTATTAAATCCAAAAGCTGTTTTGATGTTTTTTTCATTATATCGCGTGTTATCTACGCGTTTCTCATTTGGTATTTGGTAATCTGCACTGGTATTGTAAGCGCCAAAAAGATTGAATTTAAATTTTCCTTTATGCATTTTGAATGTCGCATTATTAAGGTAACCCAAAGCGTTAGAAACAAATTTAGACTGTAAGCCAAACTCATACGTATTGTGTTTGGCATAGCGTTCATCTACAAAATACAAAACGCCCCCTAGTGCATCAGCTCCGTAAAGCAATGAAGCAGGTCCTTTAATAACTTCTACGCTTTCAATACCAATTTCGCCAACGCCCAAGCCATGCTCATCGCCCCATTGTTGATTTTCTATACGAATGCCTTGTGCATAAGTAACAATACGATTTCCAGAGAGCCCGCGTATTATGGGTTTACCAATTCCTGCTCCTGTAGTGTTTTGATCAACACCAGCAATATTACTAATGCTTTCTGCTAAGGATGCACTTGGTGTTTTTCCGAGTTCAGCCAATTTTTTATGGACTACACTCACAATACTATTTTGCTGCAATTTACTCGTTGGTGTAGATACAACAATCTCATCGAGTTGAAAATGTTCTTCTTGGAGGTAAAAAGTTTGAAGCTTTGTCTCTTTTAGATTGATTTTTTGCGTTACTGTTTTGTAGCCCATATATGATATCTGAACGGTAATGGTGTTTTGTTTACTATCTACAATAGTAAATTGACCATCGACATTTGTTGTTGTTCCTGTTTTTAAATCAGGAAAATAGATATCTGCGTAAGGAATAGTTGTTTTTGTAGTACTATCTAATACAGTACCAACAAATTGTGCATTTACTTTTGAAAAAAGAAATAGCAGAAAGAAAACGAAAATATATTTTTTCATTTTATTACGATTTTGAGCCAAATAATAGCTCATTAGTATTAATTATTTTTTAGCGTGACAAAAAGGAATACTTATTCCTGTCTATAGACAAGATTTCTAAAAAGATTTTCTTTTTCTTATAGGTATTTACTCTTTTATCGACACTATATTTAAGATAAATAATTAGCGCTAGGAGGTGCTCGTAATTGAAAAGTGTGTTTAAGTTGTGTATAATAAGCTGAATTATACCAAGCTAAATTAGTATTAAAAATTAATGGTTTTGATAGTACTGCTAAAATAGTAGTACTACAGATAAATGGTGTAAAGGTAAATGACGCAATAGTACACGTGTCTTTTTGTACGTGAATGTGCTTTTCGTGTTTTGCAGTACATACAAAATCATCGTGATGATGCCAAGCAAAATCGGCATACTGTATCACAAAAGGTAACGAGAAAATAAACAACAATACAATAGCAAACTGTTGTTTGTATTGGAGTTGTTGTTTTATATTCTTCATACTATTTATCATCTTCGTTTTTTAAACGTTCTTTTGTTTTTTTCTTTTGTTTGTATACAAAATAACCCGACACAAAAAAAGCAAGTATTCTTAAATAGACGCCTGAGTCATAAAAAATTATAAATCTAATTTTAGGTTCAATTCTTTTAACTGCTCATTATCAATATTTGCTGGCGCATCAATCATAACATCTCTACCCGAATTATTTTTTGGGAATGCTATAAAATCACGTATGGTTTCTTGTCCACCAAGAATAGAAACTAATCGATCTAAACCAAAAGCCAAACCACCGTGAGGAGGTGCTCCGTAGGTAAAGGCATTCATCAAAAAGCCAAATTGTTCTTGAGCTTCTTCTTTGGTAAAACCTAAATAATCAAACATCATCTCTTGGGTTGCTCTATCGTGAATACGTATCGAACCACCACCTATTTCGTTACCATTTAATACCATATCGTAGGCATTGGCACGAACTTTTTCAGGTGCTGTTTTAAGCAATTCAATATCTTCTGGTTTTGGCGAAGTAAATGGATGATGCATGGCATGAAAACGGTTGGTTTCTTCATCCCATTCTAAAAGCGGAAAATCAATGACCCATAATGGCGCAAATACTTTTGGGTCACGTAAACCTAAAATTTCGGCTAATTCCATACGTAACGCACTCATTTGTGTACGTGTTTTATTAGCATCGCCAGAAAGCACGCAGATTAAATCACCAGGCTTCGCATTGGTTACTTTTGCCCATTTGGCTAAATCTTCTTGATCGTAAAATTTATCTACAGATGATTTGTATGAACCGTCTTCATTAACACGAGCATAAACCATTCCTAAAGCACCAATTTGAGGACGCTTTACCCATTTTATTAATTTATCAATTTCTTTACGCGTAAATTTATTTCCACCAGGAACTGCTATTCCAAGAACTAATTCCGCTTGATTAAAAACATTAAAATCTTTGTGTTGTGCTACTTCATTTAACTCCCCAAATTTCATATCAAAACGAATATCAGGCTTGTCATTTCCGTAGGTTTTCATAGCATAATCATAGGTCATTCGAGGGAATTTCTCTACTTCAACGCCATTAATTTCTTTTAATAAATGTCTTGTTAAACCTTCAAAAGTATTTAGGATGTCTTCTTGCTCAACAAATGCCATTTCGCAGTCTATTTGTGTGAATTCTGGTTGTCTATCGGCACGTAAATCTTCATCTCTAAAGCATTTTACTAGTTGAAAATATTTATCCATTCCGCCAACCATCAATAATTGTTTAAAGGTTTGTGGCGATTGTGGTAAGGCATAAAACTGCCCTTGATTCATTCTACTTGGCACTACAAAATCACGCGCTCCCTCTGGAGTAGATTTTATTAAATAAGGGGTTTCTACATCTATAAAACCTGCTTTAGAAAGATAATTACGCACTTCCATAGATACTTTGTGACGGAAAATTAAATTCTCACGCACAGGGTTTCTTCTGATGTCTAGATAACGGTATTTCATACGGATATCTTCTCCACCATCAGTATCATCTTCAATAGTAAAAGGCGGTGTTTCCGATTTGTTCAAAATTTCAAGTTTAGTAACTAAAATTTCGATTTCTCCCGTTGGTATATTCTTGTTTTTCGATTGGCGTTCAATAACTGTTCCAGTCACTTGAATGACAAACTCTCTTCCGAGGCTTTTTGCTTGTTCAAAAACAGCTTTGTCAGTACGCTCTTCATCAAAAATTAATTGTGTAATACCATAACGGTCACGGATATCTACCCAAATCATAAATCCTTTATCTCGTATTTTTTGTACCCAACCACTAAGCGTTACTATTTCATTAGTGTTGTTTATATTTAATTCTCCGTTAGTATGCGTTCTGAACATTATTGCTTGATTATTAAGATTAAGTTGCAAATTTAAAAAGATGATTTGATATAATATACTTTTTAATGGAAAATTGTGAGATAAATTTATTGGTGTTCTATAAAAGACAAAAAATCGCTTTGCTGTAAGACAAGAAGCAAAAGATTTACTGCTAATCTATTGATAACTCTACGATGACTATTCAAAATTTGTATGTTAGCCTATTTGAAATTGTATTTAGAAAAGCAAGATGTCTTAATAGAATCAAATATTGTGAAAATTATTCTTTATTTTCCACTTTATTTCCACTTCTATCCATAGTTTTTATGACACCAAGTGGTTTTATACGTTCAACGACTTCTTCAGGACTATCTTTTTTAACTTTAGTTTCGCGTTTTTTGAGTTTAAAATACTGCGCAAAATAACCAATAAAAAAAGCGCCGAGCATGAGTACAAAAACACATCCGAAGCATAAAGTATTTGAAGTAGTAAATAAAAGCATGTTTTAGTGTTTTATGGTTATTTCTATTCGGTTATTTTTTAATTTATCAGCAGAAGCATTATCATAAAGTGGCTCGATTTCTCCTTTAGATGTGGTTATTAATTGTCTTCTGTTAATGTCATAATTTTTGTAGAGGTTACGTCTTAAGGCAACTATCCAATCTAAAGCACTCCAATAGTTTTTTGCTTTAGTTCCATCTGAATCTGTAAATATGGTAAGCTCAGCTTTGGCATTTTTATTTTTTTCGAGATAGCTTTTGAGCTCGTAAACATAGCGTTTAAAACGATTGT
>JALSVQ010000096.1 GCA_027073495.1 Flavobacteriaceae bacterium | reverse complement strand
ACCATTTTATCCTTTGGAAAAAACTTTTCTAAACCTTCATAAGCCACACAAATAGTATTCACTTTTTTGGCTAATAGTTTGTTGGTAATACCTGGAAAAGAATTTTGCTCTTGAATCAAAGTTGGAATGCCCATGAATGTCGCCACATAAAGTGTCGGTCCGCTAGCAAAACCTCCTGTACCAATAACAATATCTGGGTTAAAAGCCTTGACTATTTTTCGTGCTTTCATTAAACTACTTAATAATTTGAAAGGAAAACTTAAATTTTTAAGAGTTAGTTTACGTTGAATACCACTAATCCAAAGCCCTTTGATATCATAGCCATTTTGTGGTACTTTTTCCATTTCCATACGATCTTTTGCTCCTATGAACAAAAAATTAGCATTTGGAAAACGCTTCTTCAATGCATTGGCAATAGCTATAGCAGGAAATATATGACCTCCTGTTCCGCCTCCACTTAATACTATGTTTATTTTATCTTTCAAATTATATATATTCTTCTAATGTTTCTATTTCCTCTGCTTCTTTTTCTGCTTCAATTTCGTTTGCAGTTCTACTCACACTTAATATTATTCCTACAGCAAAACAGACCATCCAAATGGATGAACCTCCATTACTAATCAATGGTAATGGTTGCCCTGTAACGGGAACCAAATCAACATTAACCGCTAGGTTTGCCAGTGCTTGTGACACAATAGGAAGCCCTAATGCTATGACCAGTAAACTTGCAAATTTGTTTGGTGCTTTATTGGCAATAATTAATACTCTAAAGAAAAATAATAAGTATAATCCTAGAATAAACACACCTGTTAACAAACCATATTCTTCAATAATTATGGAATAGATAAAATCGGATTCTGACTGTGGCAAAAAGTTTTTTTGTTTACTCGAACCTGGCATAAATTTAAATATACCACCGCTAGCAATGGCTATTTTGGCTTTATCTATTTGATAATTTTTATCTAATGCATCTTCGCCATCTGCATGACTTTTAAAACGGCTAATCCACGTACTTGCTCTATTGAATGTTTTTACTTTTGGAAAAGCAAAAGACAACAAGATAAAGACACTTAAAAATGCAATTCCTAAACCTAAAACATAAGCTACGTATTTAAACTTATAACCGCCAATAATTAACACCAACAAAATCATTAAAAATAATAAGGCTGTTGTAGAAAAATTACCTGGAAGGATAAGCATTAATGGCATGCCTACCCAAATCCAAAATTGAAGAAATGAGTCTTTGAATGTATCTGTCTTTTGATATCCTGCAGCATATTTTGCTGTAAAAATCATAACAAACACTGATGCCAAAGTAGATGTTTGAAATGAAAGTCCTACTATTGGTATGCGTATCCAACGTGCTGCATT
>JALSVQ010000095.1 GCA_027073495.1 Flavobacteriaceae bacterium | reverse complement strand
GTTGGGTTTTTATCATCACCATAAAGAGGTCCCCATGCTGGTTGACCCAATAAAGTTGCTGTTAATTCTTTAGACAAATTATAATCAGCTGCTCTTTGTTTTGAAATAGGATTAACCATTCCTCCAGCTAAATCTGGTGTAAATTTTAAATCATCTGAAGCACTTTCTAACAATCCATGTGAATCTGCCAAAGCAGCTTGGAACTCAGTTTGAGCCATACCTGCTAAAGAAGTGTTAGACAACTGAATAGTTAATGCTAAAATAAATGAATTAGCAAATTTTCCCCATTTGTCCATATCTCCACCATAATAGATGTCTGTATCAGCATTTGGTGTGAAAGCAGCAGGATCCATCATATCACGCGCTGCTTTAGTACGTGCAATAAGATCTGTATAGATAGCTTCTTGAGATGTGTATGCAGGTGTAAAATTTTGACCACCTTGCAAGGCTTCTGTATAAGGCACGTCACCAAACGTATCGGTAAGGCGTTTCCATGATAAAACACTTACCAATTCAGCAATTGCTTGCATATTGGCAGTATTTCCTCTTACATCAGTAGTTGTATTAGCTATTGCTTTTAAATTGTTTAATACTGACACATAATTTGTTTCCCAATCTCCTTGAAAGTGACTGTAATTTTGTTCGTTAGTATAAACGGTTTGTGATTGATATTGGGCATATAGTGTTGCTACTGAATAACCAGCTCTACTATCAATTCCTTGTTCTGCATACGCAGCCAAAGCGCCTCGCATCATAGCATCTATATTGTTTGCTGTTGGTGCATACGGATCTTGGTTTGCGTCACCAAAATCAACGCGTTCACATGAACTCAATACCAGTGCAAATACAGTTAATGTTATAAATATTTTTTTCATTTTTTTGTATTAAAAAGTTAAACTAATGTTGAAACCGATACTTCTTGTTCCAGGAAGACCAGCATCTTCACCCCAAGCATGAGCAAGTTCTGAAGGATCCCAGTTATGCTTATTTTCTTTTGAAGTAGCAATCATACCTAAATTACGTGCTATTACTCCTACACTAGCAGCTTGTAATGTTTTTCCTAGAACTTTAGCAGGTATTTTGTAGGACAGACTTAAATCTGCAAGTTTTATGTAACTTGCATCATGTATAAATCCTTCAGCAATTTTACTATTGAATTGTTGAGAATAATAACTGTTAGCTTCTATATACATATCCACTGGAGCTCCTGCAGTATCAACACCAGTTACGTGTACACCACCACCATTAGCAACAGTATCACGTTTTGGATTTCCTAAATCATTGTTCCCAACAGTATTGCTAAGCAAACCAGTATCAGTTCCCCACCATTCTGTCAGTGAAAAAAATTGTCCACCTTTTTGGAATGATAATGTTCCAGCTAATGTAATGCCTTTGTAGGTAAATTTATTTATTAAACCTCCATTAAAATCAGGTAATACTGATCCAAAATTATGATCTGCTTCAAAGTCATATAAACCACCAATTAATATAGGGTTTCCAGCAGCATCTCTTTTGATAGCATTACCAACCAATTGCCCCCATTCTTTACCTGGCTCATTGATTAATTCAGTAACTCCAAATGAAGATCTATGGTCAATACGATCCGATCCAATAGCTTGTCTCGTTTGGCCATCAGCTAAACGAAGTACAGTAGATTTACTATTAGACCAGTTAAAGTCCGCTTGCCATTTAAAGTCTTTTTTGTTAAGTACTTGCAACCCTAATTGCAATTCAATACCAGTACGCTTGATATCTCCTCCGTTAACAATAAGATTATTTAAACCACTTCCACTAGTAGCTTCTGAACTTAATATCTCATCAGTTCTGTGCTCGTTGAAGTAGTTGATATCCACTTTTATTTTCTTATCTAAGAATTTTAATTCAGTTCCAAATTCATACCCAGCAGATGTAGCAGGGTGAATTCCAGCTGCAGCTGCACTTGTAGCAGTGTACATCGTTGGGTTTCCATTGTATGAATTTCCATAATTTCTATAATAATCACTCCCTAAAGAATTAGTAGGATTAAGTAACTTCGCATCTGGGAAAGTTCCTACTGTTCCATAGTTCGCTCTTAATTTACCATAGTTCAAAATATTGTTATCTTTAAGCACTACATCGGTAAAGATAAAAGAAGCTCCAATTCCTCCAAACATAAATGAATTTTTATTGCTTTGTCCAGCGATATCAAAAGGGCTACCCCACACATTAGAAAGGTCACCTGTAACGATTAAGAAATTTTTATAATTAAACTTAGCACGTGTAAATACATCTCTTGTTTTAGTGGTACTAGCACTCAAACTAGGTTTTACAATTTCTTTAGAATTTGCAAAAGTAAATAAATCTGGAATAACTAAACCTAATTGTGCTCCAACTGCATTAGGATCAGCTCTGTTATTAGTCATTTTATTATATACACTAGAACTCTTAACAATTTTAGTACTTCCTCCAAGTACAACATTCAAATTCAAATCTTCAGATAAATCTATGTCATAAATTAAATTCGGACTAAATTCAGTTGAGCTGTATTTAGAATCATAAGTTCTCAATGAATTAATTGTAGGAGTATTATCCGCTCCGTACTGAGCATAACCTGTATTATATTGTAAATCATAAGGCACTTTAAACGTATAATTATAATCATACGTACTTGTAGAGACAGCTACATTAGCACTTAAATGATCGTTGAATGCATAACCAGCTTTTACAGATCCACTTAAACGATTTCTAGTACGGTTTTGAACATTTCTTTCTGCTAAATAATAAGGGTTAAACCAGAACGCATGCTTTGTGTAATCACCATTAGCAGAGTTTTCAGGAAAATATGTACCATAATCATAGCGAAGTGGTCCCCACCAGTTCCAAGATGCTGAATGTCCATTCATTGTTTTTAAATCTTTTAATTCACGCATTTTATTCACATCGAGATTTCTACCAAACCACTGATTAAAGTTTCCACTAGTACCAGTTCCATAGCCATCAGCAAAATTACCATTCCAAGCTCTTTTGTTGTATGTAGCATTTACACCTAGATTCAATTTATCTGTTACGTTAAATTTAAAACGTGCACTTATTTGATCATTTATCAAATTACTATTTGGCAAGAGTCCGTTTTGATCTGTTCTACTGTATGCAAGCATAGCAGTACTTTTGTCAGTACCACCAGAAATTGAAAAACCAGATTTAACAGTTACTCCCGTATCATAAAAATCTTTAATATTATTTTCTTGTGCTACATATTTAGTAGTTTTACCATAGTATGGATTTGGGTTAGCAGCATCACCTGGCCACCAAGCATACCAAGGAATGTATTGTGAACCATCTAATTTTGGCCCCCAAGATTCATCAGCATATGATTCTGCTTGATATTTCTTACCATCAAAAACATTCCATTCAACAGGGTAATCTCCAAAGACACCTGCCGTATGATCAAATGTAGCTAAAGGAGAACCATATCCTTGTCCATATTCATTTTGATAGTCTGGCAAGTAAGCTACAGATTCAAAAGTAGTATTGTTGTAAAGACGTACTTTAACGCTTCCTTTTTTACCTGCTTTTGAAGTAACCACAATCACACCATCAGAACCACGCGAACCATATATAGCAGTTGCCGCAGCTCCTTTTAGCACGTTAATAGATGCTACATTATCCATATCTACATTTTCTGCATTAGTTTCAATACCATCTACAAAATAGATAGCTTCACTTCTCCCTTTTACAGACATTGGTGTACGCAGATATACTTTACCAGCATCACCTATTTTGGCTCCAGACTGCGCAGCAACAGTAACACCGGCAAGCTTACCGTTAAGTGCTGTTTTTAAATTGTTGCTTTTACCGATAGTAACATCTTCCGCTTTTAAGGTTTGACTAACATAAGGCAAGTCTCTTGGAGCTTCTTTAATAGAACGCCCAGTTACTACAAGACCTTCAATTTCCTCAATGCCAATAACAGCATCAATCACATTTGATGAACCAACCGTTTTCTCTGTTGAGTTACCCGCCACACTAAACACCAATACATCACCTGTATTAGCACTAATAGTATAGTGCCCATTAAAGTCTGTTACAGTACCATTTGTAGTACCTTTTACAATGACACTAGCACCCGGTATTGGCCCCATGTCATCGGAAACCGTACCTGTGATGGTCTTCTGTGCAAACGTAGCTTGCACGACAAACGCTAAGAATAGCGTCAAAATTCCATTTAATTTTGTTCTCATTTTTTATTAATTTGAATTAATTTAGCTACAAACATCTTAATTAAATGTTAATTATCCAACTTTTTTAACATAAAATTTCAATTGCTGTGCCAATTTGTTAATTATAAAATAGCAATACACTACCTTTTATTGCTGGAAATAGTGCATTTGCCTACTTAGTTCTCTTAATAGAGTGTTAAATTTGAAAAGGTTGCGTAGTTTATTGTGCTTTTTATTAAAAAAATGTTAAAAAAAAGTGTTATTAGATGAAAAATTCTTTAAAATGGAAAGTAGAAAGTGAAAATTCCGACAGCGCAACGCAGGAGCAACGAGGAATCTTTTAATGAATAGTGAAAAGTGAAAAAATGAAAAATGAAAAGTGAAAAGTGAAAAATAGTTAGTAGTGATGAGTGATGGGTGATGAGTTTTTGTGTCATTCCGACAGCGCGACGCAGGAGCAACGAGGAATCTTTTTTTAGTTATGAGTTATGAATGAGGAGTTATGAGTGCATTTGAATGAAAAATGTATAGTGAAAAGACTGTAGTGGCAATTAAAAAAATGTTAAAAAAGTTATATTCAGTTTACTATTAGCGAGTTTGAATGCGTAATTATTGGTCTTTCCAAGATTGTAGGCTAATGTTAGTAGCCCATTCTCCTGCTTTAGGTTTAACGCCAAACCAAAACTAAGTGTATTAAAATGAGAATTGTTATTTTCAAGATAACTCATTTGCATATTTATACTACTATATATGGTATTGCTAATCAAATAGCGTTGCTCTAAGGTTAAAATGCCGTAATTGTTCACAAAAAACTGATTTTCATCAAAAGCTTTTAGACTGGTAATGCCTCCAAGTACGTCTTCATCGTTCAACATTGCAGTTGTACTATAACTACTTCTATGCACAACTGCAAGATAATTCTTCCTGCTTAAACGAACTAATTTTTGATACTCCAGTTGTATTGTGTTTTTGTTTGATGTACTACTTGCTTGCTTTACGATGCTGTGCTTTATATTAATATTGAGAAAATGACTATTATTAAAAACTGCAATGCTGCTCTTTTTTTTGAAAGTATAGTACGCATAAATACTTTTTTTGTTCAAGGCAGTAAAGTTGTTGCTACTTTTATTTGCATTAGCAATACCTACACCAATTGTATTGCTGTCTTTTTTAAGGTATAAAGCAAGGCTTAATTGGTTCTTTGTATAAGTGCTGTCTATTTTTTTGATATCGCTTTGCAACTTTACGCTTAATGGCGTGTTAAATATATAGGGCAAAGCTGTTTTTATGTGCAAACTTTGTGCGGTTTGTGCGGTTTTATTCCAATCAATAGCAAGTGAAGTGCCACGATTAAATAAATTATTTAAATGCAGTTGAATGTAGCCATAGATAGCTGTTTTTTTATTTTCTCTGGCACTTATGCCAATAATACCTTGAAAGCTGTTTGCTTGTTGTTTTTTAAGATATAAATACAAAGCAGTGTCGTCTTTGGTAAAAAGTAATTCGGCAGGTTTTATACTTGCAGCAAATGGAAGTTTGTTTATTTTAGCAGCTATGTTCTTGACTTGCTCCTTGTTTAATGGCTTCGCACTTGGCAGCTTTAAGTAATACTGAATAAATGCTTTTGGAAAATCTGTATAGCCCTTGAGCACAATAGTGTCAATAGTTCTTTTTTTGTTGGTTTCAATAGCTAATGAAGCATAGGCAATATTGGCTTTTATGCTAATGTCTTTGAGGCGTAACGTAGCAAAAGCATAACCTTCTGCTTCGTATTTGTTTTTTAGCTTTGTCAAAAAAGCATCGCTTTGTTGAAATGGAAGCTGGATTTGATTATTTTTAATCGCTATTGTTGGATCAACTCCATGAATAAGCGAATCTTGTTTTTTTGAGACTATAATATATAAAGAGTCAATAGCTTTGTTTAAAATGTAGGAATAATAAAAATGATTTGCTACAATACTATCTTGTTTTTTAGTATAATTAAGATAGCCTAAATGCTCTAAGTATTTGTTGGTTTTTAGTAATGCTTCTTGGATACTTTTGGCATTAGGGTGTTCTTTTTTGTAGGCTAATGATTGAAAAATGGCATTACTACTATCTTTAACGCTAATATGTAACCTTAGACTTTGTCCAAAAACAAAGAAAGGCAGTATTAGTATAAAAAATAGCACATATTTTTTCATGATATTGTATAAACGTTGTTACTGAGTGTTTGTTGTTTGTTTGTTTTTTACTAAAAAAAACTATCATAAGATACCATTTTTTACAAATGATAAAAGAAACTGAGCGGAGTCGAAGTATCTTTTTTTTTTACTTTTACTCCTTACTAAAAACTACGTTTCACCTTTTCAACAGGCAAAAAGTAATTATAAGTAATGGTAACGACCAATACAAAGATAGCTGCCACAAGCCCTGTAATTAAATTATATGGTTTTTCTACAGTTAATGAGATACGAATAAAAATAGTTGCGAGCACAAACGCAGAATAACGAAATATCTTATAATAGTCTAACGTATAACGCAAAGCAATCAACAGAATCAAAATATCACTAAATATTAAAGCTTCATAAAACACATGAAAAGAGCGCAAATAAACTCCTGTTTCTATAAAGCTTTTGATATCATAAATACCAATACCTATAAAAGCAAAAAGTAGAAGTACTGCAATAAATTTTTTGTTTCGAATAAAGCGGCTTTGGTCACGTTCAAAATCACAGATTTTACTGTGTTTTTGATATTTATACACAAAACCCATTATGGTAAAGATAGCAATAGCCGTAAATGCATAAGCAAACATATAATAAACCGATTCACCCATCTCACTCCATTGCATTTTGTGAATATGACTAAACTCTTTGAATGCAGATCGAATATAGATAAGCGAGAGCAATTCAAACTGCTTTCCTACTGATTTTGCTACTGATTTTGGCAAAATAAATATTAAACTCATCAACTCCGCGATAAGCAACATCGTAAATGAAATATCAATTGCAAAAAATGAATTATTAAAGGATTCATTTTCAAAACGCAACCAACCCAAATGTATAAAAAATCCTAAAACAGCACTCAATAGAAAAGTAACCACAAGCACTTTACTAAGCAGTCTTTGTATGGCTTTAGACTCCCAAAAAAGCTTTAGTTTTTCATAAATATTTTCAATATAAATTAGAAACATTCCGCTTTATTTTAAATCCAAATTTTCGGCGTCATTCCAATGTTTCTTGTCTTTTACAGTACCTTTTTCTATGGTCATTAAACCAGGATTAGATCGGATAATTGTTTTTAAAGCCGTTTCATCTGCGAAGAAAAACTCAAAAGGTAGTTGGTACTTCGCTTTTATTGATTCTGCAAGATCAGATGACGATGTCAATCCAATAACTTTATAGCCTTTTGTCAAAGCCTTTGTTACAGCTTCTCTAACATTATCAAAACCTGAAAGCTCAGATTTATTCAAATTATAAGCTATAACAACTAGCACTTTGGGTTCATTAAGATACGTAGCTGTAAAGTCACCATTATCATTTTCTATAGTAAAATCATGAATTGGTGGTTCATAGCCTTCTTGAACCAATTTTGTTTCAACAGCAACATAAGTTCCTGTAGTCTCTGGAGCATCTCCTCGTGTAACAAATTTTTTGTCAACACCATCAACATTATATGTCCAGATATAATCATAAATAGCTTGTGGTGCATCATCAGGTGTTGCCATGCCTTCACTGATGTTATTTCCTATTTTATAGGGTCTAAAATCTAATGGAGGTAAATGCATTAAGGCATAATATGTTACTCCTAAACCAAATAATATGGATACAATAGTAGCTAATTTTGCGAATTTATTTTTTAATAGCTCAATAACATCTTGTTTTCTAAGTAACAAAAACAAGATTAAAACCGTTAGCAGTACATCTTTCCAAAAAGTAGCCCAAGGAGATAGTTTTATAGCGTCACCAAAACAGCCACAATCGGTAACTTTGTGCCAATATGCGGTATAAAAGGTCAATAGTGTAAAAAACAATATCATAGCCAACATACTCCATAATGTAAATTTACGTTTGTAACCAATAATGAGCATCACGCCAAGGGTCAATTCATAAACAACCACAAAAATAGCAATCACCAATGCATAAGGAATTAAAAATTCCATATTGAGCACATCGGCTTCAAAATACTCTTCTAGTTTGTAGCCAAATCCTATAGGATCTACCATTTTTACATAACCTGAAAAAATAAAAGTTGCCCCTACTAATAGTTGTATTAATCGTGTAATAGTTTTCATTTTAGTTTACTGTTTCATTAATTTTTATCAATGCAAATATCGCATAATTTATCATATCTTGGTAGTTTGCATCAATGCCTTCAGAGACTATAGTTTTCCCTGCATTATCTTCTATCTGTTTGATGCGTAATAATTTTTGTAAAATCAAATCGGTCAATGAAGCAATACGCATTTCACGCCAAGCCTCTCCATAATCGTGATTTTTGTTTTCCATCAAAGCCTTTGTTGCTGCTACATGCTTATCATACAGTTCAAGTGCTGTTGTTGTATCCATATCGGGTTGCTCAGCAACACCTTTTTCAAGCTGAATCAAAGCCATAATACTATAATTGATAATGCCTATAAATTCAGGGACTTCACCTTCATCTACCTTACGAACATCATTTTCTTGCATCATACGAATACGCTGTGCTTTGATAAATATTTGATCGGTCAAAGAGGGCAAACGCAGAATACGCCAAGCGCTACCGTAATCTATCATTTTGTTAGAAAACAAGTCACGACAGGTATTGATAACGGTATTATATTGTTTGGAAGTTTTGTTCATTTTTCGTTTAAAATTTTTGTAAATTTCGCATAAATTATGCAATTAAAAAAATTAGCAATGAAAATACACTGTCTTAAAAAAGAAATAAGCCTTAAAACACCTCAAATAATGGGTATTTTAAACATCACCCCAGATTCTTTTTACGATGGTGGAAAATATAAAAATGAAACTGACATCTTAGCGGCTGTCTCCAATATGATAGCTGATGGCGCAAGCATTATTGATATTGGTGCGTACTCATCGCGTCCCAATGCCAAACATATCAGTGAAGAAGAAGAGTTGGAGCGTTTGATTCCGATTATTAAATTACTGCGTAAAAAGTTTCCAGATTGCAGTCTTTCCGTAGATACTTTTCGTGCTAAAGTTGCAGAAGAAGCTTTAAAAAATGGTGCTTGTATGATTAATGATATTTCAGCATTTTCCTTAGACAAAGCCCTTCTTAAAGTTGTGGCACAACACAACACGCCTTATGTGCTTATGCATATGCAAGGCACGCCTCAAAATATGCAAGAAAATCCTGAATACGATGATGTCGTTGCTGCTGTAAAACAGTTTTTTAATGAAAAAATAGCTGTTTTAAACAAACAAGGTATTACAAACATTATTTTGGATGTGGGTTTTGGTTTTGGAAAAACAATAACACACAATTATCAATTACTCAATCATTTTGAGGAATTCAAAAGCTTTAATTTGCCATTGCTAATTGGTATTTCGCGTAAATCCATGCTTTACAAACCTTTATTTAAACGCCCTAAAGATATGCTCAACGCTACAACAGTTGCACATAGCATTGCACTAGGAAAAGGCGCTAATATATTGCGTGTTCACGATGCAAAAGAGGCCAAAGAAGCAATCATTATTCACGAATATTTAAAATTGTAATGAAACAAGTAGATTATATTATAGTAGGTTTTGGTCTCGCAGGATTGAGTATGGCAAAAACGCTGCAAGACCAGAACAAAAGTTTTGTTGTTATAGCAGATAACAATCCTGTATCGTCTTTGGTTGCTGGTGGCTTTGTTAGTCCTGTAGTACTCAAACGCTTCACTCCTGTTTGGCAAGCCAAAGAGCAAGTGGGCAATTGCTATACTCTTTTTGGTGCATTCGAAAAAGAATATAAAGACACTTTTATAGAGCGTTTTCCTATTTACAGACGCTTTGCCTCTATTGAAGAACAGAATAATTGGATGATAGCTTGTGACAAACCGCTTTTAGCACCGTTTCTATCGAGCCAGCTTATTCACAAAGACATTAAGGGAGTTGAAGCACCTTATGGTTATGGTGAAGTGATGCAATCGGGGCGTATTTTGGTTGCCAAAGTATTACAAACTTTTCGAAATAAATTGATTGAAAATGGTTATTTCATGCAAGAAACATTGGCTTATAATGATTTAGAACTAACTCAAAACACCGTTCAATATAAAGACATCCAAGCCAAACAAATTATCTTTGCAGAAGGTTATGCTATGAATGATAATCCGTATTTTAAACATTTGCCATTAGATGGCACCAAAGGCGAATTACTAATCATCCACACACCTGATTTAGCACTTGATGTACAACTAAAAGCAGGTATAACTTTACTTCCTTTAGGTGATGCGCATTTTTTTGTAGCAGCTACCTTTGATTGGCATGATAAAACGAATACCATCACCCAAGCAGGACGTGAAGAATTAATGCAAAAACTGGATAAAGTCCTTACCGTTCCCTATCGTGTTGTTGAGCAAAAAGCAGGTGTTCGTCCAACAGTAAAAGACCGAAGACCGCTTGTAGGAAGGCATACAACACAAAAAAACATGTATATTCTCAACGGACTTGGAACACGTGGTGTAATGCTCGGTCCTGCAATGGCAAAATACCTCTATGATTTTATTGAAAATGATATCGCATTGCCTCCAGAGGTGAATTGTGAGCGGTATGAAAGTAAATCATAAGATTTCTCGGCGTTCAGGCCTCACTTTGTCGAAATGAGATTTTTTGTCATGCTTCCAGTTGAAAGTTCTCAAAATCAAGCCCTAATTCCTTTTACAAAACGAGCAGTAGTTTCTTTGACATCATTAGTATTTTCTAAAGCCTTAATGAATGCTGAGCCGATAATTGCACCATTGGCATAAGCACAAGCGGTATCAAAAGTTGCTTTATTTGAAATACCAAAACCTATCAGCGTTGCATTTTTCAAATCAAGTGCTTTAATGCGCTCAAAATACTTAATTTGCTCTTGCTTCAAGGCACTTTTTGAGCCTGTAGTAGCAAAAGAAGATACAACATACAAAAAACCAGTACTTAAAGCATCAATTTGTTTGATACGCGCATCACTTGTTTGTGGCGTGATTAAAAAAGTCATGGTTAAATCCAATTGTTCCAATTGCTTTTGGTGTTTTTCTTGAAAAATTTGCAAAGGCAAATCAGGAATAATAAAGCCATTAACACCAACAACTTTTGCGCGTTCAAAAAAGGCATTAGCACCATATTGCAACACTTGGTTGTAATAACCCATCATTACAATAGGTATCTTCACCGTTTGGCGAATTTGAGCTATTTGTTCAAATATTTTACGAATTGTAATCCCATTATTTATAGCCACAGTACTACTATTTTGGATGGTAGGTCCATCTGCCAGAGGATCGGAAAAAGGCATGCCTATTTCTATCATATCAACACCGTTTGATGCCAATGTTTTTACAATTTTAACAGTATCTTCAAGCTTAGGATAACCCGCCGTTAGATAGATATTAAGTATGTTTTTTTTAGTATTAAATAATTGTTTCATTGTTGTAAAATTTACTTCCGTATTCAATCATGAGATTTCTCACTGCGTATCGAAATGACAGATATTTTCATGCGCTGTCGAGATGTCATTTAAAATTATATTTCTTGGTTATTAATAAGTTGCATACTAATAGTTTTATGAATTCAGTTTATGCATGTAAGTTTCCATATCTTTATCACCACGTCCCGAAAGATTAACGACTACCGTTTCATTGGCTTGCAATGTTATTTTTTTTAATGCTGCCAATGCATGAGCAGATTCTAAAGCCGGAATAATACCTTCTAAGCGTGTTAGTTCTTGTGCTGCTGCCAAGGCTTCATTATCTGTAGCACCCAAGAATGTTCCGCGTCCACTTTTGAACAAATGTGCATGCAAAGGACCAACTCCTGGATAATCCAATCCTGCAGAAATAGAATACGGTTCGGTTATTTGCCCTTCATTATTTTGCATTAATAGTGTTTTGCTTCCGTGAATAATCCCTTCGCTTCCTACTTGTGTAGTTGCAGCTGTTTCTCCGGTATCAACCCCCAAACCATCGGCTTCTACAGCAATGAGTGCTACATTTTCAGCATCGAGATAATGATAAAAAGCGCCAGCTGCATTGGAGCCACCTCCTACGCAAGCTATTATTTTATCTGGATATTCATTACCTGTTTGTGCTTTGAGTTGCTGCTTCATTTCTTTGCTTATTATCGCTTGAAAACGTGCCACCATATCAGGATATGGATGCGGCCCAACTACAGAACCAATTAAATAATAGGTATCTACGGGATTCGAAATCCAATCACGAATAGCTTCATTGGTAGCGTCTTTGAGTGTTCTACTTCCTGATAATGCAGGGCGCACTTCTGCTCCTAGCATTTTCATACGTGCTACGTTTGGTGCTTGGCGTGCTATATCAATTTCTCCCATATACACTAAGCATTCTAAATCCATCAAAGCACAAACGGTAGCAGTCGCAACACCGTGTTGCCCTGCTCCTGTTTCGGCTATTATTCGTTTTTTACCCATACGTTTGGCAAGGAGTATTTGCCCAATTGTATTATTGATTTTATGCGCGCCTGTATGATTCAAATCTTCACGTTTAAGATAGATTGTAGCATTGTATTTTTCTGACAAACGCTTGGCATGATACAATGGCGTAGGACGTCCTACATAATTTTTTAATAAATCTTTGAATTCTGTTTGGAAGGATTCTGAATTAATTATAGTGAGATAGTTTTCTTTTAATTCCGCTACATTATGATAGAGCATCTCTGGAATAAATGCCCCACCAAATTCACCATAAAAACCATCTTTATTTGCTTGATATTTCATGTTTTATTTTTTTTATAAAGGTTTGAATTGCAATTATATTTTTATCTGCTGCTGCTCGTTCAAAACCACTATTAATGTCTATTCCTATATATTTTTTATGGCTAAATGCTTTGACTTCTTCAGCCATTTTTGGCGTTATACCTCCGCTTAATAAAAAAGGAGTATCTCCATTGTAATTGGCTAACAAATCCCAATTAAAAACCACACCGTTACCTCCTGCTTTTTTACCAAATGCATCAAACAAAAATAGTGAACAAGTACTTTGATAAGCTTGTAGCTTGTCAAAATCAAAATCTGGTTTGATATTAAATGCTTTAATGACGCTACATTTCTCTTGTAATTCGTTACAATATTCAGGACTTTCATCGCCGTGTAATTGTACATAATCTAAATCAAAATCTGTTACTTTTTGTAGTACAAACGCTATGGACTTATTGACAAAAACACCTACTTTTTTTATTGTATTAGGAATACTAACCAGTGGTTTTTCTACAACATTTCGCGGTGATTTTTCATGAAAAATAAAGCCTATAAAATCAGGTTCTAAAGTAACAAGTGCTGCAATATTTTCGGCATTACGCATACCACAAACTTTTATTTTCATATTTTGGTATTTTTTAATGCTGCTACAAATTCTTGACAAGCTAACGCTGGATTGGCAGTTTTCATAAAATTTTCGCCAATCAAAAAACCATCAAAATTAGCTTTTTTGAGTTTTATGATATTCCGATAATCATTAATACCACTTTCAGCTATTTTTATAGTACCTTTTGGTAATGCTTTATTTAATCGGATGGCATTGTCAAAATCAACTTCAAAGGTTTTTAAATTTCGATTATTGATGCCAACCAGATTAATAGCTGAATCGTATTTTTTAAGCTCTGTTTCATTGTGAATCTCTAACAACACTTCCAAGCCCAAATCGTGCGCCAAATGAGTAAATATTTGAATTTCTTTTTTAGTCAAAATAGCAGCAATCAACAATATAACATCTGCTCCAATGGCTTTTGCTTCATAGATTTGATATGATGAAATGATGAAATCTTTACGCAAAATAGGAATCTGAATGACTGCTCTTGCTTGCATTAAATCTTGTATTGAGCCTCCAAAGAAATGCTTATCTGTTAGCACAGAAACCGCAGAGACACCTGCTGCTTCATAACCTTTCACCACGGTGCTTACCATTGCAGTATCATTAATAATACCTTTGGAAGGTGATTGTCTTTTGAATTCTGATATTATGCCATTATGTGTTGTGATATGCTCTTTTAACGAAAAACATTTTCGTTCAAAATATGGCATTTTCGCTAATACATCTTGACTAATTCGAGCTTCTTGAGCTAGGACTTCTTGCCGCTTATGTGCTGTAATTTTATCTAATATTGTCATAAAATTTTTATTTAATATCAATTACTTTTTGCAATACTTTCAGCGCTTTACCCGAAGTTAAAGCCTCTTTAGCTAGTGCCTTGCAAGACTCAAAATCTTTAGTTGAATCAAGGGTTTGAATAGCAAAAGCAGCATTGGCTACTATTACATTATTTTGAGCTGTTGTACCTTTATTTTCAAGAATAGCAAGAAATATTTTAGCCGAAGAAGCAACACTATTTCCTCCAAATATAGCACTTGGGGCAATAGTATTAAAACCAATAGATTCAGGAGAATAAAGGTGTTCTCCTGTATTGCTAATTGCTTTAAAGTTTCCTGTTAATGAGATTTCATCATAACCATCTAAACTGTGAAGAATCGTGTAGTTTTTAGTTGAATTTTGCAATAAATAATTATATAATCTCGCGGTTTCAAGACTGTAAACACCAGCTAATTGGTTTTTTGGAAAACTCGGATTCACAATGGGTCCCAACATATTAAAAAATGTTTTAACACCCAATTCCCTACGGATAGGTCCAACATGTTTCATCGCAGGATGAAAAAGCGGCGCGTGCATCATACAGAAATTGGCTTTGTCTAATTGCTTTTTCAAAACATTTTCATCATTGGTAAACGTATAACCTAAATGCTCCAACACATTGGAAGAACCACAAGAAGACGATACACCATAATTACCATGTTTTGCTACTTTATAGCCTGCTCCAGCGATAACAAATGCCGATAAGGTCGAAATATTGAATGTATCTTTTCCATCACCACCTGTACCACAAACATCAATGGTGTTAAAATCAGATAAATCTACAGGCTTACAAAGCGCTAGCAAAGCATTCTGAAACCCTTTGAGCTCTAGTACAGTAATATTTCGCATTAAAAAAACAGTAAGAAATGCTGCTATTTGCGATTGATTAAAATCACCTTTACCAATACGTAATAATACATTGTATGCATCTTGCTCACTGAGATGTTTTTGTTCAAATAATTGATTTAATATTTGTTTCATAGTTTAAGCTTCCAAAAAATTAGTAATTAGTTTTTTACCGTGCTCCGTAAGTATGGATTCTGGATGATATTGCACACCATAAACCTGATAATCTTGATGCGTAATAGACATAATTTGCTCATTTTCTTCAAGAGCAGTTATCGTGAGCTCTTCAGGGAAATCTGCTGTGTCCAAAACCCAACTATGATAGCGACCAACAACAAAAGAAGATGGTAAATCTTTATAAATAACATCGTTTTCTTGAAGTACTTTTATCGGTGTGGCAACGCCGTGATACACTTTATCTAAATTGTGTAATTTGGCACCAAATACCTCGCCTATGGCCTGCATACCAAGGCAAACACCTAATATTTTTTTGGTGGAAGCATAGCGTTTTATCAAAGCTTCCATTATACCAGCATCGGCAGGAAGACCTGGCCCTGGAGATAACACAATACAATCGTATACTGCTACAGCATCTAAGGTTATTTCGTCGTTTCTGAATACATCGACTTCATAATTGGGATGTGCTTCGATATAATGAACAAGATTGTATGTGAATGAATCATAATTATCTAAGACTAATAGCTTTTTTTTCATGATACTTGTTTTTTAAATGGTTGTGGCTAAGTGTAATGCTTTTTTTAAAGCACCTAATTTATTATTGACTTCTTGCAGCTCATTTTCTTCATCAGATGAGACTACAATCCCTGCTCCTGCTTGAAAATATAAGGTATTCTCTTTACTCAAAAAACTACGAATAGTAATGGCGTGGTTGATACTATTATCAAAACCAAAAACACCAATTGCACCGCCATAAAAACCACGTTGTTGTTTTTCATACTGATCAATGAGTTGCATAGCACGATATTTTGGAGCTCCAGAAAGTGTCCCTGCAGGAAAAGTATCTGCAAATACTTGTAATGCATCTTGTACATTATTCAAATCTGCTTCTACCTCAGAAACCAAATGAATAACGTGGCTGTAGAATTGGGTTTCTTTATATGTTTTTACGGTAACATTTTTTCCGTGACGACTCAGGTCATTTCGTGCCAAATCTACAAGCATCGTATGCTCTGCATTTTCTTTGGGGTCTTTTGCCAATTGCTCGGCTAGTTTTTTGTCTTGTTCATCATTTCCTGTACGTTTGAACGTTCCTGCTATAGGGTTGATTATGGCTTTACCGTTGCTTGTTTTGAGTTGTGCTTCTGGTGAAGAACCAAAGAGTTTGAAATTACCAAAATCAAAATAAAATAAATATGGTGAAGGGTTTACAGCACGCAAAGCACGATAAACATTAAACTCATCACCAGTGAACGCTTGAGAGAATTGCCGTGACAGTACGAGTTGAAATACATCACCTTTTTGACAATGCATTTTCCCTTTTTTTACAAGGGCTTTAAATTCATTATCAGTAATGGTTGTTTGTTCTGTTCCTTGAAGGTCAAATTGATATTGCGGGTATTTTGTGCTCCTAATCATATTCAATATTGTATGTAAAGGCGCTTTGTCATCTCCTATATTATTGGAGGTCAATGTCAATTCGTTTTTGAAATGATCGATTTGAATAACATATTGAAACAAGGCATAATAAAGCTCTGGCGTTTGATGTGCTGTATTTTTCTTTACATTAATATCGAGTGTTTCAAAATAGTGTACTGCATCATAATTGGTATAACCAAAAAACCCATTAACTAGTTTTGATTCAGGCACTTCAAAACGCGAAATAAGCGTTTGCAACTGTTCAATCACTTGTTTCTTTTGTGTAATTGGTAAAGTTTCATCCAAACCTAAACCTTTAATTTTGATAAGATTGTCTTCAACAACAAAAGTCACCAAAGGTTTTAAGCAAATAAAAGAATAGTTGTTATCATTAGCATGATAATCAGAACTTTCTAGCAAGAAACTATT
>JALSVQ010000094.1 GCA_027073495.1 Flavobacteriaceae bacterium | reverse complement strand
ATTTACCAGTGTTCATTCTATTGATGTTTACTTCCCAAACCAATTTGATAGTTCCATCAGCTACTGGTTTCAAAAACAATTTTACTGCAATGGGTTCTTCTGAAATAGTACCAGCTGCAAATAGTGTATAATTACTGTTTTTTGCTTCAAGAAGTTTGATATCTTTATCAAAAGAAAGATTTAAATACTGTGCTGCTTTTTCAATAGCTGCTTTAGGTGTAAGTGCAGGGTTGGTATTGGCAATTCTACTAGTGATATTCGCTTCTAAATTTGAAGCTGCATAAGCTATTTTACCATTTTTTATAGTCAAATTAAGCATGGCATTATAAACTGGAATACCATTATAACTTTGGTTGATGTAAACCATATCTACATTCCCTTGATTAGAATGATATTGATCAGTGATACTATACTCTTGCATATCATTGGCTTCAATATGCAATGTTTTTGTTTCTGTTTTGAGATAGTTATTTATCTGTCTCGAAAAATCTTGCGCATAACTAGTAAATGCACTAAAGCATACTAGCATGAAGAGTAATGTTGTTTTTTTCATATCTTTTTATTTAATATTATAAGCAAATATAGTTATTTTTATTAAATAGTTGCATAATAAACAAAAAAAAGAGGGCTTATAAGCCCTCTTTTCAATATTTTATAGTTTCTATAAAACTATTCCCACCATATTGTTGATGTGTTTTTATCATCAGCAGGCGTAAGAGTACTTACACCTTGTGCCCAACCATTAGGGTTTGCTACAGCTTCACCAGAAGGGTACAACATTCTATGTGGTATCACCCCACCATTTACTGCATCTGTAGCAGCGTGTAGTGCAGGAAAACCTGTTCTACGTTGTTCTGCCCAAGCAGCAAAACCGTCAGGGAATAATGCTAACCATTTTTCTTCTGCAATTACTTGTGCTAGTGTTACAGCACCTGCAACATCTGCTATACGCTCAGTTGCTTTTGCAGCACCAAAAGCACCCATTCCTGCAGCAGTAAATGATTCAACAATACCATTAGTAAGCATCGTATTTGCATTTTCTCCAGAAGCATATATCAATGCGCCTTCAGCTCTATTTAGCCAAGTATAAGCAGCAGAAAACAAAGTAAATGAAGAGCCAGCTTGGTCATAAGTATCGCTCATACTAACACCAGTAGCCGTATTATTTGTATAACCATATGGCAAACCATCACCCACTGCATCTGCAAAAGCAGCAATACGGGCATCTGCACTATTTCCTACTGTTGATGTTGGGTTTTTATCATCACCATAAAGAGGTCCCCATGCTGGTTGACCCAATAAAGTTGCTGTTAATTCTTTAGACAAATTATAATCAGCTGCTCTTTGTTTTGAAATAGGATTAACCATTCCTCCAG
>JALSVQ010000093.1 GCA_027073495.1 Flavobacteriaceae bacterium | reverse complement strand
CCCATTAATGCAGGTGCTGCAGGAAGATTAGCAGCTATAGAAGTAAAGTTAAAAGGTGTAATAGCATATACAAAACCCTCTAACGGACGATATTCCATTCTATTCCAAATGCCACGAGAAGAAATGGGTTGATTTTCATAGATTTCAGTCATAAACTGCACATTGAAATTGAAAAAATCAATCAATTCACAAGAAGCATCAATTTCGGCTTGCATTACATTTTTAGACTGTGCTAGCATAGTAGCAGCATTCATTTTGTCTCTAAAAGGTCCTGCTAATAGCTCAGCAGCTTTCAAAAATATTGCCGCGCGGTGCTCCCAAGATGTAGCCGCCCATTTTTTGCGTGCTTCGAGTGCTTCTGCTATAGCTTCTGCTATATGTGGTTTATCTACTGTATGGTAATTTCCTAGTGTATGCTTTATATCATGCGGCGGATGAATACTTCTTGTATTTCCTGTTCTAATTACTTTTCCACCAATATACATAGGTATATCTACAGTTTCATTATACATTTTTTTGTATGTATTTATCAAAGATTGATGCTCTGGTGTTCCTGGAGCGTATGGTTTTACTGCTTCATTAACCGCTATTGGTGTTTTATAAAATCCCGTTGCCATTATATGTTGTTTTGATTAATAAATTGACTAATTTTGTGATACAAATTTACAATTAATTCAAGCAAAAAGTGTTAAAACAGCATTAAAAAATGTGTACCGTTACCTATATTCCAAAAAACAAAACTAATTTCATCTTCACTTCTAGTAGAGATGTGCCTTACAAACGAGCTAAAGCATTAGCGCCACAAGAATATATTGAACACGGTATAAAGATAACATATCCTAAAGACCCACAAGGTCAAGGGAGTTGGATTGGACTAAGCCAATATAACCGAATTGTCTGTCTACTCAACGGCGGTTTTGAAAATCATCAGCCGAAAGGCAGCTATGCTAAAAGTCGTGGTCTGATTGTTAAAGCACTTTTGTTGGTTAATAATAATGTAATAGATTATATAAAAAATATTGATTTAGAAAATATTGAACCTTTTACAATTATACTCATTGACTGGAATAATTTTGAAACTGAGTTAATTGAATTGGTTTGGACAGGCACTACGCGTTTTATTACAACTTTAGATAAAAATAATGAATATATTTGGTCTTCGAGCACGCTCTACACAAAGCCAATGAAAACGGAACGCAAAAAATGGTTCGCAAATTGGAATAAAGATAATGCAAAGCAAATTTTAGACTTTCATCATCGTGCAGGAGTAGAAAATCCTGAAACAGCAGTCCTCATGAAAAGAGAAAATGTAGGCACCGTGAGTATTAGTCAACTTGAAAAAAAAGATAATGCAGTTTCTTTTTATTATGAGGCTATTGATGCTAATTAAGAATTTAGATTTTACAATCTGTCTTCAGTCTTGAGATTTTCTCACTGCGTATCGTAATGAAATTTTTTTTAATCGTAATGCTAATTTTTAAAATTTCTACAAAAACAAGCTTTGGCATAATATTTGTGTTAAAAAAAACTTAAAATACTGCTATTTTAATATTTTTTTAACATAAAAATTTTACTATGAAAAAAACACTACTTTTTTTGGGGATACTCCTACTCCCTCTATGGAATTTTGCACAAGGAGAAACCGATAATTGGTATTTTGGAGACCATGCGGGCTTACACTTTGACAATACTTCTGCTACTGCACTTAACGATGGTGCTTTAAATACACAAGAAGGCTCAGCTTCTATTTCAGATAGTGCTGGTAATTTATTATTCTATACCGATGGAATTACGGTATACAATAAAAACCATGAAGTTATGGAAAACGGCACAGGCCTCTTTGGAGGGCGGTTTAGCACGCAGCCAGCTTTGATTATTCAACAACCAGACAAACCCTATATCTACTATCTTTTTACTTTAAGTTACAAACCATTAAACTTTCCTCCTCCAGTGATATCAATAGATAAACTTTTTTATTCCGTAATTGATATGCGACTCGATGATGGGAATGGTGCTGTTACCATTAAAAATACGGAATTATTAGCTGGTGTAACTGAAAAACTTACTGCAGTAAATCATCAAGACAATACAAAAGTATGGCTAATGACTCACGATGCAGTTGGTGATGGATTTAATGCAATATTGATTGATACCAACACTATAAACACAAACCCAATTACAACAAACATTGGAATGGAATACTACACGTGGTTTTATTATGGACAACTTAAATTTTCTCATAATGGTAAGAAACTGGTCAATGTCAATGGCTCTTTTATTAGACCAGGAAGAGAACTTACACATGACACCCCTCCTATTACAGCTGTTAGACAAAACATAGAGTTATTCAAATTTAATAATACTACTGGAGAGTTGAGTGAAATGATACGCAATGAGATGTCATACCCTTATTTTTCTACACTTTATGGAGTTGAGTTCTCTAAAGATGACAAAAAACTTTTTGTGAGTAAATCTAGAACAGGAATCTTTAAGTTTGATATCACAATCCATACAGATTTAGGCCTAACGTTAAGTAAACAATTATTAGCACATCCCAGTTCTCCGTTTATGCTTCCCTATTCATCACTCCAATTGGCACGAAACAACAAAATTTACATTTCAAGTTATGATGAATCTCCTCCTCCTCCTCCTCAATTTTGCTCACAAGTCTCTGGCTTAAATGAGGATTGTACCTGCTGTCGCTTAAACACCACTACACATCTCAGTACTATCGAAAATAATGTGTATCATAGAGATAGCACACCTTTAGAAGATGGTATTTCTCGCGAAGGGCTACCCAATTTTAATCAATCACTGTTCACCGATCGGATTCTAGTCAAAGATTATTGTGATACTTTTGAAACCCAGTTTAGCATTGCTTCTTTTGATACTGTTACCGCTGTTTCATGGAATTTTGGTGATGGCGCTACAAGCAATCAAATTAATCCGAGTCATAGCTACAATGGCATTGGGACGTATCAAGTTACAGCTATTGCTACTATCAATGGCGTTGCTGTACCGCTTAACAAAACAGTAACTATCTACGAACTACCAACAGTACAAAGCACCACACTTGTACAATGTGATGATGATAGCGATGGTTTTTCTATTTTTAATCTTACTGAGGCTAACAACAATATTTCGGACACGCTTAACGGTGAAGTTTTCCGCTATTACGAAACTGAAAATGATGCTACAATCGGTAATTTTGAAAATAATATAGACAATTATCTCAGCTATCAAAACCAAATAGCCAATGAAGACACTATCTACGTACGTATAGAAAATCAAAGAGGCTGTTTTAAAGTAATACCATTATTATTAAAGATTAGCAACTCGGCTCTAAGTCATTTTATGCGTACTTATTATGCCTGTGATGATATAGATTCAGGCAGTAATACGGATGGTATTGGCACCTTTGATTTTAGCCAAGCCAGTACTGAAATTCGTAATGCTTTACCAAGTGGCAGTTATACTATTACATATTATAACAATCTATTAGACGCTCAAACTGAGCTCAATGAAATCACAGAAAATACCGCTTTTGTTAATACTGAAAGTCCTTTTAGTCAAGACATCTATGTGCGCATTGAGAGTCAACTCTCCAATGATTGTGTTGGTTTAGGACATTATGTTACCTTAGAAATACTTGGAAGCAATCCTGAGATTCAGATGGAAGAGAACTATATTCTTTGTGAGAATAGTAGTATAAACATAGCTGCTGACCAAGGGTATAATTACTACCTATGGTCAACGGGAGAAACAACGCAAACAATCTCGGTAAACACTACTGGAGATTACACCATTACACTTGGAAATAGCAATGGAGCTATATTGTGTAGTAGTAGCAAAACAATTCATGTACTCCCATCTCAAGCAGCACAAATTGACCTTGTTGACTCTTCTGAATGGTCTTTAGAAAACAATACTATTTATGTATATGTTTCGGGTAATGGCAATTATGAATATTCTATTGATGGTAGCAATTATCAAGATGAAAATTGGTTTGAAAATCTAGAAGCTAAAAATTATACTATTTATGTTAATGATAAAAACGGTTGTGGGGTTGCGGTAGAAGATATTAACTTACTGCTTTATCCTCGATTTTTCACACCTAATGATGATGGCTACAATGATACGTGGCAAATATATAATGACATGGGAATACACTTTGTATCCTTGAAAATTTTTGACCGTTATGGTAAATTACTCAAAACACTAGACCCAAATTATCAAGGCTGGGATGGTAAATTTAATGACACTGAACTTCCTGCTTCGGATTATTGGTTTACACTAGAAGATGAAGATGGAAAAGTATATCGTGGACATTTTGCTTTAAAAAGATAAGATTTATGATTTGAAAATGTATTGATTTGAAGATCTGGCGATTATCATCTTCAACAAAAAGAGAGCTCATCGATAAATCGTAATCTTTAGTAACCTAATTTAAAAATTTGAGAATGTATTGGTATGAAAAATGCATATCATCTCGCTGAAACGACATAGGAGTGACGAGAATTTTATAAGGAAACTTGATTCAATTCTATCTCAAGATTTCGCACTACGCATCGAAATGATAGCTATCTATCACATCTATTTGAATGCTATTTCAACCGCAATACTGCTTCATTAAAATCAGGTGCTTTAAACAAGTAACTTCCTGAAACCAAAACATCCGCTCCTTTTTGATGTAATAATGCTGCATTTTTATTGGTTACACCACCATCAACTTCTATTAATGCTTTACTCGCTGTTTTTTGAATTAATGCTTTTAAATCGGTGATTTTTTTGTACGAGTTTTCAATGAATGATTGTCCGCCAAAACCAGGATTTACACTCATTATCAATACCAAATCTAAATCACTAATAATAGCTTCCAAAACACTAACAGGCGTATGTGGATTCAATGCAACACCAGCTTGCATTCCTGCTGCTTTGATTTGCTGAATGGTGCGATGCAAATGCGTACACGCTTCGTAATGTACCGTAAGTAGCGTAGTTCCTGCTTTGGCAAAAGCATCGATATAACGCGCTGGTTTCTCAATCATCAAATGTACATCTAATGGTTTAGTTGCATACTGTTTTATAGCTTTCAACACAGGAAAACCAAATGAAATATTAGGCACAAAAACGCCATCCATCACATCGATATGAAACCAATCTGCATCAGAAGCATTTACTTTTTCTATGTCGTTTTTTAATGCTGAAAAATCAGCAGATAATATGGATGGTGCAACTATTTTTTTTGACATCATTATTCAGATAAAATAGTCATTATTTGTGTTGCCAATTCGCTCCCTATTCTATCTTGTGCTTCTACGGTTGCAGCACCAATATGTGGTGTAAGTGATACATCACGATGCATTAACAATTGCATTGCTGGAGTTGGTTCGTTTTCAAAAGTATCGACTCCTGCATAGCGAACTTTTCCAGATTCTAATGCTTTGAAAAGTGCCACTTCATTAACAACACCTCCACGAGCTGCATTAACGAGACCTACACCGTCTTTCATTAGATTGAATTCGGCTTCATCAATAACATAATGCTTTTGTGCTGGCACATGCAAAGTAATAAAATCAGCTTGTGCAAATAGCGCTTCTTTACTAATTGTTTTAATCGTAAAATTTACTTTTTGATCATCAAAAAAAGACAATTCAAGATTAGCTTCTTCCATAAAAGGGTCGTAAGCCACAACTTTCATACCTAGTCCTAAAGCTACTTTGGCAGTTGCTTGACCAATACGTCCAAAACCCATCACACCAAGTGTTTTACCACGAAGCTCTTGTCCTTTTGCATATGCTTTTTTCAATCCTTTGAAGTTTGTATCGCCTTCCAAGGGCATATTTCTATTGGCATCATAAAGAAAACGCACCATACCAAGTAAATGTGCAAATACCAATTCGGCAACCGAATGCGAAGATGCTGCTGGCGTATTGATAACCGCTATTCCTTTAGAACGCGCATAATCTACATCAATATTATCCATACCAACACCACCACGACCTATAATTTTGAGTTTGGTAGCATCAATAAGCTCTTTACGAACCTTTGTAGCACTACGTACTAAAAGCACTTCTACATTATTGTCATTAATGTATTTTTCTAATTGTTCTTGAGCTACTGTAGTAGTATTTACAGTATGACCTGCTTTTTCTAGCATATCAATTCCTGATTGTGCTATACCGTCATTTGCTAAAATATTCGCCATTTTTATTATTTTAATTTTTTCATACAATTCACTAAAACCGCAACGCTTTCCAAAGGTAATGCATTATAAATACTTGCGCGGTAACCTCCTACAGAACGGTGTCCTTTGAGACCATTAATACCTGCTTCTTGCCAAAGCTTATCAAAAGCAGCTTGCTTTGATTCATCGGTCAATCTAAAGGTAACATTCATCTTAGAACGAAATGCTTTTGATGCTGCACCTTCAAATAATGGGTTAGAGTCTATTTCGTTATATAATAATGCTGCTTTTTTGTTATTTATTTTTTCAATAGCTGCTACACCACCTAAATCTTTTAACCATTGCAAGGTAAGCATCGATACATAAACAGCAAAAACAGAAGGCGTATTAAACATACTATCTTTACTTGCATGCACTTGATAATCTAGCATTGAAGGAATATTTCTACCTGTTTTTCCTAATATTTCATCTTTTACAACTACGAGTGTTGTTCCTGCAGGTCCCATATTTTTCTGCGCTCCTGCATAGATTACATCAAATTGTGTAAAATCTAATACTCGAGAGAATATATCTGAACTCATATCACAGACCAAAGGGATTTTTGTACTTGGAAATGCTTGCATCTGTGTACCACGAATGGTATTATTACTAGTGCAGTGAAAATAGTCTGCTGCTTCATCTATTTGGTAATCAGTAGGAATATAAGTATATGCAGCATCTTTTGATGAGGCTACAACAGCTACTTCCCCTAGTAATTTTGCCTCTTTAATGGCTTTGCTACTCCAAGTTCCTGTATCGAGATAAACAGCTTTACCGTTTTCTTTTTTCATTAAATTGTAAGGTATCATCAAAAACTCAAGACTCGCTCCTCCTTGTAAGAACAAAGCGGTATAGCCTTTTCCTTCTAGATTCAATAATTCTAAAACGAGATTTCTTGCTTTTTCCATAACGGCAACAAAATCTGCAGAACGATGTGATATTTCTATTAAGGATAAATCTAAGTTGTTAAAATTTAAAACTGCATCACTTGCTTGTTTTAAGACGCTTTGTGGCAAAATACAAGGACCTGCACTAAAATTGTGTTTTTTCATTTTCAATGATTTTATTTTATAAAATAATGAATTACAAAATTGCTACTTTTTTATGAAATAAACACTTAAAAATTGAAATAAAAATTGATTGAAAGACAAAAGGGCTATCAGCTACAAGACAATAGACTTAATAATAATTTCTTGATAATGAATTTTTAAATTAAACATGCCATTTCTAAATGAGATTTAGCTGCAATTATGGCTTATATTTGTAGCAGAGAGAAAAAGTGCACACAACAGGACTTGAACCTGCACGTCCGTAAGGACACGAGCCCCTCAAGCCCGCGCGTCTACCAATTCCGCCATGTGTGCAATAAAAAAGAGTTAAGTGCATTACTTAACTCTTTAGTGACTTGGCTGGGGTTCGAACCCAGGACCACCTCCTTAAAAGGGAGGTGCTCTACCAGCTGAGCTACCAAGTCCTCCTACATTGTTTTGCAATGCGAATGCAAATATACATTCTTTTACGCTAAAAACAATTAAAAAAAGAGTTAAACATTGCTAACTCTTAGTGACTTGGCTGGGGTTCGAACCCAGGACCACCTCCTTAAAAGGGAGGTGCTCTACCAGCTGAGCTACCAAGTCTTCCATCATTTTCTCAAATGCGAGTGCAAATATACGTGCATTTTTATTAAAAACAATATTTTTTATTAAAAAAAAAGAGCATATTTGCAAGCGCTTAATTCTTAATATTTTACAATGCAAAAAAAGATTGTTTTAGTTGGCTATATGGGGACAGGAAAAACAAGTATCGGAAAAAAATTAGCCGATAAACTAGCGATTCCTTTTATTGATTTAGATCATTATATTGAAAATCAAGAAGGTATATCAATCAATCAATTATTCAAAACCAAAGGAGCGCTTTATTTTAGAAAGCAAGAAAAAATATATTTAGAAAAACTCCTAAACGACAATAAATCTTTTGTACTTGCTACAGGTGGAGGAACACCTTGCTACTACAATAATATGAAAAAAATAATAGAACATGCAGTCAGTGTTTTTATAAATACACCGCTCAACGAATTGGTATCACGATTACAAAAAGAGAAAGCAAAAAGACCATTAATCAGTCATTTAACAGATGTGGATTTAACAGAATTCGTAGCTAAACATCTTTTTGAACGCAATCAGTTTTATCAACAAGCAAAAATCAATTATAATAACAATACTACTATTGACACAATAGTAAATGATTTAGCAAAACAAATCGCTACCACTCATTAACACTATTGGCATCTAATTTTAGAAAAATAAAGATTAAAATAGTAAATCCCCAAAGTGCTGAACCTCCGTAGCTAAAAAAGGGCAAGGGAATACCAATTGTAGGTGCTAAACCAATAATCATAGCTATATTGATAAAAAAATGAGAAAAGATAACCGCTACAACCGCATAGCCATAATAGCGTGTAAAATCATTTTTTTGCCGCTCTGCGAGGTATAGAATACGCATAAAAAGCAATAAGAACAACATTATAACAGTAAATGTACCTCCAAAACCAAATTCCTCCCCCACTACAGTGAAAATATAATCTGTTTTTTGCTCGGGTATAAAACTACCCGCAGTTTGCGTACCTTTTAAAAACCCACTCCCAGAAAAGCCCCCAACACCAAATGCTATTTCAGATTGATGTAAGTTATAGCCAGCCCCTCGATTATCATCTAATTTGCCCAAAAGAATATTAATACGATCTTGCTGGTGGTGTTTTAATGCATTATTAAAAATATAGTGTGATGAAAATGAAAAACCAATAGCTGCTACAGCCAATACAACAATCAAGGTTGTTCGTTCTAGATATTTACGCCTTTTGTCTACCTTATAAATAGAATACAGTGCGATAAGAAACACAATTAAACTGGTTTTTAGTGGTGATAAATATAAAGTCGTCATAAATAATAATAGTAGCACAATAGGTCCAAGAATAAAAAACCAAGGTAATCCAGCACGATAAAATGCAAAAATCATAAACAAAAACACCAGTGCAGAGCCTTCATCTCCTAATAATAGAATTAAGAAAACAGGAATAAACAAAATGATAAAAACTTTAACCCAATCTTCTATACTTTCAGCATCAAACTGTTTGCCAGAAAGAATATTCGAAAATGCTAAAGCAGTAGCAAATTTCGCAAATTCGGATGGCTGCATGCTAAAGCCTAAAAAACGGTACCAAGAAATTTCGCCATTGATTTTGTTTCCAAGAACAAAAAGGCCTAACAGTAATAATAGACTTATAGCGTAAAAGACAATAGCATATTTTTTGTAAATAACAGCATCACTAAACAGAATAATCAAAACAAGAACAAAACCTAATAATATACGAATCAATTGTTTGCCATGTAAAGTATCTAAATCAAAATAATCTTGTACTGTATTAGCACTTGTAACTGCATAAAGGCTTAACCAACCTAAAAAGACAAGTGCAAGAAATAATAAGACTGAAATCCAATCTAAATTTGTATATTTAAATTTTGCTCCTCTACCAATCATCTTATTCTTTTAAAGCTATTATGGATTTATACATTTTGGCAAGTTGCTTATCGTTTAGCATTCTCCATTCTAAGTCCGTTCGTGAAATTGTTCCTCTTAGATATTTTTCTACCATCAGGCTGGCTATTGGCGCTGCATAAGTAGAACCAAACCCAGCGTTTTCTACAAATACTGCTAAAGCAATTTTAGGGTTATCTTTTGGTGCAAAAGCAATAAATATAGAATGGTCGGGTAACTTGATACGTTTTCCATCAGTTCTAATATAATTTTCAGAAGTTCCTGTTTTTCCGCAAATTTTTATTCCTGGTATTCTTGCAAAACGCCCTGTCCCTTTTTTGGCATACACGTCATACATTCCCGAAATTATTGGCTTAAAATACTCACCATCAATACCTACCAAATGCTTTGTTGTAAATTTTATATTAGCAATAGCTTTTCCTTCTATTTTTTTAACAACATGTGGTGTATAATAATAGCCCTTATTTGCTATAGCAGCAGTCATATTGGCTAACTGAATTGGAGTTGTCAGCACTTCGCCTTGACCAATAGCATTAGATAATGTAGCCATAGGATACCATTTGTATTTTGAATAATAATGATTGTAAAAACTTCCATCAGGAATAAACCCCTTACTACCAACAGGTAAATCTACTCCTAAAAACTTTCCAAATCCAAATTTTTTAACCTGTTCAGACCAAGAATCTAAGCCTTCTTTTGAAGTTTCAAAGTGTTCTGTAACTTTACGATAAGCATTGGAAAAATAAGTATTACACGAACGGTAAACAGCTTTATCCAAATACACTGGACTTCCATTTGTACCACAGTGACATGCCATAAAAGCATGTTTTCCATAATGAAATCCATGATAACAGTGCACAAAAGTACTTGGTGTAATAACCTTATTTTGCAAGGCTATTAATCCTGTCACGGCTTTAAATGGAGAGCCTGGCGGATACATTGCTTGAAGCCCCCTGTCTAGCATTGGTTGCTGAATCGTGTCCCGAAACAAAGCATTAAATGCTTTACGATTAATTTTGTTTACAGATAAACTCGGCGCGTAAGAAGGCGCTGTAACCAATGCCAATAATTCGCCTGTTTTTGGTTCTATGGCAACAATAGCTCCTCGCTTTCCTTTCATTAATAATTCGCCATAACGCTGTAATGTCAAATCAATTGTAAGACTGATATCTTTTCCTGCAACAGCATTTATATTATTAATGGTATCTACCGTTTCTTCAGAGGATTGACCGTAATTATTTTTTACTGCATAACGTTCTCCTCGAACACCTCGCAATATATTTTCATATGATTTTTCTACACCAGAAACCCCTATCAAATCACCACTTCTATAATATGAATTTTTGGCAAGCACTCCAGGGGTAACTTCTCTAATATAACCCAAAACATTTGCAGCAGTTTCATACTTATATTTACGCAAAGAACGACGCTGAATATAAAACCCTTTGTACTGAAACATCAGTTCTTGGATTTGTGCCAATTCATCTATGGTTAAATGTGACTGAAATACGCTTGCTAAACGCCTTGAATATACCTTAGCTTTTTTAATTTTTTTTATAAATGTTTGTTTATCTATTTTTAATAGTTGACAAAAAGTCAAAGTATCTAAATTCTTTATTTTTTTGGGCACCACCATAATGTCATAAACAGGTTGGTTCGTTACCAATAAAGTATCATTACGATCAAAAATATAACCTCTATCTGGTGCGATATACTCTTTTACTCTTGAATTTTTTGATGCTAATTTTTTATAATGACTATGTTGTATTATTTGTAAATAAAACAAACGTAATATTAACAATAGCGTTAATAAAGCAATTACAAGTGGGAAAAACAGCTTTTTATTCATTATAAAAAGAATTTACGCAAAATTAATACTATAAGAAGTATAATCAACAACGAAAAAAATACGGTTACCAAAGTAGTGTGCAAAACTATAAGTAATGCAGCTAATTTTAAATAATCTAAATAAAAAACAGCAAAATGATGTATAAATACTAAAACAACAGTATATATCACAATAACATAATTTCGCAAAGCAAAAAACGAAACCACATTATCATTGACATCACGTACTATGAGTACATTTAATAATGGATAGCGCAAGGCGGCAATAAGCAAAGTTGCAGCTGCATTTACCCCTCCTGTTCCGTGAAATATATCGACAACAAGTCCCAATAAAAAACTTAAAAAATAGAACAAACCTTTATTATCTTGCAAAGGATAAATCAATACAAACAAGATATAAAGCATTGGAACGGCATAACCATAACGATATAAACTATCTAAGAAAAAAACTTGAACTAGCAATGATACTATAAACACAATAGTTAAAAATAAACGATTTTGTTCCATATATCAATTATTTATTAATTCATTAAGTTCATCAATAGTTTTATTTTTTACTACATAAACAAAATTCAAATTAGACATATCTTGAAACAAATTTACATCAATACTATAATAATTATCGCCAGATTCAATTCTTATTTTATCTACAATACCTATTGGGCTCCCTTGCGGAAAAATCTTGGAATTGCCTCCTGTCACGATAGTATCTCCTTTGGCTACTTTTGCCAATCTCGGAATATCTAATAATTGCATGCTACTAAAAGATGCCCCATCCCATTTTAGAATACCAAAATGGTTGTTTTTTTTTATTGCAGCATTCACTCTAAAATCTAAATGTAGTACAGAAATCACTTGTGCATAATGTGCAGAAACAGCAATCACTCGTCCTACAATTCCTTTATCAGAAACCACTGCCATTTCTTTGGAAATGCCATCATTGGAGCCTTTATCTATTGTAATGAAGTTTTGCTGCAAGCGGTAATTATTAATAATGACTGTAGCAGCTATGTAGCTAAAATTCACTTCTTCTGCTTTAGATGGAGAAACATTTTTATAATACTCTAATTCATTTTTTAAAAAACTATTTTCTGTCAACAGCGTTTTATTAATGCTATCCAATTGAAAATAATCAGCCATTTTATTTGACTTTTTAGCAATATATCCTGTTATTTCATTGGAGTTATGCAGAAAAATATTTCGGTGATAGTAATTTTTTTGCCCGATTAAAAAAAACGCAATAAGTTGCAACAATAGAAACCAAAAGAAATATTTTGATCTTCTTAAAAAAGAAATTATCTGTTGCATTTATAACTACTAAAAAGGTTTAATCAATACATTTTTATAGCCTTCAATATCTTCAAGGACAATACCTGTACCACGCACTACAGCTCGCAAAGGATCTTCTGCTATATAAACAGGTAAATCTGTTTTTTGAGAAAGACGTTTATCAAGACCTCTAAGCATAGAGCCACCTCCTGCCATATATATTCCTGCATTATAAATATCTGCGGCTAATTCTGGCGGTGTATTTGCCAATGTTTCCATAATAGCATCTTCAAGTCGCAACAAAGATTTATCCAAAGCTGTTGCTATTTCTCGATAAGAAACTTTTATTTCTTTTGGCTTTCCTGTAAGCAAATCACGACCTTGAACAGCTATATCTTCAGGTGGGTTTTCTAATGCTTCAGTAGCGGCTCCAACTTCTATTTTGATACGTTCTGCCATACGTTCTCCTACAAAAAGATTGTGAATAGCTCGCATATGATATACAATATCACTTGTAAAAACATCTCCTGCTACTTTTATAGACTTATCGCACACAATACCACCAAGAGCTATAACAGCTATTTCTGTAGTACCTCCTCCTATGTCAATAATCATTTTACCTTCTGGTTTTTTGATATCGATACCAATACCAATAGCTGCTGCCATTGGCTCATGAATTAAATAAATTTCTTCACCTCTTACTTTTTCTGCAGAATCGTTAACAGCACGCATTTCTACTTCTGTAATACCTGATGGTATGCAAATAACCATACGTAAGCGCGGTTTTATAAATCTTTTATTAAAACTATCAATACTACTAATCATCTCCAGAATCATCTTTTCTGAGGCATCAAAATCGGCAATTACACCATCTTTAAGTGGACGAATAGTCTTAATACTTGCGTGAGTTTTACCTTGCATGAGCTTTGCTTCATGCCCTATAGCAATCATTTTTCCGGTTTTGGTATTAATAGCCACAATAGAAGGGCTATCAACAACTACCTTGCCTTTATGAATAATCAAAGTATTTGCAGTACCTAAATCGATTGCTATATCTTCTGTGAAAAAGTCAAATAAACCCATGAATAAATTATGATTTTGTAATGTTTGTTTCTAATATAGCAAAGTTAGAAAAAATATAATGCAAAATACATTTTTATTATTAAAAAAAATAACTATTATTCGACAAAAGACGATAGACAACTTCGCTGTAAGACAAAAGAGAAAAGACTTAGCAATAGCTCGTTGATAATCATTATGATAGCAATTAAAAATCTAAAAGTTAAATTGTATATTTTGTATTTATAAAAGCAAAGTGTCGTTTCACTTTTAGATTAAACAAGCCATTTCATGCATTATTCTTAAACACCAATACATAATGAACCCTAATTTAAAAATTATTTTAATACAATAAAAAATTATTAAAAAGTAAAATTTTGAACAAGCTAATAATAAATAAAAAAATCTTAAGATATTTTTAAGATTAATAATTAGGATAAACATACAATTTTATGCAATTTTACAAACTAAACTATAGGCTATGTTTTTATACTTACGATTACTCAAAGAGAGTTTTCATTTTGCTATTACTTCCTTAAAAAGTAATAAGCTCCGTACCTTTTTATCCTTGCTTGGTGTTACTATTGGTATTTTTTCTATCATTGCTATTCTTGCTGCTATAGATTCATTAGACAATAAAATTCAAGATGGTTTTGCTTCGTTTAGCAAAAACACCATGTATGTGACCAAATTTGCATTTGGCCCTTCTGATATTCCACGATGGAAAATACGCAATAATCCATTTCCTAGCTATGGCGAGTATAATAAGCTAAAACGACAATTTGAAAATTCTGAATTTATAGATGGTTTTTCTTTTTTTACTACTTTCCATAAAACCACAAAATATAAAGACAATACATTATCTAACGTACGAATAGAATGTGTTAACACTGATTTTGATGCTATTGAAGGCTACAAATATACAAGTGGGCGTTTTTTTAATGAACACGAAGATAGAAGCGGCGCTCCTGTAATTATTATTGGGAGTGAAATTGCTAAATCATTATTTGGAAATGAAAATCCTATTGACAAAAAAATAAGAGTATTTGGTAAAAAACTCAAAGTAATTGGTGTATTAGCCAAAGAGGGTAATAATATTTTTGGTAACAGCAATGATGACAAAATGGTTATCCCAGTAAATTTTGTGCGAAAAATGTATAATTTTGAAAAAATAGGTAAATTCACAGCTCTAGTAGGCAAACCTAGCCTAGGTCATAATGAAGATTTAAAAAGTTTTCTTACTCAAAAACTACGTGCTATACGAAACATTAAACCAAATCAAGATGATAATTTTGTTATCAATCAAATTTCAACGTTTAAAACACTCATAGACAACGTTATTGGAGGTATAAAAATTGGCGGCTCTGTTATTGCTGCCTTTAGTTTAATAATAGGCATGTTTGGCATTGCCAACATTATGTTTGTATCGGTTAAAGAACGTACCAATTTGATTGGTATTCAAAAAGCATTAGGCGCTAAAAGCAAATTCATTTTGTTTCAGTTTCTTTTTGAAGCGGTTGTTTTATCATTAATTGGTGGGCTAATTGGTGTGCTTTTAGTTTTTATCATTATTAAAATGCTAAATCTCTCTGGTGCCTTAGAAGATTTTGTACTCATATTAGGAATGAAAAATGTGCTGTTTGCTACTGTATTATCTTCTATTATCGGCTTAATTTCTGGTATTATTCCTGCTTTTTCTGCTTCTCGTCTGGATCCTGTAGAAGCTATAAGACAAGGGCAATAACACTAGTGTTTGGTAATTGTTTTGGTTTTAATAATTCAAAATTCATCTTTTTGTAGTATTTTTGCTACGTCTCATAAGAGAAATAATTTAAATTGGATAATAAAACAAACAACTAAAATCTAAAAAATAGATTTCTCGGCGTTCGTTTCTCACTTTGTCGAAATGACAAAAAACACTATTCAATTTCAGTTATTGATTAGCAAATCTAATAGCATTTTGAATAAAAACAAGAAAATAATTCATTTTTTAATCCGTTTTAGCTTAAGCTATTTACTTTTGTATCTCAGTTATTCTTTTTACCTCAGCAAAACACAGCAAAAGGCTAGTGTTTTCGCTTGTGCTCCTGTAACGAACACCGTTGCAAAACACACGGAACAAATGGCTCAAATATTTGGATACGATGTTACTACAAATCAAAATACTCATGAACTATCGCTTAATATCAATATTGAAAACAAACCTGTATTGCGACTCATTGAAGGCTGCAATGGCATAAGTATCATCATTCTCTTTTTAGCCTTTATCATTGCTTTCAAAGGACAATTGCTTCAAACTATTGGCTTTGGTATTTTTGGAAGTGGTATTATTTATATTTTAAACATTTTTAGAATTGTAATGTTAACTGTTGCTATGCTTAAATTTCCTATTTATCAAAATTTTTTACATCAAATTATATTCCCATTATTTATTTATGGTAGTGTTTTTGTTTTATGGATGATTTGGGTTAATAAATTTGCATTAAAATCAAAAATGAATGGCTAATTTTATCAAAACAATCAGCATTTTAGGGTTAATCGTAGGTCTTAATAGCTATTCGGTTTTTTCAAGAACAATTATTTTACAATCCATTAATTCATTATTATAAAAACGGTGATTTAACAGCATCTTTACCACATTATTCATTACTTAAATTAGCGTTTTCAATAAGCATGCGCTACTTTATTAATAGTATCATTTCTGTAGTAATACTAGTGCTTCTATTTTCTAAAAACAGTGTTTTACAATTTAGTATTCGTTTTTATTTTATTCTTTATTCTATATTAATGTTTACCTTTTTAGTCATACTATTACTACTACCTGAGCAAACTGCGACCCTATTTTTTGTTAGACGATTTTTGATACAACCGCTACCATTACTTTTGTTAATTCCTGCTTTTTATTATCAAAAAACACACTAAAATTAAGCATTTAACAGTATTTTAGTATATTAGTTGCTAAAATTAATTACTTTTGTAGCAGATGAAACAAAAAACACAACATATAACTGCTGTATTTTTAGCATTATTGGTCTTATTTTCTTCGGTATCTTTTACTGTAAATAAGCATATTTGTGGAGGCGAAATAGCAAGTGTTGCTTATTTTGTTCCTGCTGATGATTGTGGCATGCAAATGGCTGTTTGCGAAAACTACAGCTCCAATAAAACGATTTCTTTTGATAAAGAGCCTTGTTGTAAAGATGTTTCTGAAATAATAAAAGGGAATACTATTCAGCAACAAGCTTTAGAAAGCTTTAGTATAGCTCAACCTGCAATCATTCCTTTTATTACTATTCAAACAAATAAAACCAACTTTTTTACACGAGTAAAAAATAGTGTTTCATATTATCAACCTCCACCACTTATAAAGCAGCATCGTCAAGATGTGCTACAGGTTTTTCGTATTTGATTTTATATATTTTTTATTTCACTGATGCTTTACATAAAGCTTTTCGGTGAAAATGTCTATGCTATTATTTTAATAGTATAATGCTGAATACAA
>JALSVQ010000092.1 GCA_027073495.1 Flavobacteriaceae bacterium | reverse complement strand
GTGGTGTTGCTATAGCTATAGTTACAGGAGGTCCTGGCGCTATTTTTTGGATGTGGGTCACGGCTTTAGTTGGTATGGCTACAAAGTTTTACACGAGTACACTTGCCGTTATGTATCGCGAAGATAATGGCGTTGATGGTTATCTTGCTGGACCAATGTATATGATAACAAAGGGCTTGGGCGAAAAATGGAAACCTTTAGCTGTATTTTTTTCAATAGCAGGACTTATCGGTACAGTACCCGCTTTTCAAGCCAATCAATTAACTGAAATTATTATTAATATTAGTGGATATAGTACGCATGAGAATTTGAAATTTATTAAATTCGGTATAGGAATTGCTATTGCAGTAATTACTTCTTTAGTAATTTTCGGAGGTATTAAACGTATTGGACTTTTTGCAAGTCGCTTAGTACCTTTTATGGTTGTGCTTTATTTTTTAGCTGTTATTACTATTTTAGTATTGAATTATGCAAAAATTGGTGGTCTTTTCCAGCTTATTTTTACCGATGCTTTTAGTGGGCAAGCTGTGCTTGGTGGTTTACTTGGCACTTTGATAAAAACAGGTGTAAAACGTGCTGCTTTTTCTAATGAAGCAGGAATAGGAACGGCGCCAATGATGCACGGAACGGCAAAAACCAATGAGCCTATTAGAGAAGGACTTGTAGCAATGCTTGGCCCTTTTATTGATACTATTATAGTATGCACGCTTACTGCATTAGCCATATTGGCAACAGACACATGGGACAATACTACTGATAATGGCATTAGTATAACCTTAAACGCTTTTTCAAATGCTTTACCTTTGTATAATATAGGTAGGATAATACTTGTAGTTGCTGTATTTATCTTTGCTTTTTCTACACTTTTCTCCTATTCGCATTATGGGAAAACTTGCTTAGGCTTTTTAACACATCCTAAATATGGAAAATATTATAATTATTTTTATGTACTTTCTATTGTGGTAGCTGCGGTTGTTAAATTAGATTTTATTATCAATCTAGTTGATGGTGCTTTTGCTCTTATGGCAATACCAACAATGATTACTACGGTATTATTAGCCAAAAGAGTCAATATTGCTGCTCGAATGTATTTTGAGAAAATGAGAAATAGTTAGGAGTTGAGTATTTGGAATGAAAAATAGCGAATTTAATGTCATTCTGCTAACGTAAGAAACGAACATCGGGGAATCTTTCGTTTTTAAATAAAAAATTAAGCATGCTATTTACGATGTGTTAATCAAAAATATACTGTATTTTTGCATACAAATAGCATACTATGACGCATAAAGCCGGTTTTGTAAATATAATAGGGAATCCTAATGTAGGAAAATCAACCTTAATGAATAATCTCATTGGTGAGAAACTCGCCATCATAACTTCTAAAGC
>JALSVQ010000091.1 GCA_027073495.1 Flavobacteriaceae bacterium | reverse complement strand
CCTTTTTTCTTTGGGCATTCCAAGCAAAAAAATGCGAAACAAACGTATGCATTAATCTTAAAATATTTTGTAATTGTAGGCGCTTTTGTGTTTTTAGGGATTGTCGTGTTTTTAGATTTATTAAAAAATCTCTTTATCAATGCCAACTATTGGGAGGCAGAAGCTATTGTTCCAATAGTACTTTTGGCAAACCTATTTTTAGGTATTTATCACAATCTAGCTATTTGGTATAAACTGACGGACAAAACCCGTTTTGGCATGTACTTTTCAATCTTAGGAGCGCTTATTACTATTGTAATAAATGTCGTTTTTCTTAATAAAATAGGTTATATGGCAGCTGCTTGGGCAACGCTTGTTGCTTACACTACAATGACTGCTGTTTCTTATTTTGTAGGACGCAAGCATTATAAAATAGCTTATGATATCAAAGCAATAGCAAGTTATTTGATTGTAGCAGTAACTCTAGCTTTTATAGCGTTTACCTTTTTTAGAGACAACCGATTGTTTGCTATAGCGATATTGCTTATATTTGGAATATTTATTTATTTAAAAGAACATAAATCACTAGAAAAATTATTAAAAAATGACCATTAATATTATCAATAAATCAAAGCACGATTTACCACATTACGAAACAGCAGCTTCAGCAGGGATGGACTTGCGTGCCAATATAGACAAAGCTATTACACTCAAATCTTTAGAACGCACCATTATCAAAACGGGCTTGTTTATAGCTTTGCCAATAGGTTTTGAGGCACAAGTACGACCGAGAAGTGGTCTGGCTGCAAAAAAAGGAATCACCGTGCTCAACGCACCAGGAACAATAGACGCCGATTACAGAGGTGAAATTGGTGTGATTTTGGTTAATCTGTCGCAAGAGGATTTTACTATTAATGATGGTGACAGAATAGCACAACTTGTTATTGCCAAGCACGAACGCGCTACTTGGAACCATGTCGAATCACTGGACGAAACGCAACGCGGAAGCGGTGGTTTTGGCTCAACAGGGGTATGAGTATGACAAGCGTGTAGACTGCTTAATGTCATTTCGATACGGAGTGAGAAATCTCATGATTGAAGATGAATTTATAAGATTCTCGGCGTTCGTTCCTCACTTTGTTGAAATGACAGCATATTCATATTTTATCAAAAAAACATATCGAAAAACAACACATTAATTATAATACAAAAACAAAATGAAAATAATAATACCAATGGCAGGACGTGGCTCACGTCTAAGACCACATACACTTACCGTACCAAAACCATTAATGCCAATAGCAGGGAAACCTATTGTACAACGTCTTGTAGAAGACATTGCAGCAGTGCTCAATCAACCTATAGAAGAAGTAGCATTTATTATTGGTGATTTTGGCGCTGAAGTAGAAACCGATTTAATG
>JALSVQ010000090.1 GCA_027073495.1 Flavobacteriaceae bacterium | reverse complement strand
AATACAGCCACAAAGCATTGCTTCTGCCAAGGCTAAGCCAAAACCTTCTGATATGGCAAGCTGCAAAAAATAAGTGCTTTCACTATAATGCAGACGCATGTTCTCTTTAGACTGAACGCCTAGTCCATAGACATTTTCTGATTGTTTTTTACCATCTATAAACGCTTGTGAAACACCTGCTATTTTAAAAATAGATTTGGGATAATGCTTGGCTAGATTCAAAATCAAATCGCCATTTTTGAGTTGCCATTGTTCTGCTGTAAAAGCAGCAAAAAACTGATTTTCATTTCGTTTTAAGTGCTCTAAAGGTTTCCAGAAATCAGTATCTAAGCCATTATAAACCACTTGAAAATCAGTAGTTAGTTGTGGAAAGAAGTGTTGAAACCCTTGTTTAATTATCTTATCTTTATTATAAAACGAATTTTCGGTATATATTAATGATTCACTTACAGGAAGTAATTTTGTAGCGCGTTGATACGATTTTTCAATAAAATAACGTGCTAAACGTTTGCGTAACATACCATATTTCAGTTTTGGAAAACTGACACAATCTGTGCCATGTAATATGATATAACTATCTTTATTATAATAACGAGCAAAACGAGTGGGCAAATACGACCAATAGCCTCCAAAGGCAATAACTACTTTTTCTGCACTGCGCACATGCCAAAGCAAAAAGAAAAACTGTCGTATAAAATTGAACACTAAAAACCGTTTATCAAACCAAGGCAAATGCTGTTGAACAACATGATATTCTTTAGATAGTATTTTGCCATCGGAAACAACAAATGCTTTTGCTGCAGGAAAACAATATACCAATTTGGGTTTCACTGTTTAGAATTTATAGACCACAGCATTAATATTCATCCCTGCTCCTACCGAAGCAAAAATACATACATCACCGGGATTAATTTCTTGATTTTCAAGGTTTCCTTGTTGCACATTATCAATTAATGTAGGAATGGTAGCTACTGAACTATTTCCTAATTTATGGATGCTCATAGGCATAATATCTGCTGGCATTTGCATTTTAAAAAGTCTATAGAAACGTCTTACAATTTGCTCATCCATTTTTTCATTTGCTTGATGGATAAAAATTTTCTTGATATCTTCTATAGCATAACCTGATTTATCTAAAGCTATTTTCATAGCATTTGGCACATTGTTTAATGCAAATTCATAAATTTTACGACCAAACATTTTGATATACTTGGTGTCATTATTTGTATTTTTCTTATAGGTTTTTCCGTAGTATAAGAACATTGCTTCTTCAAAAGTATGTGATTGTGAAGCTTGAGAAAGTATTCCTTTTTCATTTTGATTGGAAGCTTCCAAAATACAAGCTCCTGCTCCATCAGCATAAATCATAGCATCTCTATCGTGCTTATCTACAGTCCGAGATAAGGTTTCTCCTCCTATTACTAAACAACGTTGCGCTTCTCCTGCTTTAATAAACATATTGGCTTGTATCAAGGCTTCTAACCAACCTGGACAACCAAAAATCATATCATACGCAACACAGTTTGGATTTTTAATTTTTAAATGATGTTTTACACGACTTGCCAAAGAGGGCATCATATCTGCTTGATCTCCATTATGATTTAAATCACCAAAATTTTGCGCATAGATAATATAATCTAAGGTCTCTGGGTCAATACCTGTTTTTGATAATACATCTTGAGCTGCAAGCAATCCTAAGTCTGAATTTACTTGATTATCTGCTGCATATCGACGTGCTTCAATGCCTGTAATAGCATTAAATTTTTCTATGATTGTAGCATTATCATAAGGTAATTGTTCTCCTTTTTCATCGTAAAATTCATGATTCAAAAAATCTTCGTTTTTTACTTCTTTTTTTGGAATATACGATCCAAAACCTGCTATTACACTATTACTCATGTTTATTGTATTAAATATAGTTGGCTAATGTAAAAAAACTTTTATTAAAACAACGGAATATTATTATTTTTTCGAATTCCTACTATTATCCAATCAATCCTATGATATTTTCTGGTGGTCTTCCCAATACGGCACGATTATCTTTAATGACAATTGGTCGCTCTATAAGCTTTGGGTGCTCAGCCATTGCTTTGATAATAGCTGCATCACTCAATTCTTTTCCTTTATAGTTTTCTTTCCAAATAGGTTCTCCTTTACGTACCAAAGCTATAGGTTCTATGCCTAATTTAGCAATAATAGTTTTTAGCTCATCTTCGGTTGGCGGCGTGTCTAAATATTTAACTATTTCAAAATCAAGTTTATTATCATTCAAAATGGCTAATCCTTGCCTGCTCTTTGAGCATCTTGGGTTGTGATATATTTTTATCATTGGTTTTAAATAAATTAACGGATACTTATTGCGACACCTGCATTAAACGAATTGTATTTTTGCAATGAATACGAAGCAAATATTTTGAAAAATGCTAAATTTAAACGTGTTCCAATAGTTGTTTTCATGCTTCCTGCAGTAAAATCAATATTCATAGGGTCGGTAATGGTTTTGGTAATGGTATTGTTTGAACTATCAGTATATGAAATATCATAAGAACCATTTACGGCAAAATTTGTTTTACCTGAATTATACCCTATTCCTCCATAGAACTCTATAATTTTAAAATTAATACCTGCTATAGCTTCAATATCAAAATTAGTAATTATTATAGATGTATTTTGATTTGCTCCTGGAAAAGTACTTGACTGAGGTGTAAAAGAGGCTGTTAACTTGGTATAACCTGCCAAAATAGCTAAACTTAATTTATCTTTTTTATCATCACTATTTTCCTTTTTGAAATGCTGTAATAAGTCGTGTTTTATTGCCAAACCAAAAAGTTTTACCTCAACACCGTTTTGACCTACATTTGGCATGTAGCGTACTGACAAATCGGTATGCCCAAGACCAAAACCTATTTGTGCCATTGGAGAAGGAAAGGCAGAAAAAGGTGCTCCTGCATCAATTAAATCTTGTTTTACACCTTTAGGAGCATTGAATTCTTGATGTAATACATCATCATCAATACCATCATTATCAGAATCGTAAGGTAAATCTACTTGCATGATTGTTGTTGTTACATCTCCTGCAACAGTTGGCAGTACATTTGATCCAGTTTTTACTGTCATATAGTTATAATCAGCTGGATTAAACGTGAAATTTTCTGCAGTAATAGGAGGACGGGAAGCAGAAACACTAACGGTCAAATCAAAACCGAATTTTTTATGAGTACGTGCACTGTTGTACCATCCTTGTCCTATATTGTATGTCAGCCCTTTGAATACAGGATTGAAATAGGATTTGAAATAACGTGAAGCATCGTCTTGACTTCCTGCCAAAACAGCTTCAAAGGTGCTTTGCGCAAAGGTGTTAGCTGCAAAACTTAATGCGATAATAAATAGTATTTTTTTCATTATTTGTGTTTTTATTATGTTTTCAAATATACTACTAAATATGCATTTTATAAAATTGTTACCCTCATAAATTATAATTTTTAGATCGCTATTAAGACAATAGATAAATTACTCAAAAAATTGTTGATATTCTGAAATTAATGTTTTCCATACCAATTCTTGATTATACTTTGCTGCAATAGTATTACGCGCATTTTTTGAAAGTGATAAAAGCAGCTCTTTATCGTTCAAAACGAGATGCATTGCTTCTTGCAAGCTTTTGCTGTTTTTAGGAGGAATAATTAACCCATTAACATGATGTGTGATTATTTCATTAGATCCTGAAATATTGGTTACTATTTGTGGTAAGTCCATAGCGCCTGCTTGCAATACTACATTGGGCATTCCCTCACGGTACGATGGAAATACAAAAAAATCACTCAGTGATAAATACGGACGAATATCTTCTTGCCAACCTGTACTGATAATTTGTGGATGCTTATTCATTAATTCAAGTGTGCTATTCTCCAATCCGTTTGGTTTTTTTTCTAAAGGCCCTACTAATAGTAATTTTATATTATTATTATTTGCTAATGTATTAAAAGCTTTAATAAGTTCATTAATACCTTTGTCAGCAAGTAAACGTCCTACAAAGACAAAAACAAAATCAGTTGCTGTAATACCTAAAGTAGCTCTAAGAGTACTATTTTCTTCTTCTGAAAACAACTTTGGGTCAAAATAATCCAAATTAACCCCATTGACATTGCCATTTGCTAAAATTTTTAATGGTTTTGTTGTTATTTTATATTGTAATAAATCATTTTTAACGCCTTGACTTTCAGGATAAACATGAGTAGCAAAATGACAAAGTAGTTTATCCATTGTAAGTAGTAATTGCTTCATTAATCCTTGCTTAGTAGGAAAAATAAGCCCTGTAAATGTATGCATGCGCACAGGTACTTTTGCAAAATAGCCAGCGGTCATACTCAGCAAACCTGCTTTTGGTGTTATACTATGAATTATAGCTGGTTGTTCTTTTTTGAAAAAATGATACAACTGCCACAATGCGCTTAAGTCTTTAAAAATATGTATTTTTCGCGCTATAGTAATTGCCTTTGTTTGCACACCTTCATGTTTTGCTACATAATCTAAATCTTCGCCAGGACTAGCCACTGCAATAACAGTATATGATTTATTGAGCATTTTGAGTTGCCCTTTGAGCAAATAGCGCAAAGACATTGGAACGGCTGCTATACGAATGATTTTTTTCATTTAGCTATTATAAATTTTTATCCATTTTGATACAATAGTTTCCAATGCATAAGTCGATTTAATAATAGTAAGGCTAGCAGCACCCATCTTTTCTTGTTCTAATAGTGATAATTTCATAAAATGTTGCATTGCATCTGCTAATGCGTTTTCATTCTTCGGAGGAACTAAAAAACCATTAACACCATCTTTTACGAGTTCACCACATCCTCCAACATCTGTTACTACACAAGGTTTTTGATGACTCGCTGCCTCCAAAATAGCAATAGGAAGTCCTTCCCAAGCAGAAGACATTATAAAAGTATCTGCTAGATTTAATAAATCTGAGATATCATCACGACGCCCTAAAAGTTTAATTGTATCGGATAACTTATTTTGCAAAATATAGTTTTCCAATTTTTCTCGTTCACTTCCTTCCCCTGCAATCAGTACTACAAAATTTTCATTCGTTTGTGATTTTAACAATGCCACTGCTTTAATTAAATTGATATAATCTTTTGCCAATTCCAATCTACCAACTGCAAGCCAAATAAAGACATTTTGAGCAATATTTAAACTTGTTCTTAATTTCTCATTATTATTAACATTATTTATATTTGGAATAGCAATACCATTAGGTACAAATACTGATTTATCTTTTTTAGGAAAAATACGTTTATATAAATAATTAGCTAATGCAGCTTGGCTCACGTTAGTATTTACATCAGAAAATCGATCAGTATAGTGATATAAAAGTGTTCTCAATTTCCCCCCTTCATTAATATTATGCGCCGTTGAAATAAGCTTTGGAATTTTTATAAAGATACGTGTCACACGTGATAAAACAACAGCATGTATCATATGCGCATGAACTACATCTGGATTGAAGCGTAAAACAATACGTTTTAATCTGAAAATGGCACGTAAATCAGGAAAGCCACGTTTCATATCTAGCGAGATTACTTTGATATTTTTAGTTTTATTTAAAAAGTCAGTATTAGGTGGAATAAGCGAAACAACAAGTACTTTATGCGTTTTTTGCATGCTTTCTGCTAATGCAAAAACTTGCGTTTCCGCACCTCCAAAATCCCAAGATGTAATCACAAATAAAATTTTCATTTAGCCTTTCTTTTAATGTAAAAATACAACAAAACACCAAGAGGGTAAAGCATAAAAGTAATTAATCGTTTGGGATTATCACTAAAGGCTGATTTTTTGAGTAAATTACTTTTTGCCACATAATGTATTGTGTTTTTAATACGATCTTTTAAAAAAGGGGAATACAACATCCGCTCTTTACGTGCAAAACGAAACCCTTGAGGATGTCTAATATATTGTTTGAAAATGTTTTGTGTAGAACCATCTGCCAGATATTCTACAACACATACTGCTTTATTCAAACATAAAAAAGGACATTCTTTTTCTATCCAAAAGTATAGGACATCTAAGGGAACAAATCGTTCGCCTTCAAACAAGGGGTATTTTGGATATTTATTGACTATCTCCGTACGCAGTACTAATTTTTTATCGCCTTTTACCTTGTGTTTTTGATATAATTCTGTTAGTGTTGTTTCTTTAATATTTTGAGGCATTACAGTGCCAATAATATTACCATTTTTATCAGCATCTAGTGCGATGAATCCAGCATGTTTTACTGTTCCATTACACTGCCAGAAAGACACCATACTAGCTACAGCATCATCAGTCATAAAATCATCGGAATCAATACAAACATTGAGTTCGGTTTCAATATGTTCATAAGCCGTATTGTGCGCGCCATGCATGCCTTGATTGTCTTGATAAATGTATTGAATAGCAAAATCAGCTTCACGCTGCCACTGTTTTACAAGCTCTTTTGTATTATCTGAAGAACCATCATCAATAACCAACCAAATAAAATCACGAGATGATTGACGCAGAAGGCTATCGTATAGTTGCGGAAGTACATACGCTCTATTATATGTTGGAGTAAAAACCGTTACTGTTTTATTCATAATCAATAAATAAAAATATTCATAACATAAGTAAAGCCATAATAGACTAATAATAATATTCCTATTCGAGAAAATTGATCACGCCAATAGACTTGTTTCAAATAAGGATAAGCCAATACCAAGCCCATCATAAACCACGAAAGGTATGCAAATCGGTTGGAAAAACTCGCCCGAATAACCAATATCCAAATAGCATTGGTTATCAAATAAATATTGAATAATTGTGCATAAAACGTATCTTTGAATCGCTTATAATATATAAAATAGTAAGCTACAGCAATAGGCAAGGCACTATATATTAAAAAATCCCATCGAAAACCTGCCAACGCAAAACGGTCTTTATACAAATCTTTCTCGGTAAAATACCCTGCAATTTTATCTGAAAAATTCAAGCCTAATTTCAAGAATATATCCTCCCAAAATGTCCCCATAGTTAAGGACAATACAATACTAATAAACCAAACACGCAGGTAGAAACGCGTACTATTATAGAAACTCACTAGTAAATAGGCTACAATAGGCAACAACATTGAACTATGAAAACTCCAAGCCAAAGCAAACCATAACCAGCGTATTATTTTTTTATTGGTAAATGATAATCCTAGCATGAAAAATGAAGTAGCCAAGCCATTACGTAATCCATTGGTTCCATAAGAAAAAAACGAAAACGATGAGACTAAAAACAAAAAACCATAGTAATAATAGTTTGGAAATAAGCGTTTTGAAGCATAATACAAAGGCATAATATAAAGTAATGCCAATACAAAAAAGAATATTTTAGTAGAAATAAACTTACTTAAAAACAACATTAAAAAATAGAAACCCCAATCTCCTGAACTGGTTATTTGTCCATCAATTTTCATATCATTAAAATAATGGGCATAAGTTCCCATATCTCCAAAAATCCAAGAAATAGGGCGTAAACCTATAATAATCAGTATAAAGATAAACAAAAGATTAGCCAACATAACATTAAACTTGCTGTCTAAACTACTCCATCCTGTAGCATTGAGTGTATAAAAGAAAGTTAGTACTACAAATAGTAATAATACATTGTAATACACAAAATAATAATATGACTCTGGTATTAGCATTATAATTTTTTTATTGAATATGCAGGGTTTCCTACTACTACATCAAAAGCTGCTATACTTTTAGTAACTACAGCGCCTGCACCAATTATAGCATTATCGCCTATTTCAATATCTCCAATTATAATAGCATTAGCATAAATAATGACATTATTCCCAATTACAGGCTTCTTTCCATTTTTTTCGCCAATAGTAACGAGGTGATTAATGTAGAGTTTTCTCCGATACTAGTAGCATAAGGATGTGCCAAATGAAGCCCTGCCCCTAATTTTGTATTGATATCTATAATAAATGTTTCGGCTTGTGGCGCATACAATCGTAAAATTTTAGTTAAAAAATGATTAATTCTAAAATAAAATAAATTTCTAAAATATTTACTTTGTACCAGCATATTGGTTAGTGTGAAAAAATTTAACTTTTCAACATTATTAGCCAATAAATCTTTACTAATTACCGCTTTATTGGCAGATAGTAAAAAAAGAATATAATGTGGAATAAAAAATAATTGTCTAAAAAAATTAATTAATTGCATTGCTTAAAAATTGTTTTTTGCCATAATGACATTATGTTGCACAAGTTATACTTTTCTATTTCTTTTTGCATATTTTTTGCTATTTTTTTTTGCAACACTTCATCATTAACATAGGTATTAAATAAAGTTACAAATGCGTCTTCTGAATCTGCTAGTAGTCCTGTATGCAAAGATTGAATGATATTACGAGGACCTGTTGGAACATCGAGTGCCAAGGTAGGAATACCTTGTTGCATTGCTTCAAGTATCACCATCGGAAAACATTCTTGTTCGGAGGTCATTAATACTATTTTACTTTTTGCTAACACAGCGGAGACATTATCTGTTTCGCCTTTGAAGTGTATTGATTTTTCTAATTTTTTATCCTTTAGTAGTTGCTGCATCTGCTGTCCATATTCTGTATGATAATCACCATAAATATGGAGTTCCCAATCTGGATTGTCTTTTATGATTTCTGCCCAAATACTCATAGCTAAAGCAATACGCTTAACAGGAGCAAAACGCAATACCATCACAGCAACATTTTTTTTATTTGGCCTTAAAGTTAAATTATTTACTACAACAGGATTAGGTATGACAACAACATTATTTGAATGATAAAACTGCTGTTCTTCCTTACTAAGTACCACAAGATTATCATAACGGTTTTCTATTTTGTCAAAAAGTGTATTCTTAAAATTTGATTGATTGTAAAACTTAGTAAAATGAAATTCTTTAATTATCTTTGTTTTTTTTCGATATAAAAATGGCAAAATATAAGTCATTGGTATATGAGAAGCCACCACTATAAAATCAGGATGCTGTTTTAGTATGTAACGCTGTATTTTTAGTGTATTTTTTAATAGTTTCGCTGTATTTGAATAATGAAAAAAGCTCTTTGTCGTATTGTAATTAATTGCAAATTCTATATATTTTACTTCTTTTTCAAGTTCATATTTAATTGGAAGATGCGTTCCGTCTGTTCCAATAATGGTAACATCATGGCCAAAAACAGTAGTCCAGTAATTTGCTTTTATCGCAACTAATTTTTCAATTCCTCCGTGATTCGTTAGTTGATCAACTAAAATAACTATTTTGCACATTTTTTAAACTATTTTGAAACAAAACATGCCATTTATTTACAATCACATCTTGCTGATATCGTTGCACATTGCTTTGTGCTTGAGCGCCCATTCTCTGTCGTAAATTTTTATCATTCATAAGCAGTAACATCTTATCTGCAAATGCTTTATCATCTCCCAAAGGAACCAAAAAGCCATCTACTCCATCAGTAATAATAGCTGCAGGACCATGCGGACAGTCAAAAGCGATACACGGTAAACCACAAGCCATAGCTTCTATCAAAACCATCCCGAATCCTTCAAAACGTGAAGGTAATACATAAAAAGAGGCTTCTTGATATTTGGCTACAATATTTTTTTCTGGTGAATGAAATACAATTGCATCTGCTAATTCAGCTCTAGCAACTAAGGTATTAAAATCAGTATGATTGCCGTACATATTCAACTGCCAATCGGTGTTTTTTGGCATCCATTTTTTCCAAATATCTAAAAGTATATCTTGTCCTTTTTGGTACGATTGCTTGCCTACCATTATCATTTTATGGTTTTCTAAACTTGCTTTTTCTGTAGGTTCAAAAGGCAGCGGATTAGGAATAACTACTGCATCAACACCAAGCCATTCTTGGAGATTCCCTTGGGTCAGTACTATAAATTTATCAAAACGTTTGGCTGCAAAATTCATTATAGTATTTAGAAAAAAGCGTGATAAACTGTTTTTTGTTCCTAAAGTAATTTGTTTTGATACGTGACGCTCATATATCACTGCTGTTTTTTTACCAAAAAGTAATGGAAAAAGCAATCCTTTTAGCCCATCATCGCAAACTGAAATAAGGTTTGGATTTACAGTTTTTAATACTTCTTTTATTCCTTTATGATACGCTTTAAAATAGTGAAACGGATTTCCTTTTGCTTCAACATTATGAAAAGTAATTGCAGGATGAAACGCATAAAACGGCTTAGGATTGGATTCATTTAATACTAAAATATGCACTTCGTAATTATAAGTTGCTACTAATGCACTCACTTTGATAGCAAGCACTCGTTCTAGTCCGCCAGAACCTGTAATACCGTTTGTGATATAGAGCAGTTTAGTCATTTAGAAATGATTTAAAAAATTGTTTTTCTTTAGCACTAAAAGCAAAATTCCAAAAAATAACTATATAAACAAGCGTGTACAGCATAATTTCTAGCACAAATGCAAGCCAAGAATAAAAAGCAAGATAATGATTCATTAAATACCCCAATACAAGCATTAATAAAAAGGGAATATACGTATTTTGAAACGTTTTCTGAAAAAAGGAAGCAATTTGAACATGCATATATTTAGAATAATAATAATTAGCAACCAAAACATTACCTAAAATCAAACCCGAAACAGTAGCATAAACAGCGCCGTTTAAACCCCATTTTTTTATAAAAATAATTGTCAAAAACACATTAACCAATGCCATAAAAAAATACAAGAATGCTAAAAACTTATGTTTATTTTTAGCTTTTACCAAATCATTAATTCCTCCTTGAACGCGTGGTACAAAAGCACCTAAAACTACAACTAATGCAATATACCAAACCGCTATAAAATCTTCTCCCAGCCACAATCTTATAAATAATTTACCGAAGAAAAAGAACCCTAGACTCATCAAAAGGTAAATATAAAGTATAAATCGACCTACTTGTGCTAGAAATGTAGTGGTTCCTTCTTCAGATTCGTTTGTTACCACAAGTGCTGTAGCGCGCGGTAAAATAACGGAAGTAATTGCTGTAGTCGTCATTTTGAAAATTCCGTTTAACTGCATTGCAACGGCATAAACAGCTATAGCTGTAGTATCTATCATTCTACTAATGATATAAATATCTAATTCCCAATATATTGAACCCATCAGCATTCCTAAGAAAATATAAAAAGAATATTTTGCTATTTTTTGAAATAAAGCACTGTCCCAAAAAGTGTAATACAGCTTTATTTTTAGCTTATATATGGCATAATAAATATTGATTATAGCTGAAAACACACTTACAACACTACCCAAAGCTACTAGTGCAATGGCATCAAGTTTGAAGTACAAAATAGCAATGATACCTGCAATACGGATAAACTCTGTAAACAATGCGACTACTCGAGGAAAAATAAACAAACTACTTCCTGACAAAGCACCTAAAAACACGTTGCTAATAATGCTAATAATAATACTTCCAAAAAGGTAATAAAGCATTAATCGTGCTTCTTCAAGTTCTTGGACTGTTAGTTTTGGAAAAAAAATTGGTAAATTATACATAGTCACCAATGCCATAAGAATAATTACAACGTCTATAAGTAGAAAAACCCAAAGTGACAGCGAGATCAATTGATCACGTTTTAATGTGTTTTTTTCTGCTGTGTATTTTGCTACATAACGGATAATAGCAGCACTCAACCCAAATTCAAATAGATAAAAATAACCAACAAAAGAACGTATTAAATTATAAAGTCCATATTGTTCTTTACCTAACAATTTTATTATTGCTGGCGTAAAAAACAAGCCCACAAACATTGTTGTTGCCATAGCAATAAACGTGAGGACAACACCCCATTTCATTTGAGATTTATTGTGCATCATTTCTAAGTATTGCTCGAGAAAGCATCCCTTGTGAAAATGGAAGTCGCTCAAATGTTTTAGCGTAAACTCCCAATGCTTTGGTACCTCCTTGTGAATAATCTAATGTACCATCACGGCGTGTAACCGATTGTAAATATACCAAACCATTTTGGGCTGCATTAGCTGAGCCTTCCAATGTATTGATACGTTTATCTAACAAAAACCAAGTAAAAACAGCCGTTGTAGAAGAGTCCGAGCGAGATGATTCATCGGTTAGTAGCCAAGACCAGCTTCCATTTTCTTGTTGTAAACTAATAATAGATGCCGCAACTGAATTCGAAATCAACAATAAATCAACTGAAATATCGCTTGTGTTAAATTCTAATAATTCGCCCAAAGCTAATACATACCAAGCAAAACCTCTACCCCAACCATAAAGACCAACAGGTATATTATTAGGTATTTTATAAGCATGTACAGGAATTTTTAATGTGTCTAAAAAACCATTAGCAAAATATGTTTTTAGCTGTAGTAAAGCTAAATCAATTGCCGTTTGATTAGCATACATTTGTCCATATTTACACAAAAAAGGCACTACAAAACCAACGGTATCAACATAGCGATAGTTTTTCATATGCTCACGATATCGTATCATATTATCTGCTTCTTTTTGTGCCAAAGCAAATTGATAAGCTTTATCAAAAGCAGGTTGATATTTGTTGCTATCTAACCAAGGGATTTGCATCAAAGCAAATGCAAGTATTAAAGCATCAATTGATTGAATTTCAGTATTCCAATCACCATTTTCTTTTAGTTTTGAAGCTAAAAACACATTAATTTTAAATTTTGTGCGTTCATTTTTGGTTGCTTTATACAAATCTATAAGTGCCAATAACAAAGCTGCTTCTTGCCAATATTGTATTGTTTTTTTAGTATAATTCCCTTTTAAAATATCGAGTACTATTAAACGAGAATTATCTGTAAGTTTAACTTTTGGTGTATGGAGTAACCATTTTTCAGTTTGTGAAAAAACAGCATTTTTCCAAGCTATTTTATCTGACCATTTGCCAATATGAATTCTACTTTGCCACAAAAAAACATGTTGAATGATATCAAGCAAAAAAAAGGAACTAAAAATAAAAATTAATATTATCATCATCTTATTTTACGTAAGCATTCGTTTTTGATATTTTTGTAATCATTTCTTGTTTTTTTTTGTGGTGTAATGCCTCCATTTAAAGTATATGTCTCATCGAACAAAAAAGATTGACTGAAATCAGCTTTCACTTTATCAGAATATGAGTCAAAATCTGTAATGATTTTTGCAGGATTACCAGCTACTACAACATTTGCAGGGACATCTTTGGTAACAACACTACCTGCTCCTACAATACTATTTTTCCCTACAGTAACACCTGAGAGAATAATTGCACGAGCTCCAATAAAACAATTATTAGCTATTTTGAGCTTCGCAATTTTTGTTGCCCCAACTATCTTTTTGGTACTTGTATCATGTGCTAACAAATATACTTGAGGCGCAAAAACCACATTATCACCTATTTCTATAAGCCAGGCATGACCGTGATCTATAATACAGCCAAGCAATCCAGAGCAGTTTTTTCCAACTTTCAATCCTGCTTTTAAATGTGCATCAAGACTTAGTTGTTCATTACTAATACCAAGAATAAGACATTTTATTTTAAAAATTATTCTACTTAACATTTTGTAATTTTTTTATATTTCTGTATGAATAAAGCGCTCTTGGAAATAAAAATACATATAATATTTTATCTAAAAAAGAGATTCTATTAAAATATGAAAAATCATTTAATAATAAACTAGTAATTACAAAATGGAGTATCACATTAATTCGAGGTCGAAAATAATTAAAAAAAGGATATACTTCATCTTCTAATAACTGTGCATAAGAAAATAGTAAACCTTTCAAATATGATTTTTTATAATTGGAATTTGTTAAACCCTCATTCAAATATTCTATTATTTGTATAGGTTTATTAATAACGCACATTAAATAATTGATTGCTAATTTATGCCAAATCACAGCTTCAAGAACAAAAGTAATATCTTTGGGTTCAGGAAATGGATTAGCAGCAAGTATTTCAGTTTTAAAAGCTACTGACTTATCTCCTTTTACTTCATCTTTAAAGTAAATATCAGTGAATTTTCTATAAGCACATTGCTCTTTGAAACGTGTTCCAATCACTTGATTATTACTATCTATAGACAAACCTGTTATTCCTATAACATTTTCTTTGTCTTTTATACATTTCCAAGCGTTATATTGCAACTCTAATGCATTAGCAGTCAAAAAATCATCACTATCTAAAATAAGAAAAAGATTACCTAAAGCTTTAGAAACACCTAAATTAATAGCCGTATGCTTTCCTCCGTTATTTTTTTTATAATACCTAATGGTAAGTTTATTTTCGCTCATCAAACGCATTACTATCTCTTCTGTACAATCCGTGCTCCCATCATCTACAATTAACCATTCAAAATTTGAAAAATTTTGAATTAACAAACTATTATAAACTCGATTAAGTAAGTGCCCACGGTTATATGTAGGTGTAAAAACAGTAATATATAAACTATCCATTTTTAATAATTTTATACAATTTTAAAACCTCTTCTGCATTGCCATTAGCATTTTGTTTCAAATTTTCATGAACTTTGTTTGCAAATTCTTTATCAGTTATAAACTGTTCTATTTTGACTGCAATATCTTTAGGATTTTTGATTGCAATCAAACCTGTTTTCCCATCTATGATTTGGTCTTTTGCAGAGCTAAAATCAGTTATTACTATTTTTTTATTTAATATTTTCGCTTCTTCTAAGGCTATTGATTTCCCTTCGTAATCGGATGTCAGCAAAAACATATCTGCATGGTATAAAAATTTATACGGATTTTCTTGAAAATCTAAGAAAAAAACATTTTTAGACATTTTATATTTTTCTATTCTCTCAATGAGAGGCGTTTTTTGATCTCCAGTACCTATCAAATACCAGCAAACATCAAAATCTTTATCAATAAGTATTTTTAAAGCCTCTAGAGCATTAAACAACCCTTTTTCTTTGGCTAAACGACCTACAAACACGATATTAAAACAATTTGAATCAAATGGTTTTGAAAGTGGTTCTTGTGCCTGTTTTTTTATATAATTAGCTGCTATAATATTTTCTATAGTATGCATTTTAGCTGCTAAATCTTCAAATCGTAATCCAAGACGCGCTTGAAGCCCATCTGAAACAGTAATTATTGCATCTAAGCGCTTCAAATATTTATATTCGTGATTTATATCAAGACCCATTGCTTCCAAATCAGAATGAATCCAACCTATTTTTTTTGTAGCAGTTACTTTATCAAGAATCAGATAATGGCTTGTCTTTTCTAAATAACCAATAGCTGCGTCGTATTTTTTTTGAATTGGTGTTATACTGTTAGTGACTACTTTCCATAGTTTCTGTTCTAAAATAAATGGATTTTTGATAAAACGAATCATCATAAAAAACTGAATCCTATCGCATAACAAACGCCATTTCCCTTTTAAAAACAAAGTAAAAACAGCTTTAATAACAGGAATTCCATAATATTTATAATCACCATCTAATACAGTAACATTTACATTTGGGTGTAATGTATCTTGCAGAACACCTTGGTCAGAAAACAGCAATAAATCTACAGAATACAAATCGTAATCGATACAATTTAATAAGCTAATTAAGCTTTTTTCAGCACCTCCCAAAGCCAAACTTGGCATTACAAAAAGTAATTGCTTTTTCATTACACAATAATAGTTTTTAAAGCTATAGCGGCAGCTTGCCTTTTACTCTCATTGATGGTATTATGATTTCTAATTGTTTTTTTATTATTTCTTCATCGTGTAACAATTCTTCAAATTTTGAAATCAATTTTTCTGCTGATGCTAATTCTTCTAGGTTTAGCACTAATTTTTCTTCGCCAAAAAGATCGTATGCTATTCCTTTTGATTTGACACTGTAACCCAAAACCATAGTTGGAACTAAAGATGAATAAGCTGCAATAGTGGCGTGCGTACGTGCTTCTATAAAAAATCGGCACTTTGATATATATCCTTTGTATTGCATTGCATTCAAATTATCTGGTAACAAAAGCACACGTGATGTCTGTCGGAATTCATCGTAAAAAACTTTTAGAACTTCATAATCATTATTTTCTGGCTGAATAACATGGGGAATAAAAGCAATAGTAAACGACGTTTTGTCAAGTATATATTGAATTAGTGTTTTTACCGCTTTATGAGATGCTTTGTTTTTTTTCCAAACCAAAGGAGAAAAGTTGAATCCTATGGTATTGCCATCTTGCCAATTATTTGGTAATGTTACATTTTCTTTTTTCAAAAGAAATGCACCATCTGCTACGAGCTGATTTTTTAAACCTGCCTTTAACAATACTTGCGATGAATACGATTCTCGTATTAACAATAAATCAAAAAGTGATAAATCTTTAATCTTAGCATCCGATAAATCATCCGAGCCAATAGAAGCTCCCCAAAGAATTAATTTTTTGCCCGCTTTTTTAACCATTTTATCAAAAAGGTAAAAAGCAGGTTGCTCGCCATAACAATAGTTATCTCCTCCTGTAGAAATAAAAACATCGTAAGATGCTATTGTTTTAAATAATGATTTATTTAGTATTCTATAAGCATAATCCGCATCGTTCAATATTTTATTTCGAAATACTATTTTAAACCAGTCTAAACTGTATTTTTTTATTTTTTTAGTATCATTAACATGAAAATAATCAATATTTTCTATTTTCAAATCTTCTTTAAGCACTGTAGTACTCAAGCCTATTTCACCGTTTTCAAAGGTTTCTTTGAGCAACTGAACAGCTGTTCTTATTATTGCTTCTGCTCCGTGATTTTCACTGCCACCATGATGAAATAATACTATTTTCATTTATTTATTTTTTATAAAACTATATTTTAATAAAAGGAATAAACCTAAGGTTAATCGCTTTTCTATGCAAAATACAATAGCTTTTATGTAGTGATTCTTATTTTGGTCAATATATAAATTTTTATTTTTAAAAACAGTTTGAGTCAAATTGTTTTTTAGTATTTTTTTAATATAATTAAAACGTTTAACAAAAGGAATAGCAGTACAATTTCCATAAATATGAACTAAAGAAATAATTGTGTTAAAAAAACGTTTTTCTTTAAAAAAAAGCAATTCTTCAGCAGTATAATAATCATTTTTTGGAAGCGGTCTATTAAAATGATCTAACGCTTGATGAAAATAGTTTTTCCCCTTACAATTGTTAGTTGCAGAATTCATTACTTCGTTATAATTATACCCTTTATAGTTGATACTTTTTACATTTTGTGCCATATTAAAAGCTTGCATATTAAAAGCTTGATCTTCTCCATTGGTTACTTTTGTTGGAAACAATACATTTGAATGGAACAGAAAATCACGATTATACAAATTTAACCACACTGCATTAAGTGTATCTCCTTGTATTAGTTTAGGGATTATTTCTTTTTGAATAGCATTTTTATCAAAAATTTTAGGTGGCAAAACAGCTTGATTCAATCTTGAAACAACAATATCCATTGAATCTGAAGCCTTATAAAGTTGCTCAAAATAATCTGCTTCAATAGTATCATCTGCATCTACAAAACCAATAAATTTTCCTTTTGCAAGCAGTAAACCGCTATTGCGAGCGGCGCTTACACCTAGATTTTTCTGATTAATGACTTTTATACGATTGTCTTTTTTAGCATAATTCGAAATAATTTGAGCTGAACCATCTTTTGAACCATCATTTACTAGAATTAACTCAATATCTTTTAGTG
>JALSVQ010000089.1 GCA_027073495.1 Flavobacteriaceae bacterium | reverse complement strand
TTTCAGATTTAGACAAACAAAACAAAGATTTAAAACATCCTATCAAAAAACCTGATTCAAAAAAAGGTGAAGAAGAAGTAAAAAAAGACATGGATAATGCGCAAAAAGACATGGAACAATCGCAACAATCTAATGCTCCAAAATCTGAACAAGCTAAGTCTAGTCAAAAAAGTGCTGCCAAAAAAATGAAGCAAATGAGTCAGAAAATGCAAGCTGCTTCTATGGCTTCTTCTGGAGGTTCTTCTGGCGAAGAAATGAATCCAGAAGACATCGAAACACTTCGTCAAATATTAGAAAATTTAGTTACTTTTTCATTGGATCAAGAAGCGCTAATGAATCGTTTTTCGAGTATTAATTACAAACACGCAAGCTTTGCTAAATACCTCAAAAAACAACATCGCCTTCAAAATTATTTTCAATTTATAGATGATAGTTTATTTGCTTTAGCATTGCGTCAACCAAAAATATCTAGTCGTATTACAGATAAGATTGAAGACATCCATTACAACCTTAAAAAATCTTTAGAAGTATTGGCTGATAACCAAATGAATCAGGCACAAGTACAGCAGCAATATACAGTTACTTATGCCAATGATTTAGCTTATCTATTGAGTCAAATGTTAGATGCTGCTCAAAATCCTCCACCACCAATGATGGGCAAGGGTTCTTGTTCTAAACCAGGCGGTTTTTCGCTTCAAGATATTATAAAAAAGCAAGGTGAACTTTCTAAGAAAATGCAGCAAGGCATGAAACCCAAATCTGGTAAAAACGGAAAGTCTGGCAAGCAAGGAACTAAACCAAAAGAGGGCGGTGAAAGCCAAGAAGGCGGGAAGCCAAAAGAGGGAAAAGACGGGAAACAAAAAGGCGGCACTAACCCAAATGATTCTGACGAGATGAATGGCGAAATGTTTAAGATTTATCAACAACAGCAAGAACTCAAAAATCAATTAAAATTGCTCTTACAAAAGAATGGCATACAATCCAATCAGCTTATTAAAAAGATGGACGAAATAGAAAAAGAACTATTGTATAAAGGTTTTTCAAATGCTGTTTTAGAAAAAATGCAAAGTTTAAAACACGAATTATTAAAGCTTCAAAACGCTAGTTTTACCCAAGGAAAAGAAGATAAGCGTAAAGCTATAACGAACACAAAAAACTATAATAATAGTGCTATTCCAGATATAAAGACCATTCTTAAATACTTTCAACAAGATGAGTTGTTAAACAGAAAGCCGCTACCTTTGCAGCAAGAGTATAAACAAAAAGTAAACACGTATTTTAAAAACAAAAGCCATGATTAGTTTTTTTTCAGAAACAAATTTTACACTCGATAATCAAGAATCAATTGCGCAATGGATAACTGATGCAATCCAAAAAGAAGGTTTTAAAACAGGAGATTTACAATATACTTTTTTAGATGATGAAGCATTATTAGTCATCAATAAAAAATATTTACAACATAATTTTTACACTGATATTATCTCTTTTGACTATACACTTGGCAAGCTTATTTCTGGAGAAATGTTTCTCTCTATAGATAGAATAAAAGAAAACGCAAATACGTTTAATGTCTCTTTTTTAGATGAATTACATCGCGTCATTATCCACGGTATTTTGCATTACTGTGGTTATAAAGATAAGGAAGAAGAAGATATTGTTATAATGCGCTCAAAAGAAGATTATTATCTATCTTTGCGACCTAAATTTTAAATGTTCCACGTGGAACACTACTTAATTGTTCCACGTGGAACGTTATTTTTTACGATATGATTTTTCAAAAATATGATGTAATAGTTGTCGGAGGAGGACATGCAGGAAGTGAAGCGGCAGCAGCGGCGGCAAATCTTGGAGTTCAAACATTATTGATAACTATGAGTTTGCAAAACATTGCGCAAATGAGTTGTAATCCTGCTATGGGAGGTATTGCAAAAGGTCAAATACTTCGTGAAATCGATGCCCTTGGAGGGCAAAGTGCTATTATTACCGACAAGACAGCTATTCAATTCAAGATGCTTAATAAATCTAAAGGACCTGCTATGTGGAGTCCAAGAGCCCAGTCTGACCGCATGCGTTTTGCAGAAGCTTGGCGTTTGTCGCTTGAAAACACAGCTAATTTAGACCTTTATCAAGATGCTGTAAATGGACTTATTTTTAAAGATGATACCGTAGTAGGAGTGCGTACAAATCTTGGTATAGAAATTTTTGCTACAACAGTTATCATCACAGCTGGAACTTTTTTAAATGGTACTATTCATATTGGCGAAAAAACTTTTGGCGGTGGTAGAGCAGGAGAAAGTGCATCCATTGGTATTACAGAAGATTTAATTAAAAAAGGTTTTGAAGCAGGGAGAATGAAAACAGGAACACCACCGCGTGTTGATGCTCGTTCATTAGATTTTTCAAAAATGATACCACAACCCGGCGATGAAAACCCAGCTAAATTTTCGTATTCAGACACAACAAAACCACTTACCAAACAAGTGCCTTGTTACCTCACACATACATCTCAAGAAGTGCATGATTTACTACGAGAAGGCTTTGATCGTTCACCGATGTTCACAGGAAGAATACAGAGTATTGGACCTCGATATTGCCCAAGCATAGAAGATAAAATAGATCGTTTTGCTACCAAAAACAGACACCAACTTTTTATAGAACCAGAAGGGTGGGAGACCAATGAAGTTTATGTTAATGGTTTTTCTACTTCGCTACCAGAAGATGTTCAAGCTAGCGCTTTGCGCCAAGTAGCAGGTTTTGAAAATGTCAAATTCTTTCGTTTTGGTTATGCTATAGAGTATGATTTTTTCCCACCGACACAACTGCAACATACTTTAGAAACCAAACGCGTTTCTAATTTGTATTTTGCTGGTCAAATTAACGGAACTACTGGTTATGAAGAAGCCGCTGCTCAAGGTTTAATGGCTGGTATAAATGCTGCATTAAAAGTGCAAAATAAAGAACCTTTTATACTAAAGCGTAATGAAGCCTATATTGGTGTTTTAATAGATGATTTAATTACCAAAGGTACAGAAGAGCCATATCGTATGTTTACTTCTCGTGCAGAATATCGTATTTTATTACGCCAAGATAATGCTGATTTAAGACTTACACCAAGAGGTTTTGAACTTGGTTTAGCTTCTCAAGAACGTATGAATAAGGTTTTGGAAAAACAAGAAAAAACAGATTTGTTTGTTCAATTCTTAAAAGAAACAAGTATCAAACCAGCGTATATTAATCCTATTTTAGAACGTAATAATTCTGCTACGGTTTCACAATCTATGAAGATGTATAAACTTGCTGCTCGTCCACAATTGTCTTTTGAAGATATAAAACAATTTCCAGGTGTAACAGACTTTATTCTAAAACACAATATTGATAAAGGCGTGGAAGAACAAACCGAAATACAAGTGAAATATGCTGGTTATATTGAGAAAGAAAAAAACAGTGCAGCCAAACTAACCCGTTTAGAAAACATTCTTATTCCTGATTATATAGATTATAATAGTATGAAATCTATTTCTATTGAGGCGCGCCAAAAATTAACAAAAATTAAACCAAAAACGATTTCGCAAGCCAGTCGTATTTCTGGTGTTTCTCCTTCCGATGTGTCTGTTATTTTGGTTCATATGGGGCGCTAGTTTTTAGTCTTTATCGCACACTACTAAGAATGAAAAATATAAATTCAAGTTTGTAATTAACCTCAGACTTCCAACTTTATTACTATCTTTGTTCCACGTGGAACACGTTTTTTTATCTAATTTTTTTATCCAATGCAAGAAATCACAAACTCACCAATTGATCAAACGGAACTTAAACCGTATTTAAAATGTCAAGATTACATGGTTTCTAACAAAATATTTGAATTAAAAATAGACTCTAAAAATCAACTACTCGTTACCAATCCGCAACCAAAAGCAGAAAATCTAGCAGCTTATTACCAAAGTGAAACTTATATTTCACATACAGACGCCAATAAATCGTTGTTTGATAAAATATATCAAAGCGTTAAAAAACACACTTTAAACCAAAAGTTAAAATTGATTAATAGTTTCCAAACGCAAGAAAACACACTTTTAGATATTGGTTGTGGTACAGGAGATTTTTTGAAACAGTGTCGAAATAATAACTGGAACGTTGCAGGTGTAGAACCCAATGCAAATGCTCGTGATTTAGCAAACAAAAAACTACAACTATCAATAGCTACTATTTTAGAAGATGTGCAACAAAACACCTATGATGTCATTACGCTTTGGCATGTTTTGGAGCATGTAGCCGATTTAGACACGTATATTTCACAGCTAAAAAAACTACTCAAACCAAATGGTCGTTTAATTATAGCAGTACCTAATTATCAAAGTTACGATGCGCAATACTACAAAGCATTTTGGGCAGCTTATGATGTGCCTCGTCATCTTTGGCATTTTTCTAAAAAAAGCATTCAAAACTTATTTAGTAAATACAAATTTGAATTAGTAGCTATTAAACCTATGAAATTTGATTCGTTTTATGTTTCTTTATTAAGTGAAAAAAATAAAACAGGAAAATCAAATCCGCTACGTGCTTTTTACATCGGATTACTTTCAAACCTAAAAGCTTTCAAAAAAACGAATTATTCTTCACATATTTATGTTTTTAAGCATAAATAAATTAAAAAACGCATTTTAAAGTGGTTTTAAGCGTGTTTTTTAATTAAACGAGTGTCATTATATTCTTATTTTATTTTATTTTAAATAGAACCCTTTAAAATTAATTAATAAAATAAAATAAATCTATATTTAAGCCTGTTTAAAATAAATTTTATTTATAATTAGTAAATTTTAAAACTATACTAAAATTCTTTAGCTTTCAACTTTTAATAAATTACCCTGCATCCTTAATTATAAAACTTTCTCTTTTACAAAATGTCTTTTCACTCACCTTTTATTGAAAGTGGTTTTACGTCTTATATTGGATGTCTTTTTCAAACTTAATATTTTTTATTTCTTATAGCACGATGTTTTTTCGTTTTACAATGCTACAATTTCTTTTAAAATTGAACCAAATGATTTGAAATTACTACTCACAAAACTCTTATAATTAATATGTTAAATTGTTATGTAACTAAAATCACTATAACATATTAGCAAAATAAGTGTTCCTAAATATATTTGTATTACTTTTGTCAACCAAGCGGTTAAACTATTTAATTAAACCAAATGACAAAAAACAAAGAAAATAATACCGAAGCACTGATTTTAGATGCAGCCAAAGACATTTTTCAACACAAAGGAATGGAAGGCGCGCGTATGCAAGAAATTGCAGATAAAGCAGGTATAAATAAAGCGATGTTGCATTATTATTATAGAAGCAAACAAAAATTATTTGAAGCTGTTTTTAAATCGGCTATTAATTTAATGGCTCCAAAAGTGGTGGAGATTATCAATACTGAGGAACATTTATTTGATAAAATTCGCAATTTCACGGATAAATATATCACATTTATAAGTAAACACAGCTATATTCCCTTGTTTATTATTAATGAATTACGTAGAAACCCCGAAATTTTAAAAACCACTTTAGATCATAATTTTGATGTTTCTGTAAGAGATAAATTAAGAGAAGAAATAGCAATACTTATCCAAAATAAAGAAATAAAACCCATTAGTGCAGAACAACTATTTTTAGACGTTATTTCGCTTTGTGTATTTCCTATCATTACCAAACCGCTAATGACAGTAATTCTGGATAAAAACAACAAACAATACGATGAAATCATCACTCAGCGCAAAAAGTATGTAGCTGATTTTATTATAAATGCAATTAAATATTAAAATTATGAACAAAGTAGACGAAACACAACAAATGGTTAATGCAATGAAAGAGAAATTTGGTGATGGAATGCCAAAATCTATTGAACATATAGCAGCTTTATTCCCAGAAAGCTTGGCAGTTCAAAGAGCTTCATCAGCAGATAGTATGTATGATCCAAAATCACCATTTGAACAAAAAATAAAAACGTTAATTTACCTTTCAGCAGCACTTGCAACAAACAACCAAGCCTGTATTAAAGCACAATATAATGCTGCTATAAGTCAAGGCGCTACTAAAGAAGAGATTATAGCCGTTATCAAAATTGTGCGTCACGCTGCAAGTTCTGGTACTTATGGTAATGCGGAGTATATTTTAGAAAATTTAAATTCATAATCACCTAAAAATAAATCATAATGAAAAAAGTAACCATTATTATAATTGCGTTTACAAGCCTTTTATTATTAAACTGTAGTAATAATAAAAAAGAGGATACAAAAACAACACAAGTACAGCAAGAAACTGCACAAGAAACCAAGATCAATCCAAAAGGTTATGAGCTTATGAAAACAAACTGTTTTGTTTGTCATATGGAAAAACCAGATCCTTCTAAAAGAGGGCAAATGATTGCTCCACCAATGCTACGTGTACAAGAACATTATAAACCAAGTTATCCAAAAAAAGAAGCATTTGTTACTGCTATAAAAACTTGGGTAAAAAGCCCCTCAGAAGATAAAGTGATGATGCCTGGCGCTGTTAGAAAATTTAATTTAATGCCTAAGATAACAGTCTCTGATGCTGATTTACAACTAATAGCTGAAACACTTTATGAAATAGATTTTGGAAATATGCCAAAAATGCATAAAGAAAATCACGGTAAATTAGCCTTGAATGATGGTAAAAAATGGCAGTTGAATGACAATTCTAAAAAAGTTATAGCAACAATCAACGAACAATTAAATAATTTTAAATCTAATGATGTAACAGCATATAACCAATTAGGTAAAGATGTGTTTTCTAATACTAAAAAGATTTTATTAGATAAAACATATGATGATAAAACTTTTGGACAAATTCAAAAATTCTTTCATAATATAGAAGGAAATATGCACAATATGATTGCGGCAAAAACAATAGATGCTGCAAAAAAGGAACAACAAACTTTAATAAATAAATTTAAAAAATTCAATAATTTTTTTGAGTAGAATTAATAAAGAAGCCATAATGTCCTTTCGACAAAGCGACCAAAGGAGCGCCGAGAAATCTAAAACTAAAATGAAACTAACAAAATACGTGCCAGCAACAGTCTTAACCGCTTTTGGCTTGTTAACCATGTTTTTAACAAGTACCATATTGTTAGATCTATTCGGAATGCGAGAAAAAAATGCAGGCTACACACCTTTTGTGATTTGGGTCAATTTCTTTTGTGGAATAGCGTATATCACTGCTGCTTACGGATTTCTAAAATCAAAAAAATGGACAGCATTTTTGCTTGGTTTGGCGGTTTTAGCATTACTAATAACTTTTTTTACCTTCAATAATTTTATAGCTAATGGAGGCATTCACAAAGCAGATACTTATGGTGCTTTAATTTTTAGATTAAGCATCACTACACTATTTGCTTTGGTTGCAAAATTTACAATTAATAATAAAACAAACTAAAATGAAAAGACTATTTATACTATTATTCTTGGTCGGAAATACGGTTTTTGCGCAGCAAAGTATCAGTCTGCAAGATTGCTATCAACTGTTGGATAAAAATCATCCATTACTCAAACAAGCAGCAACTATAGACCAACAAAACGCACTTGATGTTGCGGTTTTAAAAAACAAAAAGAAACCTGCTTTTAATTTGGTGGCGCAAGGCAATTTATTGTCAGATGTAACCAGTTTGCCTATTCAATTGCCTAATATTGCCATTGAAAAACCAAATTTATTACAATATAAAGCTTATGCCAATGTCAATCAATTAATTTATGATGGTGGTTTGCTTAAAGCAACAATAAACGCTAAAAAAAACAGCAATTTATCAAAGAAAAAAGTTTTAGAAGTCAATGTGTATCAAAACAGAATGCAACTTAATCAGTTGTATTATTCAGTATTGTTATTACAAGAAAAAGAAGTTTTATTAAAAGACAAATTAAGCCTTTTAGAAGCCAAACTTAAAGAAGTGAAAACAGGTATAAAATACGGTGTTTTGTTGCCATCGCAAGATGCTATTTTAGAAGCAGAACGTTTAAAAGTAGCCCAAAAAATAGCCGATAATAGCAATCAAATATTAGCTTTAAAACAAACTATTTCAAGTCTAATTCAGCAAGATGTTACCAAAGCAAACTTTGATAAATCAATAATTCCAGAAGTTTTAACAACGGAATTGAAACGTCCAGAATTGGAGTTATTTGCTTTAAAAAAAGAAGAAATAACCAATAATAGCAAAATATTTGATCATAAAAACGCACCAAAATTAGTCGGTTTTGCACAAGGTGGTGTGGGAAATCCAGCGCTAAATATGTTAGACAATAGTTTGCAACCTTATTATATTGTTGGTTTAAAACTACAATGGAACCCTTTTGATTGGAATGTGAGCAAAAAACAAAAAGAAAAAGTAGTATTAAACAAGGCGTTTATTGACAATCAGAAAGAAGTTTTTGAATTACAAACAAAAATTGCTTTAGACAAACAAAAAGCTTCAATTGAGCGTTTAGAAAGTACGGTAAACAGTGATAATAACATCATTAATTTACGTAAGAAAGTACTTAAAACCGTTGCATCACAACTTAAAAATGGTGTCATCACAGCATCGACTTATGTAACGGAATTGAGCAATCTTAACGAAGCTGAAATTTTACGCAAAACACATCAAATACAATTACAATTAGCTAAAGTAAATTACAATACATTAATAGGAAATAAAAAATAATAAAATGAAACTAAAAATAATTATTATCGGAATTGTTTTTACACTTTTTTCGTGTAAAAAACAAAGCGAAAGAGCAGATGCTTACGGAAATTTTGAAGCTACAGAAACAACCATTTCAGCAGAAGCCAACGGAAAATTAGTACAATTTAATGTAGATGAAGGGCAAACGCTTAAAAAAGGCGATTTAGTAGCAGTGATTGATACCATTCCGTTACATTTAAAAAAGGCGCAATTATTAGCTTCAAAAACGGTGGTTTATTCAAAATCGAAAACAATTACCTCGCAAGTAAAGGTGTTAAAAGCACAATTACAAAGCGCTTATCGCAATAAAACACGTATAGAAAATCTAATTAGCGAAAATGCAGGAACTCAAAAACAATTAGACGATATTAATGATAGAATTACTGTAATTAAAGAGCAAATCAGCGCAGCAAAATCTCAAGATAAACCGGTGTTAAAAGGGGTAAATCCTATAAACGCGCAAATTGAAGTAATTGATGAACAAATTCAAAAAGCAATTCTAAAAAACCCTACTAACGGAACGATTTTAACAAAATATGCCGAAGTGAATGAAATTACTTCTTTTGGAAGACCTTTATATAAAATAGCAGACTTAGCTACAATGGATTTTAAAGGATATATTTCTGAAAAGCAATTGGCAAATATTAAAATTGGCGATACCGTAACCATAAAAATTGATAAAGCAGATGGTCAAAAAGATTATCAAGGTAAAGTAAGTTGGATTGCATCAGAAGCTGAATTCACACCAAAAATTATTCAAACCAAAGAAGAACGTGTCAACTTGGTTTATGCCATAAAAGTAAAAGTAAAAAATGACGGCGCAATAAAAGTTGGAATGCCTGCGGAAATGTGGATTACGGAGTAGAAAGTAGAAAGTGGAAAGTGGAAAGTGGAAAGTGGAAAGTGGAAAGTAATATATATAAGACCTACAATTTACAAATTTAATATCACTTTATGAACTTTCAACTTTAAGAACTTATAACTTAATAAACTCATAACAAATGAAAATTAACAGATTTGAAGATATTATTTCTTGGCAAAAAAGTAAAGAACTTACAATTGCAATTTATAATACTTTTAAAGAAACTCGTGATTTTGGTTTCAAAAATCAGATAGAAAGAGCGTCTGTTTCTATAATGAACAATATTACCGAAGGTTTTGAACGAAAATCAAACAAAGAGTTTACTTATTTCTTATTTGTAGCTAAAGGTTCTTGTGGAGAAGTACGTTCAATGTTGTATTTAGCAAAAGAATTGAATAAAATAACCGATGAACAATTTAAAATATTTTATAATTTATCATTAGAAATATCAAAATTACTATCAGGCTTAATCAAAAGCATTAAATAAACCACTTACAACCATACTTATGCAACTTTAAGAACTTTCAACTTTACAAACTTTTAACTTTATAAACTCATAACAATAATGAGCATAACAATACAAAACATATCAAAATCATTTGGCGATACACAAGCCTTAAAAAACGTAAGTTTTAATGTTAAGAAAAACGAACTATTCGGTTTAATTGGCTCTGATGGAGCAGGGAAAACAACACTATTTCGTATATTAACTACCTTGTTAATTGCTGATGAAGGAACTGCAACCGTTGCTCAATATGACGTGTTAGCAAATTATAAAGATATTAGAAATCACGTTGGTTATATGCCTGGAAAATTTTCTTTGTATATGGATTTAACTATCCAAGAGAATTTAGAATTTTTTGCAACCATTTTTGGAACAACAGTCGAAGCAAATTACGATTTAATCAAAGATATTTATGAGCAAATAGCACCTTTTAAAAACAGAAAAGCTGGTGATTTAAGTGGAGGAATGAAACAAAAATTAGCTTTGAGTTGTGCTTTAATTCACAAACCAAAAGTATTATTTCTCGATGAACCAACAACAGGAGTAGATGCAGTTTCACGTCAGGAATTTTGGCAAATGCTTAAAAAATTGCAAAAAAAAGGAATTACCATTCTGGTTTCAACACCTTATATGGATGAAGCCGAACTATGCGACAGAATTGCTTTGATAGATAAAGGTGAAATTTTAGATATCGATACACCAATGAATATTACCAATAAATTCAATAGAAAAATCTATAATGTCAACGCCAAAGAAACCTATAAATTAATAACAGATTTAAAAAATTATCCTAATAGTTATAGTGTTTTTCCTTTTGGCGAATTTATTCATTATATAGATAACAATGACAATTTTAATAAAGAAGAATTAATAACGTATTTACAAGAAAAAGGAAACGAAAATATAGAAATATCCCAAACAAAACCTACTATTGAAGATGTATTTATGGATTTGATGCAGTAGGTGGAAAGTAATATAAATAAGACCTACAATTTTCAACTTTAATATCACTTTACAAACTTTCAACTTTAAGAACTCATAACTAACAAAAACATGAACAACATTATTCAAGTAAAAAATTTAACCAAACAATACGGTGATTTCTTTGCGGTAAACAAAATTTCTTTTGAAGTAAAAAAAGGAGAAATATTTGGGTTTTTAGGTGCTAATGGTGCAGGAAAAACGACTGCAATGAAAATGCTTATTGGTGTTTCAAAACCAACAAGTGGTGACGCAAATGTAGCAGGTTTTGATGTGTTTAAAAACCCTGAAAAGATTAAAAAAAGTATTGGTTATATGAGTCAAAAATTTGCTTTATACGATGATTTAACGGTTAATGAAAATATTACTTTTTTTGGTGGAATTTATGGTTTAACCCGAAAAGTAATTAAACAAAAAACCAAAGCGTTATTACAGTATTTAGAAATAGAAAATTTAGGCAAAACATTGGTTGGTTCGTTGCCTTTGGGAATTAAACAAAAACTAGCTTTTTCCATTGCACTCATTCACGAACCAAAAATTGTGTTTTTAGATGAACCAACTGGTGGTGTTGATCCAATAACAAGACGTCAATTTTGGGAAATGATTTACGAAAAAGCACACCAAGGAACCACCATTTTTGTAACCACACACTATATGGATGAAGCGGAATATTGTGATCGAGTATCGATAATGGTTTCAGGTAAAATAGAAGCCTTAGACACTCCAAAAAAATTAAAAGAAATCTATAAAGTTGATAGTATGAATGAGGTATTTTTAAAATTAGCGAGAGGGTGAGAAAGTAGAAAGTAACATAAATAAGATGTACAATTTACACTTTAAAAACTTTTAACTCAAATACAAATATGAAAATTACCAACAAGTTTAATCAAAGTATATAACATTAAAAAAGTAACAAGTTTACTTTACAAACTTATAACTCAAAATAATGAAAAGATTTAAAGGATTTATAAAAAAAGAATTTTACCATATTTTTAGAGACAAACGCTCTTTATTTATCTTATTTGGTATGCCAATAGTCCAGATTATGTTGTTTGGTTTTGCAATAACCAATGAAATTAATAATGTGAATATTGCCATTTTTGATAAAGCAAAAGATGAAAAAAGTCAAGAGTTTATTCAAAACATTACAGCTTCCAATTATTTTGATGTTAAACAGCTTATTTACAATCAAAAAGATATTGAAAAAAGCTTTAAAAAAGGACATATAAAAGCAGTTTTAGTCTTTGAACCTGATTTTGCTAAAAATCTAATCAAAGAAGATAAAGCCAATATTCAGGTTATTACCGATGCAACCGAGCCAAATACAGCTATTACTATTGTTAATTACATTAGTACAATGCTTAAAAAATTGCAGATTAACATTAATAAAAACACAGCTATTCCATATCAAATTAAACCAACAACACGTTTGTTGTATAATCCTGAATTGAAAAGTGTTTTTATGTTTGTTCCTGGCGTTATGACAGTTATTTTGATGCTCGTTTCTGCTATGATGACTTCTATTTCCATTACCAAAGAGAAAGAGTTAGGTACTATGGAAATTCTATTAGTTTCGCCATTAAAACCTTTTCAGGTTATTTTAGGAAAAGTGTTTCCATATATCTTTTTATCTATTATTAACGCCATTGCAATCTTACTTTTAGGCTATTTTGTGTTTGGTGTTCCTATCGTAGGGAGTTATATTTTATTGGCTTTAGAAACAATTTTATTTATTTTAAGTGCCTTATCTCTAGGAGTTTTGATATCAACAATATCAAGTACACAACAAACAGCAATGATGATTTCGCTTATGGGATTGCTATTGCCTGTTATTATTTTATCAGGTTTTATTTTTCCTATAGCAAGTATGCCTTTACCAATGCAAGTTGCAAGCAAAATTGTTCCAGCAACGTGGTTTAACATCATTTTAAAAAATATAATGCTCAAAGGTGTTGGTTTTAAATATTTTTGGAAAGAAACTCTTATATTATTAGGAATGACGGTGTTTTTTATTGCTTTAAGTATCAAAAAATATAAAATCCGATTAGAATAAAATCCCAAAACAACCAAATGCTACTAACTTTTAACTCTAAGAACTTTTAACTTACAACTACAAAATGAAAACCATATTATTCATCATACAAAAAGAATTCAAGCAAATTTTTAGAAATAAAGGGATGTTACCCATCATTTTTATAATGCCTATTTTACAAATATTAATACTATCAAATGCAGCTACTTTTGATATTAAAAAAATAAAAATGGCTTACGTAGATCACGATAAATCTACTTTTTCGCGAGAATTGATAAGCAAATTTCAAGCATCGCCATATTTTGTAGTTACCGCTGATTTTCCTGCTTCAAAATTGGGGTTAGATGCTATTCAACAAGGCAAAGCTGCTGTTTTATTAGAAATACCAACAGATTTTGAAAAAGACCTTATCAAAGATAAAGAAAGTTCTCTTTCTATTCAAGTTAATGCTATAAATGGAGCAATAGCTGGTATTGAAAATAGTTATGTCAATCAGATTATTCAAAAATTTAATACAAATATTAGAGCTAAATTAATGCCTGTAGTACCTTTTGGAAAAGGCTTAAAGCAAGTTGTAGTAAAACCTTCCTTTTGGTATAATCAAAATTTAGATTACAAAATCTATATGGTTCCTGGTATTATTGTACTACTTATAACTATGGTTACCTTTTTCTTGTCTGGAATGAATATTGTGCGTGAAAAAGAAATAGGAACATTAGAACAAATTAATGTAACACCAATTAAAAAATACCAATTTATTATAGGAAAATTATTTCCTTTTTGGGTTATTGGTATTTTCTTGCTATTTTTAGGAATGAATATTGGACGAATTGCTTTTAATGTTCCCATTGTTGGTAATCCTGCGGTAATTTTACTATTTGCTTCCATCTATATTTTGGTTTTTTTAGGCTTTGGTTTTTTTATTTCCAATTTCACAGAAACACAACAACAAGCTATGTTTATTGCTTGGTTTTTTGTAGTCATTTTTATTTTAATGAGCGGTTTGTTTACTCCAATAGAAAGTATGCCTTCTTGGGCTCAAAAAATAACAGAATACAATCCAATACGTTATTTTATTGAGGTTATACGAATGGTAATGCTCAAAGGTTCTGGTTTTAAAGATGTTTTACCACAGTTAACACGTATTATTATTTTTTCTATTGTAATGAATACTTTAGCAGTTGTAAGTTATAAAAAGGTAAATTAATTACAATTCTATTAGATGAAATGATTTATTACGTATCAAATAACAAAAAATATGACAAAACCCATCACATACCAATCAAACCCAAACCTACCAATCATCAAAAAAGGATGGAAGGGGAATATGGTGATTAACGGCGAATTTCATAATAGCAGTATCCCTGAAAAACCATTGTTTTTAGATGTTTTTAAATGGAAATTTAGTAAAAACCCACAGCGAGAAGAAAAAAAACAAGACACCTTTAAACTTGAAACGTGTTTTTTTGATACATTTTCAAAAACAACAGATACTATAATCTGGCTAGGACATTCCTCTTTTTTAATCACGCTAAACGGAAAAACAATACTAACAGACCCTTGTTTTAATGATATTCCAACAGCCAAAAGACAGGTACAATTGCCTTGTAAAATAGAAACATTAACCAATATAGATTATATTCTACTATCACACGACCATAGAGATCATTTTGATGTTAAATCTATTAAAGAACTCGTAAAAACAAATCCAAATGTAGCAATACTAACCACTTTAAATTTTAAAAAAATACTAGAAAAAAACAAAATCAGTACAGCCAAAACACAAGAAGCTGGTTGGTATCAAAAATATAAAACCGATGCTATAGAAATTACCTTTTTACCTGCAAAACATTGGGGAAGAAGAGGTGCTTTTGATTTTAACAAAGTGTTATGGGGAAGTTTTCTAATAAAGACTAAAGATATCAAACTATTTTTTAGTGGTGATACTGCTTATGACGATAAAATATTTAAAGAAATCCATTCCGAATTTGGTGAAATTGATATTTGTTTATTGCCAATAGGTGCTTATTCTCCTGCTTTTATAATGAAACAATCGCATACAACACCAGAAGAAGCCTATCAAATTTTTAACGATTTAAAAGGGAAACTATTTATACCAATGCATTATGGCACTTATGACTTATCAGATGAACCCTTAGGCGAACCTATAAAAAGATTACATAACTGTTTTGAAGATGAAAAATCCAAACTAAAAGCGGTTATTGTAGGGGAAAAGTACAACTTAAATTCATAGTACAAAGCTATTGAAATGTTGCTGTTTTGAGTTTTTGCTTTGGTCTTAAATTATTAGTACTATTGTAATCCATTTTACTTTAATGAAATTACCAAATAAAAGAATCATTCATAGAAATCTTGCTTATTTTTATGTGGGTTTAATCATTTCTTTTGCCTTTTCAGGAATACTAAACAATCATCGTAATACTTGGGATTTACCTACCAATTATACTTATGAAACAAAGGAGTTTAAAATTCCTGTTCCTGTAGATAAAAGTCAGTTTAAAACTAAAAAACAAATCGCATTATTTGCTAAAAAACACTACAATAAAGCCAAATATTTAGGCAATAGAATACGTGGCAATAAATTAAGAATGTTTTATAAAGACAATACTATTGTTGATTTAGACTTGTTCTAAGTCATAAAAAAAAATCGCTCACCTTCTACTCTATTTTTTATAATTCAAAACGTAAAAAACCAAGAAAAACGCAAAAAAATAACTAAAACGTGTTACTAACGGAATAACCAAACAAAGCGCAGAAAAATTGAAACGTGCTACTAACGGAATAACCAATCTGAACGCAGAAAAAAATAACTGAAACGTGTTACTAACGGAATAACCAAGCAAAACGGAAAAAACTGAAACGTGTTACTAACGGAATAAACCACGCAAAACGCAGAAAAAAAATAACTGAAACGTGTTATACTAACGGAACAACCAAGCAAAACGCAAAAAAATAACTGAAACGTGTCACTAATGGAACAACCAATCAAAACGCAAAGTATTGTAAAAAGAAAATCCAAATTGAACTCCAGAAAAATGAAAGGAAAAACAAAAATAACAACGGAAAGATATTAACGTAAGCAAAACGGTTGAATAAAAATTAAAAACGCCTTAGAACAGTGTATAAATGTCAATAATGGCTTAGTTTTTAAACCCAAAGTTAGTTTTGTACTTAGAAAGTCCATAAACATTCTCAAAATTTAAACTCTAAATAATTTCGGAATTTTGAAAAATTCCAAAAATATTTATTACTTTTACAATCAAATGTAAGTGCATCCTTAAACCATTACTGCATTTATACCAACGTTATGGGATTAGGCGAAATAGAATACCGAAGAAAAACACCAATTATAGGTCATACTAAGTTTTTACACAAGTTTACTAATGATTTTTGGGTGTTGTATTCCGATGGTTTTGCAGTTTCTTTAATCCTTATCGCTATCACAGGTCTATTGATGCCAGCAGGCAAGAACAGCTTCAAAAAAACAGGGTGAAAAATAGCTTTATTAGGTTTGCTTGTTCCTATTGTTGTCTTGTTTTTGTTTGGATAATAAAAATACTTACTCATTTTTTATGAGCGCCGCCATGTTTTTTGGATAAAATGTACGTAACTCATGTATTATTTTTTTATTAAGTAATTCGTTTTCAATCATCCAAGTATCATTAAAAGCATGAGATAGATAACTTGCACCACCATCTCCTATAATTAATACCATTTTTTTTGGTTTAGCAGAAATTTCAGATGCTTTTATAAACTTCATAGCATAATACAACAGCATTCCACTAGAATCACCAACTAACAAACCATGCTCACGTGCAAAAAAACGCATTGTATTAAAAGCTTCCATATCTGAAACATAATCATGATGATCAAAAAGACTTGAATCTATATTTTTTGGCAAAATAGCTCCTGCAGGATATCCTGGCCCAGAAATAAAATAACCATGTCCATGTGGAGAAAAATGACTAGAACCTTGAGGTTCAAGTGCAATAATGTTAATGTTTTCGTTTTTTTCTTTCAGATAGCGCCCTGTGCCAGATAGCGAACTACCAGTTCCAATAGTTCCTATTATATAATTTGCATCAGGAACTAACTCATGTATTTCTGGGCCTAATGAATTATAAAACCCTTGCGGGTTATCAGGGTTATCATATTGATCGAGGTTAATTCCTCCTGTTTCATTTGCTAATGTTGCAGCCGCTCGCCTTCTTACATCTACTAAGTGTCCACCATCTTCACTAGTGTCGGCACAAAAATGTAAATAACCTCCATAAGCACGAATAGCATTAAGTTTATCTGCTGGCGCATGAGTATCTACTATGGCAGTAAAATTATAACCTCGTGCAGCTGCAATCATAGCGAGTGCTTTGGCTGTGTTTCCTGAGGAAGATTCAAATAGATGCATTCCCTTTTTTAGTTTCCCAGATTGTTCGGCTGCATTAATTAATGCACGAGCCGTTCTATCTTTAAAGCTCCCTGCTGGGTTAAAAAACTCTAATTTTAGATATAATTCCCAATCTTTTCTTATGTTTTTTAATTTTAATAAAGGCGTATTACCGATGAGATCATTTAGCCCATTTACTATTTTTGTAGTTTGCATCGTTTTTTTAAATAGGAATTGTACATGTTTTAATTGCTCGTTTGTAGTGGCAAAATAAACCAAAATACCACAGCTTTACAAGTATATGATAATTATTATTATCAGTTTATTAACTTAGAAATATCATAAAAAACAGTATCTTTATTCTATGAAAATAATAGACCTTTCAAAACCCATACAATTCAATAAGCAAGACCCTTGGTTTATGCGTGTTAAAATAAAACACAAACCGCATCATAAAGCCAAATGGTTATTGCGTTTTTTAGGCTTGCCGTTTAGACTTTTTCCAAAAAAATTTGTAGGATGGGCTGATGATACGATTACAAAAATGGGCGTTCACAGTACTACACATATTGATGCGCCTTGGCATTATGCACCAATGACCAATGGTAAAAAATCAAAAACTATTGATAAAATTCCCTTAGATTTATGTTTTGCCGATGGTTTAGTGATTGATATGAAACACAAAGCTGATTTTGATGCGATTACGGTTAATGATATGCAACAATTTTTAGAACAAAACAATTTAGAAATAAAACCCAATATGATTGTTCTTATAAAAACAGGACGAGATAAATATAACGGTACAAAAAACTTTCATAAAATTGGTACAGGTATGAGTGCAGCAGCCACACATTGGCTGATTGACAAAGGTGTCAAAATAATGGGTATTGATGCTTGGGGATGGGATTTACCATTACCGTTTTTAATTGAACAAGCCAAAAAAACAAATAATCCAGAATTGTTTTGGGAAGCGCATCTTGTTGGACGAGAAAAAGAATATTGGCATATGGAGCAGTTGGTTAATTTGGATGCTTTACCATATTCAGGTTTTAAAGTGGCAGTTTTTCCACTAAAAATAGTTGGAGCTTCTGCGGCTCCAGCACGTGTTGTTGCGCTATTAGATTAAACTTTTATACGTTTTTACCTCGCCACTATTTTGTGTTAACGCAACAGTACCTATTCGTACTCTAACCAACCTTAAGGTAGGAAATCCTACTGCAGCAGTCATTTTGCGAACTTGCCTGAATTTACCCTCTGTGATTGTGATACTAATCCAAGAAGTACCTCTTTTACTATCCGATCGTACTTTTCGAGTTTTTATTGGATAAGGATCTAAAGTAATAAGTTGTTTTACGTCACAAGTTTTTGTCTGGTATTTTTTACCAGAAAACCCTATGATAACCCCTTTTTTTAACTGTTCAATGGCTTGAGAGGTGATTTTTCCATCCAATTGTACATAATATTCTTTTTGATATTTACTAGAACGTATGACCTCGCTTATTTTTCCATCAGTGGTAAGAAGGAGCAAACCTTCAGACGCTTCATCTAGACGTCCAATAGCCATTGTTTTTGGAGCAAAATCATAAAGTTCTCCAAGAAGTTTCTTGCTTCCTTTTCGTTTACCTTCATATATAAATTGGCTTAAATATCCTGGTGGTTTGTAGCAAGAATAATGATGGTGTTTCATTATACGCGTTATTTTCCCATACTTTTGGCTACTTCTTCGAGTTCAGTATACCAATCTTCTCCAAATTTGCGAATCAACGCTTGTTTTACAAATTTGTATATAGGAACTTGAAGTTCTTTACCAAGGGAACAAGCGTCATCACAAATAGGCCAACGGTCATAATTAACTCCAGAAAACTCACTATAATCACGCACTCGGATAGGGTATAAATGGCATGAAACAGGTTTTTTCCAAGAAATAACACCTTGATTGTAAGCTTCTTCTATAGCACAAAGTGCAGTTTTATTTCCATCAAAAATAACATAAGCACAGTCTTCTCCATTTATAAGTGGTGTTTCGTGCTCACCATCTGCATTAGTAGTATAAATACCTTGAGCTTCTATAGCTTCTATTCCTTCGGGTCTTAAAAATGGTTTTACTTCGGGATAAATAGTTTTCATTATCTCGATTTCATCATCGGCAACTGGAGCACCAGCATCACCAGCAATACAACAAGCACCTTTACAAGCACTTAGATTGCACACAAAATCCTTTTCGATGATTTCTTCTGATATTAACGTTTTTCCTAATTGAAACATAAGGCAAAAATACATTTTTTTAATGGCTAAAAAAGATTCATATCGCTTTTTTGAGGCTTATTTTTATTGAATTAAAGTTCTATGTTTTTAGTTATTTTTATAACGTATTAATATTTAACATATTAAATAATTATTTTCTAAAAAAATTTACATAAATTTAACCTTTGTTTTTTGATATAAATAGATACATTTGCGCCAATTTTAAAAACACTATAAATTAAATAAAAAATGGGAATTAGTATTAAAGAAATAATTACTGCAACTATGATTTTGTTTGCTGTAATAGATATTATTGGGAGTATCCCAATTATTATTGACTTAAGAAATAAGGTTGGTCATATTCAATCTGAAAAAGCTTCAATAGTAGCAGGACTTATTATGATTGTTTTTCTTTTTATAGGAAAAGAAATTTTAGCCTTAATTGGTATTGATGTTAACTCGTTCGCGGTAGCAGGTTCTTTTGTGTTATTATTTCTAGCTTTAGAAATGATTTTAGGCATACAACTTTATAAAGAAGATGCTCCAGAAACCGCTAGTGTTGTGCCTTTAGCATTTCCTTTAATTGCTGGAGCTGGATCGATGACTTCTATTCTTTCTTTGCGGGCAGAATACGCAAGTATTAATATTGTAATTGCTATTATTCTAAATATAGTATTTGTTTATTTGGTATTAAAATCTTCTCGCCGCATCGAAAAATTTATTGGAAAAGGAGGAATTGCTGTAATACGAAAAGTGTTTGGAGTAATACTTTTGGCGATTGCAGTAAAATTATTTACAAGTAATATTCAAGGTTTAATATAAAGTTTTTATTGGAATCTAAGATAATTATTAGATGGTTTGTTTCAACAAGAAAGAAAAATTGTTAATAAATTATGATAATTATCATATTTATTTATATATTTGGGGAAATTTAATAACTAATTAACTCAAATCAAAAATGAAAAGAAGACAATTTATTAGTAAAACAGCATTAAGTTCTTTGGCTGTTTTAGCAGGTACAAATGTTGTGTTTGGTAGCAACATGCCTGAAGGTTATGAACCTTTATTAAACGCAGAAAATGATCCGTTTAAAATGTTTGGCTTAGACAATGATATGACAGTTTTGAACAAAAGACCATGGAATATCGAAGCTAAAGCACATTTGTTAAACGATAGAATCACCCCTAGTAAATACATGTTTATTAGAAATAATGGATTGATTCCTGAAAAAATTGACGCTGATAAATGGGTGTTGACTATTGATGGAGAGTCTGCAAAAACAACAAAAACGTACACACTTAAAGATTTAAAAACTAAATTTAAACAACACACATACCAATTAACATTAGAATGTGGTGGTAACGGTAGAAGTGAGTACAATCCACCTGCAAAAGGAAACCAATGGACAATCGGTGCTGTACAATGTGCAGAATGGACAGGTGTTCGTTTAAAAGATCTTCTTGCAGATGTAGGAGTAAAAGGTGATGCTGTGTATGTAGCTTATCATTCTGCAGATATGCACTTAAGTAGAGATCCAAAAAAAGAAGCAATCTCAAGAGGTGTTCCTGTTGCAAAAGCAATGGAAGATGAAGCTTTAATTGCATTTAAAATGAATGGAGAAGACATTCCTTTAGCACATGGATATCCATTACGTATGGTTAATGGAGGCTGGCCAGCTTCTGCATCTGGAAAATGGTTGAAAAGAATCAGTATCAGAAATATTGTTCATGATGGTAAAAAAATGGGGGGTCATGCTTACAGAATGCCTAAACACCCTGTTGCCCCTGGTACAAAGGTTAAAGAAGAAGATATGGCTATTATAGAGTCTATGCCAGTTAAATCTTTAATAACTTATCCGAAAAGTGGTGCTACCTTAAAAGAGGGACAAACTTTAAAAATTAATGGTCATGCTTGGGCAGGAGACTTACAAGTTTCAAAAATGCAAGTATCTATTGATTTTGGTGCGACTTGGCAAACGTGTAAACTAGAAAAACCTGTAAATAGATTGGCTTGGCAGCATTTTTCTGCTGACATTAAATTCCCTAAAAAAGGATATTACGAAATTTGGGCTAAAGCTACAGATTCAAAAGGTAAATCACAACCAATGTTAGTACCAGGATGGAATCCTAAAGGATATTTGAATAATGCATGTCACAGAATTGCAGTAAAAATTAAATAAATGAAAAAATATACGAAAATAATCTATCTTTTTTTATTACTTTTTGCAAGTATAGGTTTTTACTCTTGTGATTCAGATAAGAAAAAAGATGCTACAGAAACTAAAAAAGTTTCTGATGACGATAAAATTGTAGATGGTATTCATGTGCGTACAGGTTTAAAAGATGGTAAAGGTGTGTTAGTTGTTGCACACACATGTACTGTTTGTCACTCAGCTGATATTGTTATGATGAACCGCATGAATGAAGAACGCTGGAATGAAACCATAAAATGGATGCAAAAAACGCAAGGTTTATGGGACTTAGGAGAAAATCAAAAAATAATTGTTGATTATCTTACTACTAATTATCCTATGCCAAAAGCAACTAGAAGAGCCAATTTAAAAAATATCAATTGGTATGATTTAAAATAAGTGCTATTCTAAATTTAGAAAAAAACCTCTTTATGTAACGTAAAGAGGTTTTTTTTATTAAAATTATTGATTACTACTATTCAAGGTTTAATATAAAATTATAACTTTGCAACCTAATTATTTAAAATAAAATAAAAAATGAAATCATTTGATTTACTCATTATTGGTGGAGGTCCTGCAGGTATCTCTTGTGCTTTAGTACTTGGCTCAGCCTTAAAAAAACCTTTTGTAGCAGATAAAGCAATTGGTATTATCATGCATCAGCGCAACGCTGACTTAAATGCAGCGCTGCTCAATAATGTTTTAGGTATTAAACCTGGAACTATTGGTGGAACCATTCTAAAAGAAGGAAAAGAACAGCTTGAGAATACCTACCCAGATATTGAACAGATAGAAAAAGAAAAAGTAATTGAAATAACGGGCGAAGCTGGGAATTTTACAGTAAAAACGAATAAAAATGAATACAAAGTAAAAACACTTGTAATAGCAGTAAAAACGGCTAATTTTGATATTGAAGGCTTACAAGATTATATTGTACCTCATCAAGGATTTGTACCAGAAAAAAATAAAATTCAACTTAAAAACAAAAACCATTTAGTAACTGAAGGTATATATGTAGCAGGCGTACTTGCAGGGTGGCGTAGCCAACTACCTATAGCTATGGGAAGTGGTGCTCAAGTAGCTACAGATATCCTTACCTTATGGAATAATGGCACACAAACTATAGCTCATGACATTATTTCTCAATAAAGGATAATAAAAAATAAAATAAAACGTTGTATAAATACACATATCAAAAAATATTATTATGAAACAAAAAAACAAAAAAAATGATATCAATAAAGTGTTGATTGCTTTATTACTATTACTAGCTACAGGTTTTGGCTACTATTACACAACTACAAGTAAAAAATTAAAAACTCAAGAGAAAAATTTTGCAAGAGAAAAATTAGAAATAAAACAAAGTCTTGATGAGATGGAAGCTCAATACAACCTTGCACTTGAAGGAAATACAGCTATGAAAAGTGATTTAGAATCTGCTAAAGAAACTCTTCTTACAATAAAAGAAGAACTTAAAAAAACAAAAGCTAATGATTATAGTGCTATTAAAAAATACAAACGTCAATTAGCAACTTTACGTAAACAGAATCAACGCTTGTTCTTTTTGAATGACTCTTTAAATCAAGCTAATGCAGGTTTAAATATAGCACTCGATAGTACAAAAACAAACCTTGAAATAACACGTCTTTTGAAAGATTCAATTGCTAATGAAAATAGTGTATTATCTGATAAAGTGTTAAAAGGTTCAAAACTAAATATTTCTAAAATTAAAACAGAAATAATGCGTGAACGTGGTAATGGTAAGTTCAAAGCTACTGACAAAGCAAGAAAAACAGATTTGTTGAAAATTTCGTATACAATCATAGCGAATCCAATAGCAGATAAAGGAGAGAAAAAAGCGTATGTTCAAGTTATAGATCCTACAGGAAAAATAATTTCTTCTAAAGGAGAAATAACACTAGCAGATGAAAACACTATAAAATATAGTGCTGAAAACGTGTTTGACTATGTAAACGTAGATCGTAATATTATTGCAGTTGTCAAAGTAGATAAAAACACAATGAAAGCAGGAAAATATACAGTACGATCATTTATTGATGGAAAGTTAGCAGGTCATTCAAATTTTGATTTAAGATAAAAATTATTTTATAATATTACAAACCCGCAATGTGAACAGTAATATTGCGGGTTTTTTGATACTTTTAGTGCTAAACTAGCATTGGAAAGATAAGAAAGCGTACTTTAGGATAATATCCCTGTTTACCTTTAGCGGATCCGAAAGGTAAATTACGTATACGCCAACATAATAACGCTTTTAACAATGATATGAGCAAACATCGTCACGGATAACCCGATAATTGTCCACATTATTCCTTTTTTTCCTTCGCTGATTTGGGTCACTGAAAAAATTTGAGTCCAATGTTCCCATTGCAGCCATTTGTTTAAACTTATAAAAATTTTCTGTACCAATATTGTCAATTTCACAGTATGTTCACCAGCTTTGCGAAAAATATAGTCTTCGTGGTTTTTTAACTCTATTTTTTCAACTTCTTGTACCTGCTATACGCTACAATAGAAAACACAACTATAAAACCTACAAAATAATATATCCATACAGGAACAGGTATTGGGTCGCCTTTGGCATAAGAGTGCATTCCTGCTAAGTAATAGTTGACACCAAAAAAAGTCATTATAAGCGTTCCTATAGCGATAATACTTGCAAAGTTAAAAGCAAATTTACCTTGTAAACCTGGTATCAAACGCATATGAAGGATAAAGATATATACCATCATTGATATCAAAGACCACACTTCTTTTGGATCCCAAGACCAATATCTCCCCCAACTTTCACTTGCCCAAACACCGCCTAAAAATGTGCCAATAGAGAGCATGTACAAACCTACTGTCATAGTCAGTTCACTAACATAAGTTAATTCATTTATTTGAAGGTTAAATCGTTTTTTATTTGCTTGATTTCTTAAAATGTATAATAGTAAATTGACAAATCCTAAAAGCGCACTCAAACCTAAAAAGGCATAACTACCTGTGATTATAGCTACGTGTATTTTTAACCAATATGATTTCAGTACAGGAACAAGCGGTGTTATCTGAGGGTTCATCATTGACAAAGTTGCTATACCTAATAAAAATGAGGCAAATAATACTGCTGCGGTGATAATAAATTTATTGCGTTTCAAGCCAAATATTAATCCTGCTACTGTTAATACAAATGCTACAAAAACTGTTGCTTCGTAACCATTACTCCAAGGCGCATGTCCAGAAACATACCAGCGCAAGCCTAAACCATAAGCAAGTATTAAGACACCAATGATTGTAAAACCTACTAAGGTATTTAAAATTAATTTAATCCATTTTTTATTGGGTTTAAATAAATCTAAAAAAGTAAAAAACAACAAGATAAATCCAACAAGCATGAAATAAAACATGGCTTTAAAAAAGATATCTAATTTATTGTATTTCAATTCTAAATCTACTTGTTCTTTACTGAGATAAACTTCTTTTCCTGTGTTTTTCTGATACTCTTTTATTAAATCTAAATAGTTATCTGCAGCTGTATAATCATTAGATTTAACAGCGTTTTTCAACGCATTTAAATAGATATAATGCATCTTAAGTATCATCGTGTCCTTACTAACATATTCACCATTAGATGGTCCTGTGTACCATGTGTTTGTTGGGTCATTTGGTGTAGGATAAATACGCATTACATTTCCTTCTAATGCATTGAGCCACACATTGGATTGTTCATCTAAATCTACCAAAGCTTTATCACTAGCAGTATGTTCTGTTGTTTTTTTACGATAAATAGCAGTTACTTCTTTTTGAATAATATAATGCCCTTTTTTGTTAAAGAAATGAATCAATGCAGCGCGTTTGTCTTTTATCTTAAGTAAATTGCTCAATTGACTTCCTAGAGCGTAAGGCATTTTAACTTTTATAATAGGTTCTTTTGCCCATTCGTGAGGAAATAATTGCGCAGAAAGCAGTACCTGTTCTGCTGTAAGCCCTTTGTATTTATCTTTTTTGGCTACTTTTCGTAGTATTTCTAGCGCGTAGGTATTCATGGGCTTAACACGCCCTTGATAATCTTCTATTTGGAGTCGCCCAAACTTTTCGGCATGTGCTTTTGATATAGTAAAATCTTTAATATCTTGCCCAAAACTACTAACAGTTAGTAAAAGCAGTAATATACTCGCAATTTTCTTTTTTGAAATAGCATTTAATTTTTCAGATAGTTTTTGAAAACGAGTTCCTTTCCAGAACATACTAAAAAACATACCTATTCCCATAAGTAAATAACCTAAGTAAGTAAGTTTAGAACCCCAATAATCGTGATTGACAGAGAGTATTGTTCCTTTTTCATCAGGATCAAATGAGGCTTGAAAAAAGCGAAAGCCTTTGTAGTCCAACACATGATTCATATAGATACGATAATCAAAAGACTTGCCTTTGTCAACAACCGTCACTTCACTAGCAAAAGAAGAAGGGCTCATAGAACCTGGATTTTTCTTCAATTCAAAATCACGGAGTTTGATACCAAAAGGAAGCGGTAATTCTTTTGAACCATAACTAATATTGAAGTTCAGCTTCCCAAGACGAATATGCTTTGGTGGATTAATTACGTTTTTGGCACCATAAACGCTAACTTGCTCATGTTTATCGCCACTACTTACCTCAAAAACAAGTTCATCTTCGGGATACATTTTTGATTCTTTTTTGCTTGCTACAACGGTTTTCACTTGTCCTCTTGCAATGGCTTTAATCACAAAGCGAAAACCAGAAAAATTATGTAATTTTAGTAATTGTAAAGGCATAATACTATCTTTTTTTATAGGAAAATGCTTCTGTGTACGCATTTCCATATAATCACCATCAAAGGGAGAAGTCAATGTTTGTTGCGTAGCATTACTTGTTATATTAATAGCGCCTTTGGTATTTTTATTAAAACTAATAAGTACATTATTAATCATCTTAAGCTCTCCTGATTTGATAAAAACATCATTACGTGAGCCACTACTTGATTCTACAAGGTGTAAGTATTCAGCAGCTTTAGTATCTGGAACAAATATTTTTTTTGCATTTGGTGTATAGCGTATTAACTGAACTTCAAATGGTGTTTTAGGAGTGTTTTCGGTATTAAACGTTTTTGATAAATGATAGCTATTATGCGAAGCAAAAAATTTAGGTACGTAACCAAATAACACTTCTTTGCTAAATGTTTTTTGATAGCTATCATCGTCTACTACTACATCAATAGCTGTTGTGTTAGATAATATGGTGTTTTCGGTTTCTCCTTCTCGAATACGCATCATTCCTTCATAACCAAAATAGCGTGTAATTCCTGCAGCAAAAAGAATAAAAACAAATGCTAAATGAAATAACAATACAGGCCATTTTTCTTTTCGAAACAAACGGTATTTAAACATATTTCCAATAAAATTGACAACTAGTAATAGCATTAAAAATTCGAACCACTTACTATTATATATCAGTATTTTTGCAGTTGGTGTTCCAAAATCATTTTCTATAAATGTGGCAAGCGCCATAGCAACCGCATATAGCATAACAGCAACCGCCATTACACGTGTACTATAGAGTGATTTAAGTATTTTATCGAGTTTCATTTTATTCATATTTAAAGATGTACAAAAATACTGTTTTTTTTGTCTAAAAAAATAGAAATAAACGTTAAATAACAAGTGTATTAAAGGGTTAAAAGGTGTTTTATTGATTATTTCATTAAGAAAAAATCCTAGACCGCTTCACTGAAAGAAAAAAGAAAAAACAACAGTTTTAAATAGTATGCTTTAGGATAACACACAAAATAAATGTAATTTTACCTTAAAAATAAAGAAATGATAAAAACGGTAGACGATTTTAATTATAAAGATAAAAAAGTCCTTGTTCGTGTAGATTTTAATGTACCATTAGACACTGCAGGAAAGGTAACAGACAACACACGTATTGTGCGTGCTAAAGCAACAGTTGAAAAAATAATAAACGATGGTGGTGCGGTGATTTTGATGTCACATCTTGGGCGCCCAAAAGGAGTAGATAAGCAGTTTTCGTTGGCACAAATTATCCCAGTACTTACTGAAACGCTCGGTATTACACCTTTGTTTGCTGCTGACTGTATTGGCAAAGAAGCCGAAGAAAAAGCAGCTCAACTCCAAGCAGGAGAAGTGCTTTTGTTAGAAAATTTACGCTTTCACAAAGCAGAAAAAGCTGGTGATGTTTCTTTTGCTAAACAATTAGCCAATCTAGGCGATTGTTATGTCAATGATGCCTTTGGAACAGCACATCGCGCGCATGCATCAACTACAATTGTAGCACCGTTTTTTGAACAACAAAAAGCAGCAGGTTATTTATTAGCAAACGAAATAAAAGCTATTGGACAAGTCCTTGAGCAAGGTCAAAAACCCATCCTTGCCGTTATCGGTGGTGCAAAAATATCTTCAAAAATAGGTGTAATACGCAATCTTATCCAAAAAGTTGATAATATCATTATTGGTGGTGGTATGGCATATACCTTTGTAAAAGCACAAGGAGGAAAAATAGGCGACTCGCTTTGTGAAGATGATCAAATGGATTTGGCTTTAGCTATTTTGGAAGAAGCAAAAGCTAACAACACACGCATTCATCTACCTGTAGATACCGTTGTGGCAACACATTTTGATAATGATGCCGAAAGACAAATAGTACCTATAGGCGCTATACCAGATGGTTGGATGGGCTTAGATATCGGTCCAAAAACACAAGTTGGTTTTGCTTATGTGGCACTTGCCAATCAAACCATACTTTGGAATGGTCCAATGGGTGTTTTTGAAATGACTCATTTTAGAAACGGTACAAGAGAATTGGCAAATGCCATAGCTGATGCTACTGAAAATGGTGCTTTTTCGTTGGTTGGAGGCGGTGATTCTGTTGCTGCAGTTGAGCTTTTTGGTTTGGCAAATGCGGTGAGTTATATATCAACCGGTGGCGGTGCATTACTAGAAATGCTTGAAGGAAAAACGTTGCCTGCTATTGCAGCATTAGAAAATTAATAATTTGGAATACGAAATTTATATTTATACCGATGGTTCCTGCTTAGGAAACCCCGGTAAAGGAGGTTATGGTATTGTGATGGAATATCCAAAAACAAACTACACCAAAGTGTTTTCACAAGGCTATAAGCTTACTACAAATAACAGAATGGAACTCCTTGCGGTTATTGTTGCGCTTGAACAGTTAAAACGAGCCTGTACAGTATTAGTGACTACAGATTCAAAGTATGTAGTAGATGCTGTAAGTAAAAAATGGGTGTTTAATTGGGTAAAAAAAGATTTTAAAGGCAAAAAAAATGCTGATTTATGGAAACGGTTTTTAAAAATTTACCCAAAACATCAAGTTTCTTTTCAATGGGTAAAAGGACATAATAATCATCCGCAGAATGAACGCTGTGATCAACTGGCCGTTGCTGCTGCTAATAGTAATAAGCTCTTAATAGACGAAGGTTATGAACTACAACAAGCTCAAAACAAAGGAAATTTGTTTGAATAAGGTGCTATTTTAGTCGTTTTTAGGATATTTAAATAATTAATTATTAAAAATATACGCGTATTAATTATTTTATCCCAAATAAAGCTTTAGATTTGCAAAATAAATTAATATAATATTACAATGAGTAAAGGAACAGTAAAATTTTTCAACGAATCTAAAGGATTTGGATTTATCGTTGAAGACGACACAAACAAAGAGTATTTCGTACACGTATCAGGTTTAATCGACGAAGTTCGTGAAGGAGATGCAGTAGAATTTGATTTGAAAGAAGGAAGAAAAGGAATGAACGCTGTAGATGTAAAAGTAATCTAAGCGATATATTTTTTAAGATTTTAAAAAACCGTTACATTGTAACGGTTTTTTTTATGATTAATGTTGTCATAGCACGTTTATTAGCTACATTCACTGTTTTAATGGGCGCTATAAACTCAATATTATAGCTGGTTTCTAAACGGTCTAATAGTTTTTGTGTCAATAAAAAACGGTCAGTACCATCTCCTAGTTTATAAACGCCATTTGCAATTTCTTTTACATATTTTTCAACACCAAAAATAGCGGTCATTCTTATAAACAAAGTGCCTTGTGGTTTTATAACACGAAAAAGTTCGGATAGCATTCCAAAAAACTGTGCTTCATTTTTGCTAAAATGTAATACAGCATTACATATAATATAATCAAATGTGTGTTCTTTAAAAGGAATTGCTTCTAGGTTAGCAACTTGAAAAAGATTTTCGCCATAAGTTCTCTGAAGTTTTTGAATTTTCTTGACATCATTATCTATTCCAGAGATTTGATAGTTATTTTTAATAAAAAAATGCATATTTCGCCCTGAACCACAACCAGCATCTAATATTTTATAGTCAGAAAGTATTTGATCTTTAAGTACTTGGTCAAGTAGATAAATATCTATAGTTCCTAACGTTTCTTTTAATGTTTTAACATTCATTATAATTCAATTTACTTAACATTACTAATTTTAAAACTGTTTTCCAGTTTCTTGTTGTAGCAATAACACCGAGTTTTTTCTCAAAAAAAGTAGTGTTTAGTTTTGATAAATGATATTTTCCTTCACAATAGATAAAAATAGATTTATTAATTAATTCAAACTTATCTGGTTCGTAATTGTACTTGGCTATTTTCTCAAGCTTCTTTGCTGTTGGTTTATCTTTTAAGAAAGTTATGTATAGCCTTTTACTGTTAGCTTTATCAGCGTAAAAAGGATTTTTAAGCATTTCAGCTTGTAGTTTTTCAGCGTTTATAACAATAACAGGCACATCAAAACCATACTGTTCTTTAATGGTATTTTCTAAGACCTTTTCTAATGTAGTATTATTTGCATTTGATTCAAAAATAATATTTCCGCTTTGTATGTAAGTTTGTACATTGTGCCAATCTAATTTTTGACATAATGTTTTTAGGTCAGCCATTATAATTTTTCGCTTTCCACCAACGTTTATACCACGTAATAATGCTATTTTTCGTTTCATAATACTACATTTTAAAAAGGCTTATTGAACTGATTATTCAGTTCAATAAGCCTTTAAAAATTCAAATAAACTAACTGATTATTTAATAATTTTTTTGGTTATTGTATGATTGTTTTCAAAATTAAGCTGCAATATATAGATTCCTTCTGTAATATCAGAAACATCTATAGTTGTGATATTATTAGCTTTTATATTTTTGATGACTTGCCCTTGAATATTAACTAAATTAATTTCAACTACCTTATGTTCGGTATTAATATTTAATGTGTTTTTTACAGGATTTGGATAAATTATTATATTTTCTTCTTCCGTTTCAGCTATATTAAGTATAGTAGGATACTCTATAATATAACATAATAAATTTTCTGCTTTAAGGTCATTCCATTGTCCAGCAGAACCTAAAGAACCAGAGTTTAAAGGCCATTGTGTTAGTGCTATACCAAGACAATCTTGGTTTCCTGCATTATCAGGTTCATTACCCCAATTTGAGTACAAACCACCCACGGCATTACCATTGGTATCTCCACTCCAAAATTGATCTCCTGTACCATCATTATTTCCATCCCAAATCCAAGTGCTTTCGGCAGCTAAATCATTTCCTCCTATCCAAATGTATGATGCACCTCCACCATTAATAGCAACAGTACTTGTTAAATCGATATTAGCATTAGCTAATTCACTCCAAATAGCTGTTTGCTCTGCTACATCATTTATGCGTGCCAATTGACCTCCTCTTTCTACAGCACATGCTGCTGCATCTACCCAGTTTTTTACATCTTTAATAATATGATAGGTTCTACCATCATAATCAAAAGAATATAAGTTAGTAATATTAGTACACGCACTTTCGCCTATATTTATAGAACAATTCATATCATAACTAGGGAAAGTTCTTCCACAATTACTTGTGCTATCATCTGAAGTACACACCAACATACCTGTAATGATATTTGTATTACTATAAGCTATACGCCAAGTAGTATTGTCATCTGATACGATTTGAAAATAATATGTGTTGTTTGCATTCAGAGAGATTGGAGTATCAATAGTAACCGTATTATTACCTGTAACTATTGTATTAATTGACTTGGTATATAAAACCGTAGCATTACAATCAGTTCCTTCGTAAAGTGTAAATGTTGAAGCTGTATTTAAATCACTTGCAGCACTAAAAGTAACTGAAGAAATAATATCTGAACAAGTCGGTGAAAATGTTTGTCCCCAAGATGTCTTTTCAAAAGAAACACTACTTCCAGAGGAATAAATATTACATGCTGTTCTTTCATTTAATATAACAGAAAAGCCCATATCGTAATCTAAAAATGTTCTTCCGCAGGTTGCTGCAGCATCATTATCAGCTGTACAGCGTAGAACACCGAAAATGGTGTCTGTATCAGTATTATGGTTATTGAAATTGATTCGCCATGTAGCTCCATTATCTGAAACAATATCAAAATAGTAAGAATGCTCTTTATCTATATATAATGATTCACTAGCTAAATCAATAGTGTTATTTCCTATTTCTATAGTATTTAATGATTTTGTTGCTAATACTGTACCACTACAATCAGCGCCATGGTAAAGTGTAAATGTGGCTGAAGAAGGTAATTGAGAAATAGCATCAAAAGTAATGCTTGATAGCATTCCTGAACAATCAGTCTTAAATGATTGTCCCCAAGCAGATTTTTCAAAAGAAGTATGATTTCCTGTTGATGAAAGCGTGCAATTAGCTGTAGGTTGTAGTTCAGAAAGTAATAATTGAAAAGCATCAAACAAATCTTCTCCGTGAGTGATTACTCCTGCTGGAGTTAAGTGAGTCACATCAGCTTTAGGATAACCATACATTGAAGTAAATTTAATTGTATCATCATTCGAAGCAATATCTTCGTGAGTGTTTAATATTTGATGACGTTCGTGCCCTACCAAATTAAAAAATTGTTCATCTACACCAAGAATTATAGGTAATTCAGGAAGGTTTAATGCATTTCTAAAATCGTTTAGTAGTGTTGGTAAGTTATTAGAATAGGCAGTGGCAGCGGCGTCACTGTTAGAGTCTGATTCTCCTTGTATCCATAAAAAACCTCTTATATTTACTGTGTAGCCTTGGTTTTCTAAATCAGTAATAGCAGCATTTAATGCAGTTACCATATTATCATATAAACCGCCTTGACCAGGGTTTAACCAGTGTTCAAAAATACTTGTAGCTCCTTGTGTATATTTAAAAACAGCAGGATTATAACCAGCTTGTTTTAATTTTCTACTAAAAGTTACTTCTGGCCCAAAGTGTCCTGCAGGAAAATAATGTCCTAAATCTTGTGGTCCCATTGTTGTCCAACCACTAGAATTACTACCGTTAGGAACAGTCCAATTAAATAGTATTTGGCTATCTAAATTGTTTGGGTCAGCAGGATATTGAGCTGCATCACCTTGTCTCCCTAGTGCATTAGATTGTCCTGCCAAAATAAATAAATCTACAGATTGTGCTGTTATTGTTATACTAATACTTAGTACAATAATAGTTAGAATTGTTTTCATAATAATTATGTGTTTTTAATAATTAATCTAAAGAAGAAAGTATTACAAATTTACAGTTGTTTTAAATAATAAACTATTAAACAGTGTTTTTTTATTTCAGATAGAGCCTTTTCTGTTAGCTTTATCAGCGTAAAAAGGATTTTTCAGCATTTCAGCTTGTAGTTTTTCAGCGTTTATAACAATAACAGGCACATCAAAACCAGTATTATTTGCATTTGATTCAAAAATAATATTTCCACTTTGTATGTAAGTTTGTACATTGTGCCAACCTAATTTTTGACATAATGTTTTTAGGTCAGCCATTATAACTTTTCGCTTTACACCAGCGTTTATACCCCGTAATAATGCTATTTTTCGTTTCATAATACACATTTTATTTAAACTTAATTCTATATAAAATAATGAAATTTCATGATATAAAAAAAGAGACACCAAATTTGGTATCTCTTTTAAATTTTCTTGTGTTTGAAACTATTTTGTTACAGCTTCTTTTGCTCCATCAACAGCTTTTCCAGTAGCTTCTTTTGCTCCATCAACAGCTTTTCCAGCAGCTTCTTTTGCTCCATCAACAGCTTTTCCAGCAGCTTCTTTTGCTCCATCAACAGCTTTTCCAGCAGCATCAGTAGCAGCGTCACCTACTTTTGTAGCAGCATCAGCAGCAGCATCACCTGCTTTAGTAGCAGCATCAGCAGCAGCGTCTCCTGCTTTAGCAGCAGCTTCTTTTGTAGCATCAGCAGCATCATCACCAGCTTTTTTTGCTTCTTCACAACTTGTAGTTAGCGCTAATACTAGTGCTAAACTCAATAGTCCTTTTAATACTTTCATCTCTTTAAGTTTTTAATGTTAGATTAATAAATACGTTTGAAACGCAAATCTATTATAAAAAACTTAAAACACAATGTTTTAACTCAAAAAAATTGATAAATATCACACTTTTATTAAAATAAGTTATTGTTTCCGACTAAAATCATTCCATTTTCTGTGATATTTATTAGGAGTAGTGGTATTATAGCGAAGCGACTCGAAGATACGAATTGTCAAAATTTTCGTGCCACCAAGCTATGGCTTTAATCTTTGGATATACTGTTCCGTTAGTTATACTTTGAAAGGCATCTTCAATCCAAAGGGCTTTGTTATTAGCAGATGCTTCTTCAGTATGATTACAAGAAATAATTATAATAATAAGAAATAATGCTTGAAAAAAGCGAAAAGACCACTTTGTTGAAAGCGAAAAAACATGTTTTTTTGTCATAACGAACTGATTATCTTTGTAATAATTATTCTTTTTTTAGTATAAAAACTAATCACTATTAATAAAACATTAGAAATGTATCTTTATTTTATCTAAAGGTAAATATATTTTAATAATTAGAAACAATCCAAAAATAATAATAATCCAAGCTACTATTTTCTTAATTTTAAAAATACGCAATGGTGTGAGCTTTTTTTTTAATTGTTTTGCCAAGGTTACTTTCCCAATATCGGTGATAAAATAACTACTTATTGTAATGAAAAAGAATAGTGCTATTTTAGCTCCATCCATATTGAGTTTTGGACCAATATTAATAAGAATTCCTAGCCAAAAACCAAGTACGCCAATATTCATAAAATTTAATAAAAAACCTTTTAAAACGAGTTTGTAGTTTTGTGATTTTGGTTCTAATGTTATATTATTAATGCTTTTAATACCTTCTTTTTTGGTTTGAACTAAAGAAAAAACACCATAAACAAACATAATAGCTCCTCCAAAAAAATACAATTTTGGATTGTCTTTGAGTTGCATCAATAATTTGTAAGAAGAAAAATAGGCAATGAGTATAAAGGCAGTATCACCCAATAGCACTCCAATATCAAAAAGTAGTGCTTCTTTAATACTCTTTGTAGCAGCTGTTTCCAGCAAGACAAAAAACACTGGACCTATCATAAAGCTCAAAAAAACGCCTATTGGTATGGCGGCAACATATTCTTGCATTAGCGTTGTATTAAAAAAGTGAAATCTGCAGCTGTTAAAGCATCTAAAAATGCTTTATTAATTGCAGGTTTTTCTGTTTTACTTTTCATCGTTAGTTTTATCTTATCTTCGATATCATAAATAAGAAAATCTAAAATTTTATTACCTTTATGCGATTCAATAATTGCTTTTAATGAATCCAGTTGTATCGCATCAAAATTGGCAATATCTATCTTTATGCTAATTTTTTTAGCTAACTTTTCCATGATATCTTGGAGTATTTGCATATCGCGATACTGTATGCGAGGCATGCCTTTTTTACCTGTTTCCCTATTTGTCCAACCTTCACGAACAAAGACTTTGATAAATAAAAAGGCATTGATTACTAGAAAATGGCGAAGTTTAAGATATTCTTCTCCAAAAATTCGAAATTCGTGTGAGGCTTCATAATCTTCTACAGTAAACATGCACCAACCTTTCCCGTTTTTTGCAATACGATGATCAACAGCAGTTACTATTCCTGCTACTTGGAGTTCCCGATTCAAAACAGCTTCTAAATCTGATAAATAGCCCAAATGTGCATTGCAAAAATGTTTTATTTCGTAGTTATAATCATCCAATGGATGACCAGAGACAAACATACCTATCACTTCTTTTTCTCTACGGAGCAACTCCAATGTTCCCCATTCTTCTGCAGGAGGTACTTGAGGTTCTGGTATTTGTACTTCGCTAGCATCACCAAACAGTGAAAGTTGCGAACTATTTTCGTTTTCTTGATAGCGTGAACCAAATTTTAAAACACGTTCTAAAAACAACTGTCCATTTTCTTCTTTGAAATACTGTGCACGGTGTACATCTGTAAACGAATCAAAAGCACCACCAAGCGCCAAACCTTCTATAGCCCGCTTGTTAACCGCTTGAAGATTCACCCGTTTCACAAGATCAAATAAAGACTTATATGAACCATTTTTTTTACGCTCTTCTACTATAGAAGCTACAGCGCCTTCGCCTACATTTTTGATAGCTCCCATACCAAAGCGTATTTCCCCTTTGTTATTTACAGCAAATTTGTAATACGATTCATTCACATCTGGAGAAAGCACAGGCATTCCCATACGTTTACACTCTTCCATAAAAAAGGCAACCGTTTTGATTTCACGCATATTGTTAGACAATACAGCAGCCATATATTCTGCAGGATAATGTGCTTTTAAATAAGCCGTTTGAAAAGCAATATAAGCATAACAAGTAGAATGTGATTTATTAAAAGCATACGAAGCAAAAGCTTCCCAATCTTTCCATATTTTTTCAAGCTTATCTTCAGGATGTCCATTTGCCATTCCGTTTTTCATAAAGAGTGGCTTCATCTCATTGAGCACACTCATTATTTTTTTACCCATCGCTTTACGCAATTTATCAGCTTGACCTTTGGTAAAACCAGCAATATCTTGAGATAGTAGCATTACTTGCTCTTGATATACAGTTATTCCGTAGGTATTCTTAAGTCTCCCTTCCATAATTGGGAGATCATATTCTATAGGTTCTTCACCGTGTTTTCTGCGGATAAACTTTGGAATGTACTCCATTGGACCTGGACGATAGAGTGCATTCATAGCAATTAAATCATCAAAATCTGTAGGTTTGAGTGCTTGTAAATGTTTTTGCATTCCTGCAGATTCATATTGAAAAACACCAATAGTTGCTCCTTCTTGAAACAACTCGTATGTTTTAGGATCATCTAAAGGAAAATCATCTGGAACAAGCTCAATACCATGTCGTGCTTTGACAATTTTTATAGTGTCTTTTATTAAAGTTAATGTCTTTAATCCTAAAAAGTCCATTTTCAAAAGCCCAGCACTTTCTACTACACCATTATCAAATTGCGTAACAAACATTTCGGAATCTTTGGCAGTAGAAACAGGTACGTGATTGGTGATATCATCAGGTGTGATTATTACGCCACAAGCGTGTGTTCCTACATTACGCAATGAGCCTTCAAGAACGCGTGCTTTTTTTATTGTTTCTGCTTCTAGATCGGTGCCTTCTGAGCGATTAATTAAATCTTTTACTTTTTCATATTCTTCTGGACGCAATGATTTTTTGAGCTCGTTTTCATTGAGATTAAAGATTTTTTTGAGCTTCATATTAGGAATTAGCCCTGCTATTCTTCCTGTCTCGTCCAAAGGCAAATCTAATGCGCGTCCTGTGTCTCGAATAGAAGATTTGGCTGCCATTGTACCATAAGTAATGATTTGCGCTACTTGAGATTTGCCGTATTTATTGATTACATAATCAATGACACGCCCTCTTCCTTCATCATCAAAATCAATATCAATATCAGGCATAGAAACCCGTTCAGGATTTAAGAAACGCTCAAAAAGCAAGTCATATTTAAGTGGATCGATGTTGGTAATCCATAAACAGTATGCAGCAACTGAACCTGCTGCAGAACCACGTCCTGGACCTACGGAAACACCCATATCACGAGCTGCGCGAATAAAATCTTCTACAATCAAAAAATAACCAGGATACCCTGTTTTTTCTATAATTTCTAATTCGAAATCAAGTCGTTCTGTAACTTCTTCTGTCAGAGGTTCACCATAACGTTTTTTGGCACCTTCAAAAACAAGATCTTTTAAATAAGCGTTTTCTCCTCGCTTTTTTCCATCTAGTTCATCTTCTGGGTTTACAAATTCTTTAGGAATATCAAATTTGGGAAGAAGTACTTTTTGAGCTAAGGTAAAAGGTGTTATTTTATCAACTATCTCTTGAATATTAGTAATAGCTTCTGGTAGGTCTTGAAACAATTGTTTCATCTCCGAAGCGCTCTTAAAATAATACTCTTGATTAGGCAAACCATAACGATAACCACGACCACGACCAATTGGTGTAGCTACTTTTTCAGCATCTTTAATGCATAATAAAATATCGTGTGCTTCTGCATCTTCTTGCTTGATATAATAACAACTATTACTCGCCACAAGCTTAATATTATGTTTAGATGCTAATGCGATTAAAGTACTATTAACACGTTCTTCATCTTCTTGATGATGCCGCATAACTTCAATATATAAGTCGTCTTTAAATTGTTCTTTCCACCAAATTAAAGCTTCTTCTGCTTGGTTTGTACCAAGGTTAAGTATTTTGTTAGGGACTTCTCCGTAGAGGTTTCCTGTAAGGACTATTAAATCCTCTTTATATTTTGCAACGATATCTTTATCAATACGTGGCACGTAATAAAACCCTTCTGTAAATGCTATAGAAGACATTTTGGCTAGATTGTGATAGCCTTTTTTGTTTTTAGCAAGAAAAACAATTTGATACCCATTGTCTTTATTGCTTTTGTCTAAATGGTTTTCACAAACATTTAAGGCAATACCAATAATTGGTTTTATTATAGTTTCTGTAGGTTCTTTATCCTCTTCTTCTAATGCAGCATTGATTTCTTGTGCTTTTTTATTATGCTTTTCTGCAGCATTAACAAAACGAAAAGCACCCATCATATTTCCAGAGTCGGTAAGCGCTACGGCAGGCATTTTTTCTTGAGCTGCAGTTTGTATTAAATCACTTATAGTTATAGTACTTTGCAACACCGAAAAGCGACTGTAGTTGTGTAAGTGTGTAAACTGTACATCAGCCAACAATCCAGTATCTACAGTAACAGTTGGTTTTTCTACAGGTTTTTCTACGAGCGCTTCACTTGCTTTTTTTAAATTGACGTGTTTTAAGTCAATAGCTTGAATAGGTTCGGGATTTTTTTCTTGAAACTGTTCAAAATAATTATGTTCGGCTTGTAGTTCTTCTAAAGGATAAACCTCTTGACGAATTAATTCTAAAAAACAGCGTGTAGTAGCTGCAACATCCGCAGTAGCATTGTGTGCTTCATTAAATGGTTGGTGAAATAGAAATTCGTGAAGCTCTGTTAATGTTGGCATTTTATATCTACCATAACGCCCTCCAGAGAGTTGACATAAATTGGCAGTAAGCTCTGTACAGGTATCAAGTATAGCGATGTTTTCTAACGGTGTTTCTATTTGTGCTCTATAAAACTCACAAGCCATTATATTGACATCAAATCCAAGGTTGTGACCAACAATAAAGTCCGTTTTTTCTAAAGCAGTATTAAATCGTGTTAAAGCTTCTTTAAGCGGAATACCTTCTTTTTGAGCTAGTGCTGTAGAAATACCGTGAATACGCTCTGAATCATACGGAATATCGTAACCTTCGGGTTGAATCAAAAAATCTTCTTGCGCAACAAGGTTTCCCATGTTATCATGGATTTGCCAAGCCAATTGGACACAACGCGGCCAGTTGTCTGTGTCAGTTATTGGGGCTTTCCAGTTTTTTGGTAAACCAGTAGTTTCAGTATCAAAAATTAAGTACATGTAATGCGTATAGAATGAAAAACAAAAATACTAAAAAAAAACTTCTTAATGGACAGGAATTATAAGCAATCATTTGTCGTAAATTAGAGTATATATTAAAGGTTTTTTTTATGTTTATAATAGCATTGTGACATAATAAAAAAATGAACAACAGCTTTTCCTTTAGCAAAAAACACAATTTTAGGCAGACATTAATATTTAGAAAATCATTTTTTAACACTAGCAATAAATAGCGTATATTTGCAGATTAAGAGCAATAAAGAAATGAAAAATATACGAAACTTTTGTATTATAGCACATATTGACCACGGTAAGAGTACTTTGGCAGATCGCTTATTAGATTTTACCGATACGGTAACACAGCGAGAACAGCAAGCCCAACTATTAGATAATATGGATTTGGAGCGCGAGCGTGGTATTACTATAAAAAGCCATGCCATACAAATGGACTTTACCTTCGAAGGAGAACAATACGTTATCAATCTTATTGACACACCTGGGCATGTTGATTTTTCATATGAAGTCTCACGATCTATTGCTGCTTGCGAAGGAGCTTTACTCATTGTAGATGCTGCACAAGGCATACAAGCACAAACCATATCAAACCTTTATCTTGCTTTAGAGAATGATTTAGAAATTATTCCTGTACTAAATAAAGTTGATTTACCAAGTGCCAATCCAGAAGAGGTAACAGATGAAATAGTAGACCTTTTAGGTTGTGATGCTGAAGATGTAATCCATGCGAGTGGAAAAACAGGCTTTGGGGTTGACAATATACTCGAAGCAGTAATCAATAGAATTCCTGCTCCAACAGGAGACCCAAACGCGCCACTTAAAGCATTGATTTTTGATTCTGTTTACAATCCATATCGTGGTGTAGAAACCTACTTTAGAATATTTGATGGAAGCATCAAAAAAAATCAGCAAGTACAGTTTATGGCAACAGGAAATATCTATGGTGCCGATGAAGTAGGAACATTAAAACTCAATCAAGAGCCCAAAAAAGAAATCAAAGCAGGAGATGTAGGGTATTTGATAACTGGCATCAAAAATGCTGTAGAAATAAAAGTAGGAGATACCATAACAGACGCCACTAACCCAACACCAAGTCCTATTGACGGGTTTGAAGATGTAAAACCTATGGTTTTTGCAGGTATTTATCCTATAGAAAACGATGATTTTGAAGAATTGCGAAACGCCATGGAAAAACTACAACTAAACGATGCTTCTTTGGTTTATACACCAGAGAGTTCTGCAGCTTTAGGTTTTGGGTTTCGTTGTGGTTTCTTAGGAATGCTCCATTTAGAGATTATCCAAGAGCGTTTGGAGCGCGAATTTGATATGACTGTTATTACCACAGTTCCCAATGTATCCTATCATGCCTATACACACAAAAACCCTGAAAATGCGATATTAGTAAATAACCCATCGGACTTACCTGACCCTTCTAGTGTCAACAGAGTTGAAGAACCGTATATTAAAGCAGCAATAATTACAAAATCTGATTTTGTTGGACCAGTAATGAGTCTCTGTATTGAAAAACGTGGCGAAATAACCAACCAAACCTATTTAACACAAGATAGAGTAGAGCTTAGTTTTGATATGCCTCTAGCTGAGATTGTTTTTGATTTTTATGACCGTTTAAAGACGGTTTCCAAAGGCTATGCTTCTTTTGATTATCATCCAATAGGGATGCGACCTTCAAAACTGGTTCGTGTAGATATTTTATTAAACAGTCAGCCTGTAGATGCACTTTCTGCATTACTTCACGCAGATAATGCCTATAATATTGGTAAAAAAATGTGTGAAAAATTACGCCAATTAATACCAAGACAACAATTTGATATTCCTATTCAAGCAGCAATTGGTTCTAAAATTATATCGCGAGAAACCATAAAAGCATTGCGAAAAGATGTAACAGCCAAATGTTATGGAGGTGATATCTCTCGTAAACGTAAATTATTAGAAAAACAAAAGAAAGGAAAAAAAAGAATGCGCCAAGTGGGGAATGTAGAAATACCTCAACAAGCATTTATGGCAGTATTAAAATTAAATGATTAATTTAATTACTATATTTGCCCACGAATTTTATAAAAATAAAAAATTAATAACAATGAAAAAAGTAATCGTATTACTAGTAGCAATTGGAACATTAGCTTCTTGTAACCAAGCAAAAACAGCATTTGTAGATTCTACACAATTAATGAAAGACTACAGCAAAAACAAAGCTATTGAAGCAGATTTCAAAACAAAAAATGATAAACTTCAAAGAGAAGTAGATAGTATTGCTGGTCTTTTGAAAAAAGAATTTGCAGATTTTCAAGAAAAAGCTCAAAAAATGAGTCGTAAGAAAGCAGAAAAACAATACCAAACTTTAATGCAAAAACAACAATATTTTGAACAAGTATTCCAACAAAAGAAACAACAAGTTGTAGCAGAGGCTCAAGGAAAAATGGATACATTGAGTCAAAACGTAAAAGTATTTATCAAAGACTACGGTAAGAAAAATGGATATACATATATCTATAACTCTGGTGATGGTGCAAGCGTTCTTTATGGTGATGAAAAACTAGATGTTACTAAAGCTGTAACCAAAGCATTAAACGCTGAAGCAGGAGATAAAACTGATGCTTCGGAGAAAAAAGAAGAAGCTAAAAAAGATACTGATAAAAAATAATTTTTTCAGAATTCAAGGTAAATCAAAAGATTATAATCTGTCATTTCGATACGTAGTGAGAAATCTCATGATTGAAGAAAAATCTAATAATTAAAAAGGCTTTCAATTGAAAGCCTTTTTTTTTGTATTTTCTTGTAATTATCATTCCTACAGAACAACGTAAGGAGTGACGAGAAAGTTAAATATTTTGTCCTTTAAGCGAAGCGGTCTAAAGTATTTTATCAGACACAGTGATTTTTATTATAAATAGATTTTGTTATCTTTGGAAAAACTAAAATTTTATGTTTAAAAAACTATTAAAAGTACTTGCTGTTCTCCTAATTATTGCATTAATAGGACTTTATTTCACCATTTACCCAAAACTAGATATCGTAACAGGCTTTTCCTCAAAAAGTGTTGCTTCTTGGATAAATATTACCAATAGAAAAGCAGCAGATATCAAACAGACAGATAATAATTTTGATATCATGCCTAAGGCAAAAAACACCATTAAAGCCAATGGAAAAATAGTAGAAACTACCATTTTTGGATTCAAAAAACGCACTGCAATCTATCGTGATGGACTAGGTGCTTTACTTATAGATGATACTTATGATATTGCTAAAAAAGTGCTTAGACCACATCGTGATTTAAAACCTATAGCCAAACCCTATCCTTATGGAGATTTGCCTCAAGATAAAACAAAACTTGCCAATGTAGATTACAAAAAATTAGAAAAAGCTGTTCTAAATGCTTTTGATAAACCTGGAGAAAACACTAAAAAAACACGTTCTGTATTAGTATTGTATAATGATAAAATAATAGGAGAATATTACGCAAAGGGCTTTAACAAAAAAACGCCAATACTTGGTTGGTCTATGACCAAATCTATCTTAGGGACACTTTATGGAATCCTTCAAAAACAAGGAAAAATAGATATTAATAAACAGACAAGCATTCCGTTGTGGAAAAATGATAGTCGAACAAACATAACATACAATGATCTACTTCATATGAATAGCGGTCTGGAATGGGATGAATCGTATGATAAAATAAGCGATGTAACCAAAATGTTGTTTTTAGCTCACGATATGCCAAAAGCGCAACGAGAAAAAAAAGCTACGAACAAACCCAACAAACATTGGGTGTATTCTTCTGGTACAACAAACCTATTAGGCGGTTTATTACATAATTTCACAGCCAATCAACAAGAGTATTTAGATTTGCCTTATAAATTATTATTAGACAAAATAGGGATGCATTCTGCGCTTATAGAAGCTGATATGAAAGGTAATTATGTATATTCTTCTTATGGTTGGGCAAACACACGTGATTGGGGTAAATTTGGCACATTATACCTTCACAAAGGAAACTGGGATGGCGAACAACTCTTTGATCCATCTTGGGCAACTTATGTAGCTACGCCAACGCCAACATCAAATAATATTTATGGCGCACATTTTTGGTTAAACAAAGGCGGAATTTTACCCGATGTACCTCGTGATTTGTATTCGGCTAATGGTTTTCAAGGGCAAAAAGTATATATAATACCAAGTAAAAACATGGTCATTGTCCGCACAGGGCTAACCGAAGGAAAATCTTTTAATTTTAATACCTTTTTAAAAGAGATACTAGCCGCTGTTGATACAGCAGATGCTGCGCAAGCTGAAACAACAAAACCTAAACACGCAGGAATTGATATCAGTAACACCACCAAAGAAAGTGCCGCATATATTGAAGGAAATACCGTTACTGTGTGTTGTAATACTGCACTTGGAAACCCATTAAAAAGAAGTGTTTATGATGGTAATATCTTTATTGATTATGATTTTAAACTTATTTCTAAAAGTGGCGGAAAGACCAATACGTTTAAATATAAAAACTCAATAATACGTATTTATTCCAATCCTAGAACAAATAAATTAGCTTTAGTCGGTGGTACGATACGAAATGGGAGTTTTAAATTGGGACATGGATTGTATATTGGCATGCCAAAATCTAAATTTTTGAATAAAATCTTTAAAGAAACTAGTAAAATTAAAGCTAAAAACATTTTCGAAATACAAGAAAATAGCCGTATGCGAAGTATTTATACTTTTGTTAATGATAAACTAAATAATGTAACATTTCAAGCAGGAAAAAAACGATAATGCCATTACTATCTAAAGACTTTAAACCCAATTTAGCTTTAAAAACCCAGCATTTTAACACCATTTTTCGTTATTTTTTTAATAATGAAAACACGCAATATAAGCGCCAACGCGTCACATTAAATGATGGTGATTTTATAGACCTAGACATTGCCTCAGTGCAAGCTAAAACCGTGATTATAGCAACTCACGGACTAGAAGGGAGTTCAAAATCAAATTATATACAAGCATTAGCACGAGAAGCAAACCAAAAAAATATAGATGTTATAGCGTTGAATTTAAGAAGTTGTAGTGGTGAACCCAATCGTAAACTAGCTTCCTATCACAGTGGGAAAACAGCAGATTTAAGTGAGATAATAGCCCATGTAATTAAAAATTACAGTTATGAAAAAATCTATCTCGTTGGCTATAGTCTTGGTGGTAATATAACATTAAAATATATGGGTGAGTATGCCAATAAAATGCCGAGCTGTATTCAAGGAGCTGTTGGTGTTTCTGTGCCTTGTAATCTTGAAGGCTCTGCTTTGATACTCAATTCAAGTTTTTTTAGAAGACTTTATCTTGCTAATTTTTTAAAAACATTAAAAGAAAAAGCATTAGATAAGCTAGCGCGTTTTCCTAATAATATGGATAAAGAACGAATAGCACAAGCAACAGATTTTATAGCTTTTGACGATGCTTTTACGGCGCCATCAAACGGTTTTAAAGATGCCAAAGACTATTGGACTAAATGTAGTTCTAAGCCTTTTTTAAAGCAAATAAAAAGAAATACTTTATTAATTTCTGCCTTAGATGACCCTTTTTTAGATCAGTCGTGTTATCCTTTTGAAGCGGCAAAGACAAATCCTGATTTTTATTTTCTAGCTACAAAATATGGAGGACATGTTGGTTTTAGTACCAGTTTTAGTATTGCAAAAAACAATTGGTTGGAACAGCAAATATTAGCTTTTATAGCTGAAAGACTATAGACACACCGTATTAATCAGTAAAAACTGTAGTGATTTTGGTAGAACAATAATAGATATAAACTAAAAAATAATGAAAACAAAATTAATTATTCTCGCACTAATGATTAGCTTTAATAGCTTTGCACAACGTGAAACACCTGAAGTTGTAGGCGATGCCTTCCAAATAGCATTGCCTAGTATAGCGATATTAACACCCTTAATTATCAAAGATAAAGCAGGCGCAAAACAGGCTATAAAGACTGTTTTAACAACCTCAGCAATTACTTTTATACTAAAACGTATTATTAATAAACCGCGTCCAAATGGCGGTTCGTATAGTTTCCCATCAGGACATACTTCTGCAGCTTTTTCTGGAGCAGCTTTTCTACAACGCCGCTATGGTTGGAAATACGGAAGAGTAGCTTATGCTATGGCAGCATATACCGCTTGGTCACGTGTTAATGCCAATAAACACGATACTTGGGATGTGTTAGGTGGCGCTACTATAGCTGTGGCAACAGCTTACCTTTTTACAAAGCCTTATGATGCACAAAAACTACATGTCAATTTTGGTAAAAGCCAAGATTATTATGTATTACAATTGAATTATAAGTTTTGATAGCCGTTTAAAAACTCAATCGATACGTTAATTTTAAAGCGAAATTTTGTTCAAAATTAGGTGTTTTGCTTGCGCCCAAACGATGATATGCTCCCAAACCTAATCCTAAGAATATTTTATTAACCTCTATTCCTGTTTCGCTAAAACCATTAACAATACTTCGCATTGCTAAACTTGTTGTGTGATTGTTAATGTTCTTGATATCTCCCAAAACAAAACGGTATAAAATACTCATTTCAGGATGAATTTTTTTGGCTATTTTAAATCTTTTAAAGGTATGTCTCAACTGAAAAAAAGAGTATTGATCGGCAAAATACTGTGCTTTTTCCATCGTTTCAAATTTTGAAAATCCTGCGATATTAAAACTATTAGGAAACACTTTTCCAACTCCTATATTTCCCTTTCCTCCAAAAAGATGTGTTATTGGTAATTCGCCACTAGAAACACCTAGCATAAAAGTGAAATCTGTGGTTCCTAAAGCAAATTTTAATTGCTCTAGTACTTTTACTTCAAATTTAGTAAAATCAAAATCAGAATTACCAATACTTTTTGTTAATTGAAATGTTGCTTTAGGATAGCTGTTTTTTAAGGTAATTTTTCCATTAGGCGTGTTCATATAGGTCGAAAATGGATTCCACTGCACACCAAATTTTGCTAAAGCAAGATTGTATTGTCCGTTCACATTTGTTGTACTAGAATTATAGGCATAAGGAATGGTGTTTTCTATTTTAGAAAAATCGACCTCTAATCGTGTCATTACATTCGATTTAAGGTCGTGTTTGATGTATAATCCCAATGTTTTATCATTATAAAAAAAGCGATTGTTCAAAAAACTTAAATCCTGAATAAACAAACGTTGTTTATCTGTAATAAAGATTGTATTATCAATAGCGTGGACATCATCAGTATAACTCACACCCATCCATGAATTGGTTTGTTTATTCAGCCGTTTGTTCAATCCTAAATGATAATTGAGTTTTTCGTTTTTAAAACCATAAGATGTATAAGCGTCAATATTAAATTTTCGTGAAATATTTTCACTGGTTTTACCACCAATTCCTAAGCGAAAACCTTCATATTGATTAAAATTAATTAACTGATTAAGGTTAATATCAAAATACTTAATAGGAAAATATCCTTTTAATACTTTTCGTCCAAGGTTAAGTTTCTTCTCTATGCCATCAGTTTTAATAATACTATCCATAACCACATACGTTTCTTCTCCACGATTTGTAATGGAATCGGTACGGTATTTATTCCAAAATTTTTCATCTCTATTAGCTGCATTGTCATCAAACTCGATACTATTGGATACATTTTTCACTTTTAATGGTTCGTTGAGTTTGATATTGAAATTTTTGGTTTTGATGCGCATATAAAGTTGCGCATTATTATGGTTAGCGGTTTTTCTATGTGCAACATACGTACTATCTTTTGCTTTTATAGAATCCATAGTTGAAGATCCAAAATAAACCATACCGTTCATAAAAGAGTCAGCACCTTTACCATCTCCTTTATTAAGTAATAATTGCATAGATTCAGGAAACCAAACAGCTTCATTGCTATGATATTTAAAAATTTGAGAAGCAGCAATATTAACAACTCCTTTGTGTTCTGCTACAGCTTTAGTAAGCGCAAAATGCTTATTTTCTATGTACAACAAACCTTCTATTCCCTTGGGTTTTATGCTTGCTTTTTGTTTAAAATGAATTAAAAAGATACTGTCTTTTCCCTGTGTTATAGTATCTAATATTTTATAATTATAGGTTTTTAAGCCTTTTTTGGTAATAGGATTGGTATATTTATTACCAATAATAGTATAGGTGTCTTCATAAAATGAAAACGATTGAAAATTGACTGCAAAAAGTTCATAAACAGGTTGTTTAAACCCTGCCATTCTACTTGCTAAAACTGTTTCTTTTCGTCCAATATGACGTTTGTATTTGACTTCACTTGCTTTTTCGGTAAGATAAAGATGAGAGCGTAACAAATCTTTTTTCATTTGGTAATTTGTGGAATCTAGCACCATTTTTTTCTTACCATCTTTAGTAATATACAACGTATCAATAGATGAATGAATAGAGTCAGGATTGGCGGTTACTACTAGTTTTTGATAACTATCATAGTTGTAATAATCAAGGCTTTTTATATCATTGTCTTGCTTATTAGCAATAGCACCACGTATATATTTCAATGCAGAGTTTTCTTTGGCAACAAGGACAACTTCTTGAATCGAATTGGTATTTGCTTCGAGTTTAATGGTGTAATAGGCTTTAGAAAAATCAGTTATTGTTTTATGTTTAAAACCTACATAAGATACATAAACAGCCTTTGGTTGGTGTTTTAAATGGAGCGTAAACAAACCATCTACATTGGTCATTGTGCCGTGTTTGCTATCTACATAAACATTAGCAAATGGTAATGGCGTATTTTGATTATCTACAACAACACCTTTTAGGGTTTCTTGTGCTGTCAAAATATATGGAAACGCTACTAAAAAGAATACTATGAATTGTTTTTTCATTATCTATATGTTTATATACTAAATGACGCTGTAATTGTCAAATAGTGACGCAATTTAGTTTTATTGTATAAAAAAACACTCTTTTTAAGAGTGTTTTAACGATTATTAAAATTGTACTAAGTGAATTAAACCTTCATTATATCTGTTTCTTTCACTTTTAAATATTCTTCAACTTTCTTAGAAAAGGTGTTGGTGAGCGTTTGTACGTCTTCTTCCTCTTTTTTGAGTACGTCTTCAGAAAGCTCTAATTTTTTAAGTTCCTGTAGCGCATCACGTCTTGCATTACGAATACTTACTTTGGCGTGTTCTGCTTCTGCTTTAGCTTGTTTTACCAATTCTTTTCTACGTTCTTCTGTAAGCATTGGCACATTAATAATTATGCTCTCTCCATTATTCATAGGGTTTAGCCCAAGATTAGCTTGCATTATAGCTTTTTCTATTTCTTGAATCATGGCTTTTTCCCAAGGTTGAATAGAAAGTGTGCGTGCATCTGGCGTGTTGACATTGGCTACTTGACTCAGTGGAGTCATTGCCCCATAGTAATCTACCATTACAGATTTAAGCATCACCGGAGATGCTTTACCAGCACGTATCGCTTGCAGTTCGTTTTGCAAATGGACAATGGCTTTTTCCATTTGTTCTTTGGTGTCTTCTAGTATTAAAGCTACTTCTTCGTTCATTATAATATTGTTTTTATGTTCAAAAATACACAATCATAAAGTATTATGCAATAATTGTTCCAATTGATTCGCCTTGTATTATTTTAGTAAAATTGCCTGGTGTATTCATATCAAACACCAAAATTGGGAGTTTATTTTCTTGACTCAGAGTAAAAGCGGTGGTATCCATTACTTTTAGTTCTTTGTCTAAAACCTCTTTAAAGCTTATTTTAGTGTGTTTAATAGCATCTTTATATTGTTCAGGGTCTTTATCATAAACGCCAGCTACACGGGTGCCTTTTAAGATGACATCGGCATTAATTTCTATAGCACGCAACACAGCAGCAGTATCTGTAGTAAAATAAGGGTTACCCGTTCCGCCTCCAAAAATAACTACGCGCCCTTTTTCAAGATGTCTTACGGCTCTACGTTTGATAAAAGGCTCTGCTATTTGTTCCATTTTTATAGCTGTAAGTAAGCGTGTTTTCATTCCTGCATCTTCGCAAGCACTCTGTAGCGCTAAACCATTGATAATGGTGGCGAGCATCCCCATATAATCACCTTGTACGCGATCCATACCATGGCTTGCGCCTGCTACTCCGCGAAAAATATTTCCGCCGCCTATCACTAGTGCTACCTCAACACCAGAATCTACAACAGTTTTAATATCTTGAGCATATAGTGCCAAGCGATTAGGGTCTATACCATATTGGCGGTCGCCCATCAAGGCTTCGCCACTTAATTTGAGTAATACTCTTTTGTATTTCATCTTTTTACAATTAGAATTACAAAGGTAAGGCTTATTATTTACTAATAAAAGGCTGTTTTATCGAAATTTATTAACTAATAATGTGTTTAATACGACAAAAGACGTTGTTTGTTGTGAGATAAAAGATTTTATTCTAATGAATTGTTGTCTGACTAAAATCACTTACCTGTTAAAGGCTATTGCCTATTTTACAGCAAAGCGGTCTTTAGTACTAGAATTTACTCAAATTCAACATCAACATCAAAGAACTTAGGGTCTTTGTTGATTTCATAAAGATTTCCAGAGATTTCTATTCCTTTAAAATCGGATAAAATCCGAGCGTTTTCGTTGCTTACCCGCTTTATTTTAAAAGGAAAAATATAACGTGATTTAAAACGTATCATATTTGACATCGGATTGTCTTTAGTCATCGTTGTATCTTTCTTTTTGAGTGCTTTTTCTAAACCTTCGGGTGTTATCTTTGCAGAAAACATTTTGCTATTGAAAGATGTATTATATGATTTGTTAAAATCAAGAACAGAATTTTCTTTTTTATCTTTATCACTGCCAGCTGGTTTACTGGTTTTATTAGCCAATAACTCTAATTCTTTAATATTTTGCCCTTCTAATTTTTCAGCAAATGTCTTTAAATCTTCTAAGTTTTTAAAATCATAATTGATTTTCATTACAAACTTTTTAGCAACAGAATCTGCTTTGATAGCAATGCTAAAATTTTCTAATTGTTTTATTTTCTTTTGTTCTTTTTTACTCAGTTTAGCAATACTGTCTTTTTTTTCTTCAAGAAATTTAGAAAAAACAATTAAAGTGTCGATTTGTTTATTATTTGATTCTTTAGTGCTTTGACCCATTTTCATCATTTCAGACATGTCAAACCCTAGACTATATCTTCCACTTCCGTTAGGTTCAAACTTTGTTTCTTGAACAATTTCACAACTTGTTAATGCAAACAAGGTAATTAAAAATAGAATTGGTTTTAATTTTTTCATGGTATTGGTTTATTTTAATTTTTATTTTAAAACTTAGACATAATAAGCTTGTAGATATCATTTCCGTTGACAAAAAGTATCAAACTTAATAAGATAATAAAACCTACTAATTGTGCTTTTTCTAAAAATTTCTCACTCGGTGCACGTCCTGTTATCATTTCGTAAATGGTAAATAAAGCATGACCACCATCTAGTGCAGGTATTGGAAGTATGTTTACAAAAGCAAGCATAATGGATAAAAATGCGGTAAAATTCCAGAAACGGTACCAATCCCAGGTTGCAGAAAATTGTTTTCCTATAGCGAGAAAACCACCAACCTCTTTGTAAGCACCAGTATCTGTGTTGAATAACAAACGAAATTGCTTAACATAGCCATCCAATTTGTTTTTTGCCTCTTTTACACCTCGTGGAAAAGCAGCAAAGAAACCGTATTTTTTAGTTTTGATGTCATAATAATCTTTCAATCCTCCTTGAGGACGAACCCCTAGTTTACCACGGTTATCTAAAGTAACAGGTATTGTCATTTGCGCTCCTGCGCGTGCTATCTTTAGCTGTATGGTTTCGTTTTTATGCTTGGGTAGTGCAGCAATATATTCGTCTAAAAAAGTAAAGTTTTCATTGTTTATCCCTACAAGTTTATCTCCTTTTTTTAAACTTGTTTTGGCAGCAGGAAAATCTGGTGCTATTTCACCTACAAAATACGGAATACGTGGTGAGAAAAACCGTGATTTTTTTTGAATAATAGCCTTTGCGTCAGCAGCAGAAATAGGCACTACAACTTCGCTTCCGTTTCTATTGACTTTTACCTCTTTCCCTACTAATATTTTATAAAAAACTTCACCAAAAGCTTTGGGTTGCTCGCCATCAATACTGATTATTTTATCCCCTGTTTTGAAACCAATCTCTTGCCCTAAACCATCTACAGCAACACCATATTGCATATTTTCTAAAGGGAGATATTCTTCGCCATAATGATTAAAGATCATCGCGTAAATAAATATAGCCAAAATCACGTTGACAGTCACACCTCCAAGCATTATAATCAATCGTTGCCAAGCAGGTTTAGAACGAAATTCCCAAGGTTGTGGCTCGCCTTTTAGTTGTTCCGTATCCATACTTTCGTCTATCATTCCAGCTATTTTTACATAACCACCTAATGGTAACCAGCCGATACCATATTCGGTTCCACCAATTTTCTTTTTGAATAATGAAAAATAAGGATCAAAGAATAAGTAAAATTTTTCTACTCGTGTTTTGAATAATTTGGCAGGAATAAAATGTCCTAACTCATGTAATACTATTAATATGGATAAGCTCAAGAAGAACTGAGCTGCTTTAATGATGATTTCTGTCATAATTTTTTATCAAATGAAAGGCAAAAATACTTTTTTTTAATGAGTATTATCGTTTAATTATTATTGTTTTAACAGTTTTTTGGTAAACACCCCTTTATTGGTCTCTAAAATCAAGGTATAAATCCCTTTTGACCAATAATTAGCATTTATTTTATTAACTACTGTATTACTACTATAAATATGTTGCCCTAGAGCATTATAAACCGTAATAGTTTGAACCGTAATACTGTTTGTGTAGTCAATATAAAAAATAGCATTACTAGGATTTGGAAAAATTAAAATAGTATTATCCTCCAAATAAGGGTTTGTTACTCCTGAAGATTGATTGTTTTTAGAAATTATTTGCGTGTTTGGGTCAAAAACAACATTTGTAACTTCAAAAGTAGTTGGCACAGTAAAAACTTGATTGTCCGTAGTATGCTCCAAGCGTATTAATTGTGATTCGCCACCAGCTCCAATCAATTCAAGTTCTATTGGCATTTCAAAATAAGAAACACTAGCATCAGATTGTGTTTGGCTGATTTGGAGTTGCACTTGCGTTCCCCCAGAAAGACTTTGCCAATTGACTGTATATGAAGGATAGCCTTCGCCATAAATCCAATCGTTAAAAAAGTCAGTTAAATCTAATCCTGATTGAGCTTCGAGATGACTTTTAAAATCAGGTGTTTTGGCATAAGCATAAGCAAAATCAACATCTGATAAATAGTTTTTTATGCCTTGAAAAAAATCATTGTCACCCAATTTCCATCGAAGCATATGCAAAACCATAGCACCTTTATTATAGCTTAATCTACCATTAAATATACGATAAACACTTGTTGTGTCAGCAGCAGGAACATAAACCGATCCCGAAGGACTAGATGTTATAGAACTTACTTTTGATTGGCGCCACGATTTATATGTAGCAACACCATCTAAATGTTCTTTGGACAAACCAGTAAGAAATGTAGCAAAGCCTTCATTGAGCCAGATATCTTGCCACGAACCACAGGTAACTTTGTCGCCAAACCATTGATGCGCTAACTCATGAGCAATCAAATCTCTAGAAAAATTATTCATAAATGTCATTGTAGTATGCTCCATACCACCACCCCAGCCAAACTGCGCATGGCCGTACTTTTCATCACTAAAAGGATACATTTCAAACAAAGACCCATAAAGGTTGATTAAATCTACCGTTACAGGTGTTTGTGTTTGTGCTGCTGCTGCATTTTCTGGATACACATAATTAGTTACGTTAAAATCTCCATTGGCAACATAATCATTATAAACCGTATAATCAGTAACTGCCATTGCAATAAGATATGCTGGTATTGGATGTTTATGTTTCCAATGCGTAATGGTATTTGAACCATTTATTGTTTCGCTTTGCAACATGCCATTTGAAGCCGCTTTGTAGCTAATTTGACCATCTGTAGCAGTGTAATGCGTAGGATGAGTAACATACACATCTATAGAATCTATTTTATCATTTAAATCTTGTTTGCAAGGCCACCAACCTTTTGCACCATAAGGTTCAGAAAGCGTCCAAAGTATTGGATGGCGATTTGACCCGTGTATGTTCACTTCGTAGGAACCAAAGCCACCACTTGCAGGATTACCATCATAAACTACAGTAACAGAATCTAGAACACCAGTATTTTGAGTGTTTGGCAAAGTAATAACTAGTTCTTCATCGCCTGAAATATGAGTATAAGTCAAATCTACACCGCGTTGTTTTACGGAAACTACATTCAAATTATCTGCCATATCAAAAGTAATGGTGTTCAAATCTGCTTTAGCCACAAAATAAGAAGTAACAGTCCCTGCAATTGTAGCAGGAGTTATAGCAGGATCAACAGTCCATTCCAAACGGTGATATTTAAGGTCATAATCGCTTGTGTTTGCGTTACGAACCATAGCTAAACGTGCTGTTGCAGCGCGTCTTTCTGCTTTAACAATACTTTCAAAAACACTTGAAGTATTATCTTGAGCTTGAAGAATAAACGGAAAAATAAGCACTATGAAGAGGTGTTTTTTCATTATATGTTTTTTATAATTAGTATAATTTTCATACAAATATAGCATTATTTATATAATGGGCTTTATTTATAAATCTATTACATCAAAAAATAATATCTTTGCAGTATATTAAAACTGTATTTTATGAAACAATTGTTTATGTTTTTATTACAAAATGGCTTTGATGAAAAAGCCATGCAAGAAAAGCTCGATAGTGCACCAAAAAGTTATCAAATAGCTCATTTGGTTGGGAGTTATTTGCCTTATGCTTTATTAATTCTTGTAGCATATTTGATGTATCGTTCCGCAAAAAACAGTCAAAACCCAGAGAAATAATGAATACCATACGAATTACCAAAAGGTTTAACTTTGAAACAGGTCATGCGCTCTACGGCTATGATGGGAAGTGCAAAAATGTACACGGACATTCTTATGAGCTATCGGTGACTGTTATTGGGCAACCATTATTGGATAAAAATCATGTAAAATACGGCATGGTGATTGACTTTGGAGATCTAAAAAAAATAGTGAAAGAAGAAATAGTAAACCCTTTTGACCATGCTATTGTGCTTAACAAAAACACACCACATTTTGAATTGGCAGAAGAACTAATAAAGCGAGAACATCGTGTGATACTTGTAGCGTATCAACCAACAAGCGAAATGCTATTAATAGATTTTGCATCCAAAATAAATGCAAAACTACCTAAGCATATAAAACTGTTTAGCTTAAAGCTACAAGAAACAGGAACTTCTCATGCCGAGTGGTTTGCAAGTGATAATATGTAAAATACTTATCATACAATAAATAAAATTGATAAAAGAGCAACTCGCTAAGCAATAATAATTACTTATATTTGCTAAAAATTAATATTTAAACACAGACAATATGGCTTTAGAATTTAATGACGATAACTTCGAAGAACAAGTATTAAAAGCGGATAAACCAGTATTAGTAGATTTTTGGGCTGCTTGGTGTGGTCCTTGTAGAATGCTAGCTCCTATAGTTGAGCAGCTTTCAAAAGATTATGAAGAAAAAGCAATAATAGGTAAACTTGATGTTGACCAAAACCAAAAATATGCAGCACAGTTTGGTGTACGTAATATCCCAACTGTACTTATTTTCCAAAATGGTGAAGTAGTAGGAAGACAAGTTGGTGTAGCACCTGCTTCTACATATAAAGAAGGTTTGGATGCATTATTAAATGGTGATGCATAAACTTTTAATTTAGAACATAATAAAAAACCTACTTAAAATTATTTTAAGTAGGTTTTTTGTTTTATAAAGAAAATTAAATATTGTACAATAGCTTCAATCTTTTTTCAAAAGCTTTTATATAGGTTTTTCCAATAGTAAAAACTGTTCCATTGAGAGATACTTTATACCTGCTCATATAGCATCTAGATTTATATTTCTGTATTTTTTAGTAATTATACAGCGGTCTTTTTATCTTTGCATCTTTGTAAGAAAAATTTATACACGTTTAAAAAAGATATAATGAAGTATTTGCATAAGGATATTGAAGAAAAATGGCAAAAATATTGGGCAGTAAACCAAACGTTTAAAGCAAGTAACACTAGCGATAAGCCCAAGTTCTATGCTTTAGATATGTTTCCTTATCCTAGTGGTGCAGGTTTGCACGTTGGACATCCATTAGGCTATATTGCATCCGATATTTATGCAAGATACAAGCGTCACAAAGGCTTTAATGTATTACACCCTCAAGGTTATGATTCTTTTGGTTTGCCTGCCGAACAATACGCCATCCAAACAGGACAACATCCTGCAAAAACGACCGAAGAAAATATCAAAACCTATCGTCGTCAGTTAGATAGAATAGGTTTTTCTTTTGATTGGAGTCGAGAAGTACGTACTTCTAATCCCGATTTTTACAAACACACACAATGGGTTTTTACGGAGCTTTTTAACGCATATTACTGCAAAGATGCCAATCAAGCACGACCAATTTCAGAACTCATTCCTGTGTTTGAAACCGAAGGAAATTTACCATTAAACGCTGTTTGTGATGAAGATACGCCACAAATCACGGCAGCAGATTGGAATCATTTTTCGGATAAAGAAAAACAAGAATTTTTATTAAAATATCGTTTAACATACCTTAAAGAAACTACTGTAAACTGGTGCCCAAAACTAGGAACAGTATTAGCCAATGATGAGGTTGTGAACGGTGTTTCTGAACGTGGTGGCTATCCTGTGGTACAAAAAAAAATGATGCAATGGTCTATGCGAATTACCGCTTATGCACAGCGTTTGTTAGATGATTTACAAGATATTGATTGGCCACAACCTATAAAAGATATTCAGACCAATTGGATTGGAAGAAGTGAAGGTGCAATGGTCTCTTTTTTAGTGAAAAGTGAAAAATTAAAAGAGAAAAGTTCCGTGGAAGTTTTTACTACCAGACCAGATACCATTTTCGGTGTTTCGTTTATGACTTTGGCTCCAGAACACGAATTGGTTTCAAAAATTACCACTCCAGAACAAAAAGAAGCCGTAGAAGCCTATGTTAAAGCTACTGCAAAACGTACCGAACGCGAACGTATGAGCGATGTAAAAACGGTTTCTGGTGTGTTTACTGGAGCTTACGCAGAACATCCGTTTACCAAAGAACTAATTCCTATTTATATTGGCGATTATGTATTAGCTGGTTATGGAACAGGAGCCGTAATGGCAGTGCCTTGTGGCGATCAACGTGATTACGATTTTGCCAAGCACTTTGGTTTGCCAATTCCAAACATATTTAAAGCTGTAGACGTTTCTGAAACAGCTTTTGAAGACAAAGGAAATGCAGTTATTGCTAATTCTGATTTTCTTACTGATTTACCGTATAAAAAAGCCTTTAAAACGGTTTTATATGAATTGGAAAAACAAAAGATTGGTTACACAAAAACCAATTACCGCTTGCGCGATGCTATTTTTGCACGTCAACGTTATTGGGGAGAACCAATTCCTGTTTTTTATGATGAAAACAGTATGCCGCAAACCATAGCAAAAGAATATTTACCATTAATTTTGCCTGAAGTAGCAAAATATTTACCAACCGAAGATGGGCAACCACCACTTGGAAATGCTAAAAACTGGGCTTGGGACACTGCTAACAACAAGGTAGTAAGCAATAATTTAATAGATAATACAACCGTTTTTCCATTAGAGTTAAATACGATGCCTGGTTGGGCAGGAAGTTCTTGGTATTTTAACCGTTATATGGATGCACATAATAATGATGAATTTGCAAGTAAAGAAGCATTAGCGTATTGGCAAGATGTTGATTTATACATTGGCGGTAGCGAACATGCAACTGGACATTTGTTGTATTCTCGTTTTTGGCAAAAATTCTTATTCGATCGTGGTTTTGTAACTAAAAAAGAATACGCGAAAAAACTGATTAATCAAGGAATGATTTTAGGTGAAAGTGCTTTTGCATACCGAGAAGAAGGTACAAACACTTTTTATTCTAAAGGATTGATTACAGCTAAGAAAGTACAGCCAATTCATGTAGATGTATCCTTTGTAAACACTTCTAACGAATTGAATGTAGCTGCTTTTAAAAATTGGAGAGAAGACTTTAAAGATGCCAAATTTGTTTTAGAAGATGCTAAATACATTGTTGGCAGAGAAGTCGAAAAAATGTCAAAATCCAAATACAATGTAGTAAATCCAGATGATATTTGTGATGAATATGGAGCTGATAGTTTGCGCTTATTTGAAATGTTTTTAGGACCATTAGAACAATCAAAACCTTGGAAAACTTCGGGTATTTCTGGTGTATATTCTTTCCTAAAAAAACTATGGAAACTCTACCAAATAGATGAACAAGGTAATGTGAATCTAAGTGATGAGGAACCAAGCAAAGAATCTATGAAAACACTCCACAAAACCATCAAAAAAGTAGATGAAGATATTGCTAATTTCTCTTTTAACACTTCTGTGAGTAGTTTTATGATTGCTGTAAACGAATTAACACAGCAAAAATGCAATCACAGGACAGTGTTGGAACCCTTGTTAGTTTTATTATCGCCTTATGCGCCACATACTGCAGAAGAATTATGGCAAAAAACAGGACATACCGCCTCTATTGCTACAGCACCATTCCCAGTGTTTGATGCCAGTTATTTGATAGAAAGCAGCAAAACCTATCCAATTTCTTTTAATGGAAAAATGCGTTTTACAATGGATTTATCTTTAGATTTAAGCAAAGAAGCAATCGAAAAAGCAGTAATGGAAGACGAGCGAACACAAAAACAATTAGCAGGAAGAACGCCTAAAAAAGTAATTGTTGTTCCTGGTAAAATTGTGAATATTGTAGGATAGTTTTAGAATCATTATCAATTAAATTGCTTTAAAGTTTTCTGTTTTTTAACGAATTGGTCTATAGTCTTTTAAAAGTACTAATGATTTTATAATTATATATTGTGTTTTTGTGATTTGTATTTCCAAAATAAACAATACCTTTGCATTACAATAAAAAGGGGTGCCTTGTGCTGAGATTATACCCATAGAACCTGAACAGGTAATGCTGTTAAGGGATTTGCCGTAAATGCTATGCATTAATGTGTCCTTTTTTATTATTTAATTAATTTATAAAATAATAAAAATGAAACAAGCATTTATACTACTATTACTTAGTATTTTTAGTGTCGTACAAGCGCAAACAATTACACTTTTTGGAACAGTACAAGATGAATATGGAGCACTTGCCAATGTGCAAATAAGCTCAGAAACAAAGCAAACATTTTCTGATAATAAAGGATTTTACCAATTGGAATTAGCTTCAGGAAATCATACTATTAGTTATGATTATGCAGGACAAAAAATAGTGAAATCACTTGTATTAACAGCAAATCAAGTACTAAACATTACTTTTAAAACAACAGCAATTGATGCGGTAGTATTATCGAGCAATCGCGTTAAAGCTACAGATCCGTACACACAAACAACGGTAGCACAAAAAGAACTTGAAGAACGCAATCTCGGACAAGATATCCCGATATTATTAAACACATTGGCAAATGTAGTAACGACTTCAGATGCTGGGGCAGGAGTAGGTTACACAGGTATTCGTGTGCGTGGTTCAGATGCTACACGTGTCAATGTTACTATTAACGGCATTCCGCTTAATGATAGTGAATCACAAGGAACATATTGGGTAGATTTACCTGATTTTGCAAGCAATACTTCTAGTGTTCAGCTGCAACGTGGTGTAGGAACTTCTACGAATGGTGCAGGTGCTTTCGGAGCAAGCCTTAACTTAGAAACAAACATTGGAAATAAAGAAGCTAACACTAGTTTTGATGTGTCTTTTGGTTCGTTTAATACGCAGAAATATACCTTAAAAATGAATAGTGGTACTTTAGGAAATTTTGATTTTTCTGGACGCTTATCCAAAATCTATTCCGATGGTTATATAGATCGCGCATCATCAAATTTGAAATCGTATTTTTTTAATACAAATTACCATAGCAGCAATCATAAAACTACTATTAAAGCCTTTGCTTTTGGTGGACACGAAAAAACATATCAATCTTGGAATGGTATTGATGCCAGTACAATGGCTACAGACCGCACCTTTAATTCTGCAGGTGCTATTTATGATGCAAACTGGAATGTGGTGGGTTATTATGATAATGAAGTTGATGATTATACACAAGCGCATTATCAGCTGCATATTATACAAGAATTAGCTAATGATTGGTATGCCAAAGCTGCCATTCATTATACCAAAGGCTATGGTTATTATGAACAATACAAACAAGACCGTGATTTTGCTGATTATGGACTTACACCATATACTGTAGGCGGTGTTACCGTTAATACTACCGATTTAATTCGTCAGAAGTGGCTTGATAATGATTTTTATGGTTTTACATCAGCAGTAAGTCATAAAAACCTTAAAATTGGTATCGATTACAATATATATTCTGGTGATCATTATGGAAAAATTATTTGGGCTCGCAACGCAGCTGATAGTGAGATTCGTCATAAATATTATGATAATAATGGAACAAAAAAAGACTTTAATATTTATGCTAAATATGAATATGCTATTAATGATAAACTAAAGGCTTTTGCCGATATTCAAGAGCGTATGGTTTCGTATAAAACCACTAATTTTGCGAGTCCAGATGATGTTGATGTTTCGTTTAATTTCTTTAATCCTAAATTTGGTTTGGTTTATGGTGATGCTTCAAAAAATTATTATTTTTCGTATGCCAAAGCACACAAAGAACCGAACCGTGGTGACTATGAGTGGGCAGTAGTAACACCAAAACCTGAAGCATTGAATGATTTTGAGTTGGGTTACCGCTTAAATAAAGCCCATTTTGCACTTAACACTACGCTTTATGCTATGTTTTATGCCGATCAATTGGTGCTAACAGGTGCTTTAGATAATGTAGGAAATCCTATTCGTAAAAATGTAGGAAAAAGCAAGCGTATTGGTCTTGAAGTAACGACAGCTTTTCAACTTAAAAAATGGCAAATAACACCTAATATAAGCATTAGCAGTAATAAAAATATTGATTATTATATTGATAATGCAGGAACAGTAGAAAATTTAGGGAACACAACCATAACGTATTCACCTAGTATTGTTGCAGGAAATGCTTTAAAATACAGCTTTAATAAAGCTTTTTCTATCGCCTTACTATCGAAATATGTAGGAGAACAGTATATGAATAACGAAAATACAAACGAATCCGTGTTAAAAGCTTATTTTGTAAATGATTTGAATCTTTCATACACTAAAAAATTCCATAAAGGGATACAATCAATTCGTGTAAATGCTTTGGTAAATAATCTATTCAATACAAGCTACGAATCTAATGGTTATATGTGGGGAACAACGCCTTATTATTATCCACAAGCCGGTATTAATGCTTTATTAGGTGTTAGTATTGGTTTTTAATAATTTATTAAATATTCACTTAAAACCCAGAATTATAATATATAATTCTGGTTTTTTTTATTTTTTTTAAATCATTTGTATTTACAAGAATCTTTTTATCCATTTAAAATATTTAAAAGGCACGTATTTCAGTGGTAAATCAATCCAAGTTGGTGTGGATAGAATAGCTCTTTTGTTACTAAAAGCGAAAAAGCTTTCTTTTCCGTGATATTTTCCTATACCGCTATTTCCAACGCCGCCAAAAGGTAAGTTATGATTGGTTATATGCATTAAAGTATCGTTAATACAAGCGCCACCAGAACTTGTTTTTGCTAGAATTTCCTTTGCATTGTTGTTTTTTCCGAAATAGTAAAATGCTAAAGGTTTTTCATTTTTATTAATATAATCAATGATTTCGTTAATATGATTAAAAGTCATTACTGGTAAAATAGGACCAAATATTTCTTCTTGCATTATTAAAAAATCAGGATTTACATTGTCAATAATTGTAGGTTCAATAAATCGTTCTTTTTTATCAATTTTTCCTCCAGAATGTATTTTTCCTTGCTTCATTAACTTTTCTAGGCGGTTCATTGCCTTTTGATTTACAATACGCGGATAAAAACGACTTGCCTTGATGTTTTCTCCATACATTGCTTTAATATTCGATGCAATTTTAGCTATCAATTCATCTTTAATCGTATGATGTGCAAAAAGATAATCTGGCGCAATACAAGTTTGCCCTGCATTAATCATTTTTCCCCAAGCAATGCGTTTTGCGGCAATATCAAGATTGGCATCTACATCAACAATACAAGGGCTTTTTCCACCTAACTCCAAAACAACTGGTGTTACGTGTTGCGAAGCTGCTTTCATAACCACTTTTCCTACATTAGAACTTCCTGTAAAAAAAATAATATCAAAACGTTCATTAAAAAGTATGGTATTGGTTGCTCTTCCGCCTTGGACAACAGTAATGTAATTCGCATCAAAAGTTGCTGCTATCATTTCTTGTACTAATTTCGCAACTGATGGTGCATCTGGCGATGGTTTTAAAATACAGCAACAACCAGCCGAAATGGAACCAATTAAAGTGTTAATTAATAACTGAAAAGGATAATTCCAAGGAGCTACAATAAGTGATAATCCAAGTGGTTCGTAAATTATTTTACTAGAAGAAGGTAATAAATAAAAAGGCGTATGAACTTTTTTGGGTCTTGCCCACTTTTTTAAATGTTTGATATGATTATTTAGTTCTCCTGTTACAATACTAATTTCGGTTAAATACGCTTCTTCTGGAGATTTATGCAAATCTTTCCATAAGGCATCTTCAATTATTGTTTGATATTTTAGAACGGCTTTTTTTAGGTTGCGTAGTTGTTCTAATCTAAATGGAATACTTTTCGTTTTATTGCTAGCAAAAAAATTACGCTGATTTTTAATATGTTCAATAATTACTTCTTTTGATGTTTCTTCCATAGTGATTTACTTTTTACATCAATTGTTAATTATCCCTTTTTATTTTTTCAATAAATCCATCAATACTTTGAGCGTTTTCAACACTAAAAGCACCAATTTTTGTTCTACGAAGTGCAGATAAATAAGCGCCATTATTCAATGATTTACCAAAATCACGAGCTATTGCTCTTATATAAGTTCCTTTACTACACGCTATCCGAAACGAAATATCTGGGAGATTAATAGCTGTAATTTCAAATGCTTCAATAGTGATTTTTCGCGATTTTATTTCGGTGGTTTCTCCTTTTCGTGCCAATTCATAAAGCCGAACACCATCTTTTTTTAAAGCTGAAAAAATAGGCGGAACTTGATCTATTTCGCCAATAAACTGTTTTACATTTTGTAGAATAGCTGCTTCATTTATGTTTTCTAAAGAAAAATGAGCGTCGATTTCAGTTTCCATATCGCAAGAAGGGCGTGTAGCACCAAGTGTAATGGTTCCAGTGTATTCCTTTAGTTGCCCTTGGTACTCACTTATTTTTTTAGTGAATTTTCCAGTACAGATAATTAATAAACCCGTAGCTTTTGGATCTAATGTTCCTGCATGACCTACTTTTATCTTTTTGATTTTAAACTTTTGACGTATTTCCCAACGGAGCTTATTCACAACCTGAAAAGAGGTCCACTCCAAGGGTTTGTCAATCAATAAAACCTGTCCAGCTTGATAGTCTTCGAGTGTTTTCATTACAGGTCATCAAAATTGATGGTTACAGTTGCTGTTTCTGGTATTGCTTGGCAAGCAAGCGTTAACCCATCAGCAAGTTCAACATCGGTTAGAATCTCGTTTTTAAGCAGTTTTACCTTACCTTCGGTCACTTTGCAAATGCAACTACTACAAATACCACCTTGACATGAATAAGGAGCGTCAATATTGTGATCCAAAGCACCTTTGAGAACGGTATCTTTGGGATTCATTTTTAAGGTTTCTGTCTCATCATCTAAAACAACAGTAAGGGTGACATCTCCTGTTATAGCTGTATTAACTTTTTGATCTGCAGTTTTAGTTTTGGCAGAAAACAGCTCATAATGAATACTATTTTCACTGTAATTTTTTACTATTAACGTATCTTTTATGGTATGTGTCATCGCTTCGGGACCACAAATATAAAAAGCATCGTAATTTCCTTTATTCAGCATTAAATTAACAATGCTAGCATCAATACGACCAAATAGCGCATCGGCTTCGTTAGATTGACTAAAAACGTACTGTAATTGAAAACGTGGCTTGTTTGCTGCTAGTTCGTTTAGCTTTTTATAAAAAATAGTGTCTTTTGATGTTTTATTACCATAAACCAAAGTGAAAGTACTCTCAGGCTCGTTGTGAAGCACAGTTTTAACCATACTGAATAATGGCGTAATACCACTTCCTGCAGCAAAACCCAAATATTTTTTACTTTGCGTAGCGTCTGTTTTAAGCATAAAACGTCCTTCAGGACTGCCTATAACAAAGGTATCACCAACTTTTATTTTCGCTGTAGCATAAACCGAAAAAGTACCACCAGTAATGCGTTTGATAACTACTTGCAGTAAATCTTCATGCGGAGCGGTACACAACGAGTAAGCTCGTTTGATTTTATTACCTTCTAGTGTTGTGTTGATAGTAATATATTGTCCTGCTTCAAAATTGAAGGCTTCCTTTAGATTTTGAGGAACATCAAAAACGAGCGATATAGCATCTGCTGTTTCTTGATGTATTGCTTTGACTTTTAAAGTTGCTTGCGTTGCCATAAAAATACTTTTTTTGCAAATGTAATGGATAAAAGAGAATTTTTGTTGTTTTGTGCTGAGTTTTATGTTAATTTGCTATCTTGATTAAGTGTTTTTTAAGTTTTTCATACCTTTCTTTTCCTAGATTGGTTGTTCTTAAAACAGCTGTTTTATCTTGATATAATTCATAATCCTTAAAATCAATTATTTCTCGAGCTTTATCACATAAAAACTTATAGAGTTTGGGAGAACCACTATTATAACTTCTAAACGAATAGTTATCAGTCAAATACCAAAATAAACTTCCCATATAATAATTTTCAAAGCTTTCAATGATATTAGAAATAGTCGTATCATCATATTCAGACTCAAGTATAATTCTCACTTCATTTAAAATGTTTAGATATTCATTTCGATCTTCATTTAATTCAAGTTTTACACCGATTTCGTGATTGTTTATTTGAGAATATTCATATAAGTTCATTGATGTAATTATGGCAAATTCTTGATTAACATAAATTTTTGAATGTAAGTTTTTTATTGAAAATATATTTAAATTATGAAATGATTTTAGCCAAATTAATTCTTGGTTTTTCAATTCATTTTCTCTATAAATCCAATAGATATGTTCAACTTTTTTAAAAGCATCTGAAAGTTTAACTTTTAGTCTATTATTAAGTTTGAGATATGGAGATACTATAATTAAATAGTTTTCGGAACTATCTAATAGTTCTTCAATCTCGTACGATATTTTTGTTGTTCCAAGTGTTTTCAAATTATTTTGTATTTATTTTTCTGAATGTATTTCTTCTATTTCCACTAAAATAGTATTGTTTTTCATAATCTAATTAGATTATTTCCACAAGTACTTTCTCTTTTTCTTGTTGTTTTTTGTAACAATTACCACACCTTCAATCCAGTTATAATATCCTCTTGGAAGCCTTTTAAATACGGCTTTGAATTCTTGTTTCAAATCAATATATTTATAGAGAATAGTTATCAACTTTTGTGCCTTAGCACGAAGCTCAATTTTTTCTATATTTTTTCCATTTATAGGATAAATTTCTTCAAATGTATATCGTCTCTCAACTTCAGGACTTCTAATTTTAAAATAAACACTTCCATCATCTAGAAATCCATATTGAAAGCATTTCTCATCATAAACACAATCTTTTATGGTTTCTATTTCATTGTCTTTAAGTTCGTTCATTAGTTTTTGTACTAGGGTTTTATTTAATGGTTTTTTTTCGATAATTTTTTTGTCATTTATATTCCATATTTTCCTCCAAGCACGATTAATCCAACCTTTTTTCTGATATACTTTTGTAAGTTCTGTAATTATATTTCCTGAATATTTCCCGTTTTCATTTTCTATAAGTTCAACTGTTTGTGGTTTGTTATTTACATTAATTGAATACGTTCTTCTGTTATGCTCTTGCGAAAAACCAAATGAAATATTTATTAGTAGAGCAAATAGATAAATAGATTTTTTCATTTTTGAAATAATAAATTATTAATTAAGAGGTAAATGTATAAAAAAAAACATATTATCTATTGCGAACACAACAAAACCAACATTTTCTATGATTTTTATATTAAATTTCGTATTCCTTATAGAAACCTTTATATTTGCCTAAAAATTAATAAAAATGAGTAAATTACTTATCGTAGGTACCGTAGCTTTTGACGCTATTGAAACACCATTTGGAAAAACAGACAAAATACTAGGTGGCGCAGCAACATATATCAGTTTGGCAGCAGCAAATATGCAAGTGCCTAGCGCTATTGTTTCGGTAGTTGGTGAAGATTTCCCTGAAGAATATTTTGATATTTTCAAAACAAAAGGAATTAATACTGAAGGTTTGGAGATTGTAAAAGGCGGAAAAACATTTTTTTGGAAAGGTTTGTATCACAATGATCTCAACTCTCGTGATACGCTTGCTACAGATCTTAATGTTTTGGAAGATTTTACTCCAAAAGTACCAGAATTCTATCAAGATGCTGATTTTGTAATGCTTGGAAACTTACATCCAGCAGTACAAAAAAGTGTTATCTTACAAATGCGTAAAAAACCAAAACTTATAGCATTAGACACCATGAATTTTTGGATGGACTCTGCTTTAGATGAACTGCTTGATGTCTTGAAGTTGGTAGATGTTATCACTATAAACGATGAAGAAGCTAGACAGCTTTCTGGAGAACATTCTTTGGTTTTGGCTGCTAAAAAAATTCACAAAATGGGACCAAAATATGTAGTTATCAAAAAAGGGGAACATGGCGCATTACTTTTTGAAGGTCATAAAGTGTTTTTTGCACCAGCATTACCCCTTGAAGAGATTTTTGATCCAACAGGAGCTGGAGATACTTTTGCAGGTGGTTTTATCAGTTATTTGGCAAAAACTAAAAATATTTCGTTTAATAATATGAAGAATGCTATAATTTTTGGTTCTAATCTCGCTTCATTCTGTGTTGAAAAATTTGGTACAGCACGTGTACTTGATTTAAGTGAAAAAGAAATGAAAGACCGTTTGGAGCAATTCAAAATATTAACTCAATTTGATATTCAAGTAACTGACTAATGAAAACATTTATACAAAATTTACCCAAAGCAGAACTACATTTACACATTGAAGGTTCTTTTGAACCAGAATTGATGTTTGAAATAGCACAACGCAATCAAATTGATATACCTTATAACAGTGTTGAAGAAGTACGAGATGCGTATAAATTTGATTGTCTGCAAGATTTTTTAGATATCTATTATCAAGGAGCAAGTGTACTTATCAAGGAGCAAGATTTTTATGATTTGACTTATAGTTATCTTAAAAAATGTGCTGCTCAAAACGTACGTCATACCGAAATTATGTTTGATCCACAAACACATACTGAAAGAGGTGTGGCTTTTGAAACAGTTATTAATGGAATTCACCGTGCAATAGTAGATGCTAAAGAAAATCTGAGTGTCACAGCATTGTTAATTATGTCTTACTTGCGTCATCTTGGTGAAGCAGATGCCTTTAAAACATTAGAACAATCATTACCCTTCAAAGACAAAATAGCAGCCGTAGGTTTAGATTCTTCAGAAAAAGGAAATCCACCAAGTAAATTTATCAACGTGTTTAAAGCATCTGAAGAAGCAGGATATATTCCTGTAGCTCATGCAGGAGAAGAAGGACCTGCGGAATATGTTTGGGAAGCTTTAGATTTACTCAATATTCAACGTATTGACCATGGAAACAATGCGCTAGAAGACAAAAACCTTGTAGCAGATATAGTCTCTCGAGATATAGCTCTTACTGTTTGTCCGTTGTCTAATTCTGCACTACAAGTAGTCGAAGATTTAAAACAACATCCTTTGAAAAAGATGCTTGCTGCAGGTTTAAAAGTTACAATTAATTCAGATGATCCTGCTTATTTTGGTGGTCAGGTGAACGCCAATTATGAGGCAATTCAAACGGCTTTAAACCTCGACAAAGCTACGCTCTATGAATTGGCAAAAAACTCATTTCAATATTCATTTCTTAATCAAACAATAAAAAGCAAGTATTTAAAAGAACTTGATGCTTATTACGCATTGGAAAGTGGAAACTAGTCATTATTAACTTCTAAAGAAGTTGACAATTAATTTTCCATAGTTTTATAATGGCTATTGATGTCTTGTAATATGATAGTATAAAGCTCTTTAGAATTAATGAGTCCTTTTTTATAATAACCCATCATTTTTTCAATTTTACTTGTCATTAAACCAGAGAGTATTAAACTGTTTTTGTAGCGTCTCCAATTCTTAGCAACCAATACTTGATTACGTTTATTGAAAATATCGATTAGTTTAATGCGCTTAATCATAATTAAATACGAAGAGTCTTTATATAAAGATGCAAAAAACGAATTTGGTTGCGTGAAAATCGCATTTATTTTCAAATGCTACAAAAACTGACTTATCATAATTAGTTTGATGAAACCAGCAAAATATATTGCATCACATTATTGTATTAGCAACTAATATTGAGCAATTGCGAAAAGGTGTAAAAAAAGTTAAATTTTAATTGTAAATTTTTTTAACAAGCTACAAAAACTGACTCATCATTATTGTATGAAAAGACCAAAAAACTAAAAACGCCTCACTACAACTATATTTATGTATCTTTGTGCATAAACAATAGAAAATTGACCAATAAAACAGACAAATCAAAAGGCAATATATTTGATAAAGCCGTGTTTAAACGCATTATGGCATTTGCTTATGTGTATAAAACAGTCTTTATTGCTGCTGCTATTTTAGCTTTAAGTCTTGCTGGACTTGGTGTTTTGCGCCCAAAATTATTACAATACACTATTGATCATTACATAACAACCAAAGACCAAATAGGACTTTTGCGTTTTAGTATTTATATTATTATTGTATTATTATTAGAAGTATTGGTACAATTTGGCTTTATTTATTGTGCTAATTTATTAGGTCAAAATGTAATACGAGATATGCGTATTAAGGTGTTTAAGCATATTCTCCATTTCAAAAAAGCATATTTTGACACTACTTCTATTGGTAAACGGGTTACTCGTGTTGTCAATGATATCGAAACCATTTCGAGTATTTTTGGTCAAGGACTTTTTGTTATGGTTAGTGATATTCTCAAAATGCTATCCGTTTTACTGCTTATGCTTTTTATGCATGTAAAACTCACTTTGATAGTTTTGGCTATTATGCCTATTATTCTAGCTGCTACTCGTTGGTTTCAAAAACACATCAAAGCAACTTTTCAAGAGGTGCGTAATCAAGTAGCCAATCTCAATGGTTTTGTTCAAGAACGCCTTAGTGGTATGAAAATAGTACAACTATTTAACAGGGAGCAAATAGCCTTTGATAATTTTAAAACAATTAATGCAAAACACCGTAAAGCACACGTAAAAACTATTGGTTTTTATGCTATATTTTTTCCTGTTGTAGAGATTATTACATCTATAACCATCGGGTTGTTAGCTTGGTATGGTGGTTTGCAGATTATAACAGGAACATTAACCGTTGGGACACTTATTGCTTTTATATCAATGTCTAAACAACTTTTTAGACCGTTACGTCAAATAGCAGACAAGTTTAACACTTTACAAATGGGAATGATTGCTTCCAAACGTGTTTTTAAAGTTTTGGATACTGAAAGTAGTATCGTAAACAATGGCACGTTCGAAAAAACAAATATCAACGGTGTAATAGCTGTTAAAGATGTTCATTTTTCGTACATCAAAGATGAAGAAGTGCTCAAAGGCATTAGCTTTAATATTGAACAAGGTGACAAAGTAGCTATTGTAGGTGCTACAGGAGCAGGAAAATCTACTATTATCAATTTAATCAATCGGTTTTATGAATTGGATAGCGGAAGTATTACCGTTGATGGTATTCCGATACAGGCGTTCAAGTTAAACAATCTAAGGAAGCATATAGGTGTGGTACTACAAGATGTTTTTCTTTTTGCAGATTCTATTTATAATAATATTGCATTAAACAATCCAAATATCAGTTTAGAAGAAGTCAAAAAAGCAGCTAAAACTATTGGTATTCATGAGTTTATTATGAGTTTGCCAGATAATTATCATTACAATATCAAAGAACGTGGCGTAATGCTTTCTTCAGGGCAACGCCAGTTGATTGCTTTTTTACGTGTTTATGTGAGTAATCCAAGTGTTTTAGTACTCGATGAAGCCACCTCTTCAATAGATACCTATTCAGAAAAATTAATTCAAAAAGCAACAGATGCCATTACTGCTAATAGAACATCTATTATTATAGCGCACCGTTTATCAACTATACAACAAGCCACTACCATTCTTGTGATGGACAAAGGAAAAATAGTAGAATCAGGAACGCATCAATCATTATTAGCTCACAATGGTTTTTACAAAAAACTCTATGATATGCAATTTTCAGTTTAAAAAATAATTATGAAAAACAAAATACAATACTCAGCAGACACCAATGAATTAGCCCGATTTGCAAAAGCATTAGGGCATCCTGTGCGTATTATTATTTTAAAACATTTGAGCAGTCAAAGTTGCTGTTTTACAGGAGATTTAGTCGATGTGTTACCACTTGCACAATCTACCATTTCTCAACACCTCAAAGCGCTCAAAGATGCAGATTTAATACAAGGCGAGGTCAATCCGCCTAAAGTACGTTATTGTATCAATCAAGAACAATGGAAAAAAGCACAGCAATTATTTGGTGTGTTGTTTGAAGAAAATTTTGATAAAATATCCTGTTGTTAATCGTTTTTTTATAATTACAAGGGTAACAAAAATATTATTAGTTGATATTAATGTATATAAACTAAAATAATAATAAATGAAAACAATTTTTAAAACCTTTGTAGCTTTAATAGTAGTATTAACCTTTTCGAGTTGTAATAATGATGATGCTCCTTATGCAAATGATGATACTTGTCAATATCAAGGATTTACATTTGTAGATACCACAACAACAACGCAAACATTGATACCTGAATCAGATTTAACTACAGATTTTTTTAATACATCAAGCAATGGTCCTGAAGTAGAAATTTATCAAACAAGCAATCCTGGAGGATTCAATTTTACTACAACAGTGGTTACCTTGAATGGCACAGGAACAGGAACTTTAAATTTAAATGGAAACACTTACACCGTTAACGTAACGTGTCAACGCACTGGAAATGCTATAGGACAAGAAATGCGTTTTGACCTTACAGCAACAGGAGTAGAGGCTGAGTTTTGTGTGATTATTGATGCTTTTCATTAAAAAAGTAGAATAAAAACGGTGTTTTTGTTTTGAATAGCAATAATATAACTATATTTGCAACCTTAAAATAATTTATTAATTAATAATCGAGGTTTCGTACCTCAAAATTTAATGTACTTATGGCAGTTAGAATAAGACTACAAAGACACGGTAAAAAAGGTAAACCATTCTATTGGATAGTTGCCGCCGACTCAAGAGTAAAACGTGATGGTAAATTCCTAGAAAAATTAGGTGTTTACAATCCAAACACAAATCCAGCTACAGTAGAGGTAAACGTAGATCAAGCAGTACAATGGTTGTTCAACGGAGCACAACCTTCTGATACAGCAAGAACGTTACTTTCTTACAGAGGAGTGATGCTTAAAAAACACTTGTTAGAAGGCGTTAAAAAAGGAGCACTCACTGAAGAACAAGCTACAGAACGTTTTGAAGCTTGGCTTAAAGAAAAAGAAGTTAAAATACAAGCTAAAGCAGATGGTTTATCAAAAGCAGATGCAAAAACAAAATCAGATCGTTTAGCTGTAGAAAAAACAATGAGTGAGGATAGATCTGAAGCGAGAAAACCACAACCAGAAGCGGTTGTAGAAGAAGCTATAGAAGAACCTGCTACTGAAGCGCCAGCTGAAGAAGCTCCTGCTGCTGAAGAAAAAACTGAAGAGTAAAACGATGCAAAAGCAAGATTGTTTTTATCTTGGTACTATCGTAAAAAAATACAGTTTTAAAGGGGAACTGTTAGTAAAATTAGATACTGACAACCCAAAACAATTTGAAAATTTGGAATCAGTTTTTGTGGAATTACACCAAAAACTGATTCCTTTTTTTATTAAAAAGAGCAGCTTGCACAAAAGTGAATTGCTACGTGTCCATTTTGAAGATGTTGATACCGATGCAGATGCAGATGCATTGCTAAAAAAAAACCTCTATTTACCATTAGATTTGCTGCCAGAACTAGCCGATGATAAGTTTTATTATCACGAGATTATTGGTTTTGATGTAATTGATACAAATTATGGTGCTGTAGGAAAAATAACAAGCGTAATCGATCACACTGCACAACCTTTATTTTGCATTGAAAAAATAGGTTACGAAATTTTCATTCCTATAATAGATGAATTTCTAGTTAAAGTAGATAAACCGAACAAAACGATAACCGTTACTACTCCAGAAGGGCTACTTACCATCAATGAATAACGATTTAAAACCATTTCAGTTTAAAAAATTTGCAGTAGCACAAGATAAAACCGCTATGAAAATTGGTACTGATGGTGTTTTATTAGGCGCGTGGGTCACAATACCAACAACTCCATCACAACTCCACTGTTTAGACATTGGTACAGGAACAGGTTTGCTTGCATTAATGCTTGCACAACGTAGTGAAAACACAATAATAGATGCTTTAGATATTGATACCGCTGCTTTTTGTCAAGCAAAAGCTAATTTTAAAGTGTCTGATTGGTCAAATAGATTAAATGCATTTAATACCGATTTAAACACGTTTAAAACGAAAAAAAAGTACAATCTTATCGTTTGTAATCCGCCTTTTTTTCAAAGTATCAAACATATTAGCACAGCTAGAGAACAAGCAAGACAAGCAGCTAGTTTGCCTTTTGATGTTTTGATTATGCATAGTAAGCGTTTATTAGCGCCTTTGGGTGAACTGGCAGTTATTATACCTCTTGAATCTCAAGAATTATTTTGTGAGATTGCAGCAAAACAAGGTTTATTCCCTTATAAAATAACACGTGTTTATGGCACCTCAACCAGCAAAGCCAAGCGTGTATTGATACAGCTTGCACAAAGCAATCAAGCCTTGATAACAGCAAAATTAGTTTTGGAAATAGCACGCCACCAATACACAGCAGCGTATAAAAAATTGGTCAAAGATTTTTATTTGAAGCTATAATTATTTAATTATTGAAATAGACTTTAGACTTGCCATAACTTAATTTATTTATTGTTTCGTTACGTTTTTTTTTAATTGAAAATAATCATCTAAAACGCACAACTATTTTGTATGGATTGTTGCTTATTTGCCTTTGAAAACAGCTAACAGAATTTCTGTATCGGAAAGTAACTAAATACCTAAGCACAGTAAACAGATAACAACCTTATAAAAAAGACTTAATTGTATTTTATTTTTTTTATATTTGCAATCCAATTTTTATCATTTAATATAAATTAATACTACTATTAAATTTAGTATTTTTTTATTACGCTTAAGTTTTTAACCTATGAAAAATAGATCTCAGGACCATTCTAATGAATTGTTTACTAACCCAGAACCTTGGGAATCTTGGGAAAGTAAATTAGTTATTTACAGTATTTTAATTGCAATTGTAGGCCTTTTTATTTTAGGCTTATTAATCAATTGGTTTATTCTTTAAAATTACAATCATGCAATTAGATTATACGCTTTCGTTTACAAACAACCAATGGATATGTTTTGCAGACACTACTGAAATTACAGCTGATTCTTTAGACGAATTAGATAATGGTATTGCAAAATATTTAAAATCAATTTATAAAAAAGGAGAAATTGAAGTTAATCTTTATTTTGATTTTGATCGTTTTCCTACGTGGCATAGCCAATATATGCCACATTATTTTAACCGAAGTTTAACTTTTAATTTAAACTAATGAGTACAACAAATAAAAAATGGTATGATGGTATGTTTTCCACAGAAGATTGGTGGTCTGCCTGGCTTGGTTTATTCTTTTTTGCTTTAGGATTATTAACCATATGGGAATTAGATGCCGTTGGATGGATAGCAAAACCAAAAACTTGGGAATTTTCTAATTTAATAAATGATTTTTCTTGGTCTAAACTTATAAAAACTTCATCAAAAAATTATAAAGATTGGCATCCGTTATTTTCATTATTCTTCACTTATTTTACGTTTTTAAGTTTAACTACTTTAGGCGCTTATTTTCAAAGGAGAAATGTTAAAAAATGGATTTTTGGCTTTACAGTAATATTTTCATTAACTTGGCTTGTTTGGATTTTAGGGCACGAAGCACATTTTAGCGCAATAGATGCTGTTGTTAAAGGAAAAAATAGTTATCAAAAATTTGATTTAAAATGGAGCTTACAACTTGGAGGTGGTTTTTCGTTTATGTTAGCCTTAACTGTTGGATTAATTATTGGTAACTTTTTTAAAGGATTTGCTAATAAAATTAAAGAAGCTGCCAAACCAGAATGGTTTATTAAAACAGCCATTGTATTGTTAGGTATTAAATTAGGAATGATGACAATGAAAGCATCAAGTTTTACCTATGAATTAGCTTTATCTGGTGCTGGTGCTGCGTTTGTTGCATACTTGTTATTTTGGCCAATTATTTATTATGTAGGTAGAAAGTTTTTTAAACTAAATAGAGCTTCTGCAGCTGTATTATCATCAGGAATTTCTATTTGTGGAGTTTCTGCTTCTATTGCAACTGCTGGAGCTATTAAAGCAAAACCATTAATTCCAATTGCAGTTTCTACATTAATTGTGGTTTTTGCCATGTTTGAATTGGTTATTTTACCACCTCTTTATACAAATATTGCTCCTAATCAGCCTATCGTAAATGGTGCAGCATTGGGAATGACTGTAAAAACAGATGGTGCAGATGCTGCAGCTGGTGCAATACTTGATGAATTAATGATTGCTAAAGAATTAAAAACGCACAATATAAAATGGGAAGAAGGTTGGATTTTAAGTGCAGCTATTTTAACAAAAATTTGGATTGATGTTTTTATTGGAATTTGGTCTTTTATTCTTGCTATAATCTGGATTAGAAATGATAAGAAAAAAACAAAACATAAAGAAAAAATTAGGTGGTCTGAGATATGGTTCCGTTTTCCTAAATTCGTTTTAGCCTATATGTTTGTTTGGTTTTTATATTTAGCAATGATGTATTTCTTTCCTAATATAATTTCTGATGCCAAAATTGGCGGAAGCATTACACAAGGGACTTTTAGAAAGTTTCTATTTATGCTAACATTTTTGAGTATTGGTATAATAACTGATTTTAGTAAATTAAAAGGAATGGGGAGACTTGCACTTCTTTATGCATTAGCTTTATTTGGGTTTATTGCTCCTTTAGGTTACTTAATAGCTTATATTTTCCATCATGGAATGATGCCTCCAATATTGAAATAATATTCATTTTTTGGTGAATTGGCAGTCATTATACCTCTTGAATCTCAATAATTATTTTGTGAGATTGCAGCAAAACAAGGTTTATTCCCTTATAAAATCACACATGTTTATGGCACCTTAACCAGCAAAGCCAAGCGTGTATTGATACAGCTTTCACAAAGTAAACAAGCCTTGATAACAGTAAAATTAGTTTTGGAAATAGCGCGCCACCAATACACAGCAGCGTATAAAAAATTGGTCAAAGATTTTTATTTGAAGCTATAATTATTGAGAATTAAAATTAGTTTTAGCTGTATATATTATATTTGCATCTTTTTAATAAAGATTCATTTCTATTGTTGAAAAAATAAAAACCACCATAACTAAAGTTATAGTGGTTTTCATTCATTTTTACTAAATATGCTTATTTAGAACCAAGCATGAGCACTTCATTACATACAATTTCTGTGATATAATGCTTTTTTCCGTCTTGATCTTCCCACGTTCTAGAGGTTAATTTTCCTTGAAGGGCAACTTCCTTTCCTTTATCCAAAAATTTCTCCACAATAGTAGCTGTATTATTCCACGCTATGATATTATGCCATTGGGTGTCGGTTATTTTCTCCCCTTTTTTATTGGTGTAACTTTCATTAGTGGCAAGAGAAAATTTTGCCAATTTACTCCCGTTTTCTAATGTGATAATTTCGGGTGTGTTTCCTAAATTTCCGATTAACTGTACGTTGTTTCTTAAATTGTTCATGATAAAAAAATTTAATGGTTTTATAAAAAAATTAATGTTCGTGTCTCCCAGTGTTTCTGTTTGACGGTGCAAAGATGCGATAGGTTACAAATGTTATTTGGTTATTAATCGTTTACTTTCGAAAGTAAATAGATGTACAAAGATATAATATTGATTTTTAACTAATTACTAAAAACAACAAAAGGCCATATTTAATTAAAAATACAGCCTTTTGTTTTTATTTAAAACAATTATTTAATCACTTCAATCCATTGCCCTTTGTTACGGACAAAATAATCATTATCATACATAGCTTCTGCTTGTACTCCAGGGAGATAATATTTGCCAAGATAAGAAGCATTCAATAATACACGGAATACTTTGGTTCCGTTTGGTTTGAGATCAAAGTAAAAATTAACCCTATCATCTCTAATATCGGTATAATCAGCATCATTGGTTTGCGTAGAACCGTAAGCAGTAAAACGTGTATTGACAATCTCCCATCCTGAAGGGAATATCTCGGTTAAGGCAACATCTTTGACCATGCTACTTGTTTTACTTGCTACTTGAATTTCAGCTATAAAATCAGTCCCTTGCTGTATTGCATTAATGTTGATTATGTCTCCATCTAGGTTTTTATACACTGGTGTGATGACCAAACCACGTGATGCTGTTTGCTCTTTTCCAACAGGTAGTTTCCCTTTGTAAACTACACGTACAAAAACTACATTATCTTTATTATTGGTTACTTTTACCGTGTTTGAACCTTTTTGAATGGTTAAATCTCCCATTACAGCGGTTTTTGCTGTTGACAAGCTATGTGATTTTTCGCTATTGGTTTTATACGAAATTTGAACACCTTTGCCTCCAATACTTTTTGCATATTGCGACAACGCTAATAAACTATAAGCGGTACTTTGTGTACTCATCCATTGTTTAGACGCTAATTTTTCTGCTATACTTTTAGCCAAATCTTTCCCTTTGACACGTTGTGCTAATAATGCCATAGTTTCTAATGCCATTGCTTCATTACGAATAGCCGAACCATAGGTGTAAAAATCTTTTGAAGATGAAGCAAAAGTTATTGGCAAGCTGTTAATAATATCATTTGCCGCATCTTTTTGACCAGCTAATGCATAAGCGGCTGCTAAACGCCATTTTGCATCATCACTAATCCCTATTGCTTCACGCATATTGTTCATTGAAGCCAAATCTGCATTATCAGCAAGTGCTAATGTATAAAGTCTATACGCTTGATTTAAATCGGTAGTACGACTTCCTTTTTTCCAGTTTCGCGCTGCATTTTTTTGATATTTTAGCCACTTTGTTTTGAATGTCAAAGGCAAAGCGTACCCTTTTTTCTCAGCTTCTAACATAAAATGTCCTGCGTAAGAAGTTCCCCAATCATTTGCATTGCGTTGACCTGGCCAATACGATAAACCACCATCAAAAGTTTGAAAAGAAGTTAAACGCTTAATACCATTTTTTATATTATTTTCAATACTTACTTTCTTACCTGCATCAATATCAAAAACAGCATCTAAAAATAATTGTGGAAAAACACTTGAAGTGGTTTGTTCTACACAACCGTGAGGATATTGAATCAAATAATTCATTCTACTACTGAAATCAAGATTTGGTAATGATGATGCTTCTAGTGATGCTGTATTTGTTCCTTGTTCTCCAAATGTATCAAAAGCTATTGTCTGGCTGGTATTTGGTTCAAGTACTATATCTTTATATTCCGTCGCTATTGGGTTTGGGTTTATAATATCAAGAGCTACTTTGTACGACGCATGTTCGCCATTACCATTTGCTAAAACTTCGATTTCACTTACTCCTGTAAAATTGGAAGCTTCTAGATTGAAATAAATCATTTTTTCATCAGGATTTGAAAAATGCAATTTTTGTGTTTTAGAACCAACTATTTTAAATCCTTTTTTGAATTTTAATGTAACAGTAACATCTTTTACATGTTTTTCCATAGCAAATATAGTAACAGGTAGTGTTATGTGTTCAGATGGTGTCACTTTTCTTGGTAATGATGCTAAAAGCATAAGTGGTTTACGCACTGGTGTTGCTTTTTCGGCATTACCATAAGCCATCAGTTTATTATTTCCTGCTACTACCATAGTACGTACCGAACCAACATAGTTTGGTAGTTTTATAGTATGCGATTTTGTTTGTCCTTTTTTCAATGTAAAAGGACCTAAATACGTTACAACAGGTTTAAAACGGTTTGCTTTTTTGGCTTTGGCACCATTAGCGCTAGCATCTCCTCCAATACCAAATACTTGATTGAGGCTTCCTCCATAAGCGCCTAAAACAGCATCATAAATATCCCAAGTTTTCACACCTAGTGCTTGACGTGCAAAGAAATTGTCCCAAGCATTTGGTGTTTTAAAATTAGTCAAATCAAGTAAACCTTCGTCTACCATAGCTATGGTATAGGTCATTGCTTTTCCATTTTGTTCACTAACTTTGATATGTACTTCTTGTTCTGGAGCTAAAACATCTGGCATTTTGATTTTTGGATGCAAACGTGTAGCCTTATCTTCTACTGCTATTGGAATAACACCAAACATACGGATTGGTAAATCGTTTTTAGTATTGGCATGTGGTTGAATCAATGAAATATTTACATAAATATTCGGAGCCATGTCTTTGGTTATTGGTAATGAGAATTTGGTTTCATTAATTTGTGTATCCAACCAAAATTGTTGCAATATTCCTGAACCATTTTCTACACTTACCAAGGCTTTTGCTCCTTTTGAAGAAGGGAATGCTATCTCAGCACTTTCTCCGGTATTGTATTTTTTCTTATCAGCACTAAAAACCAACATTGTTGCAGCATCAGGGTCACCTTTTCGTGCTTTTCCTGCCCAACCTGGCCAATCTACAAAAACGACTTCTCCTGTTCCATGACCGCTTTTTTGATCGACTACACGAACCAAATAACGCCCCCAATCCGGGTATTTTATTTCCAATTGAAAATTGCCTTCTCCTTTGCTATTTGTAATTATATCTGTTGTATAGACTAATGCTGTATTATCCCTTCCCATATAGCTAGAAAGATTGTTGTTAGAAGCGTCCCACCACCAACTATGACTAAGATGATAAACCGTTACTTTCAGTTTTCGGTTTGCTTTCGGCTTACTATTAGCGTCAAGTGTTACGACATTAAAAGTGTGTTTCTTGTCTGTCAATAGCATATTTCGAGCACGATCTCCTTTTGGTCTAAGCATACCAACATATGAAGTATATGGCGAATAATTGCTGCTCGCTACGCTTGTACTAAAATCCCCACCTTTTTCATATACTTTGGTTATAAATGATGCACGGAGCATTCCTGCAGCTGTATTTCCTATTTTTGGACTGTAACTAAAAGAGGCTTTACCTTTTTGGTCTAATGTGCCATCAAAAACAGTATATTCTTCACTATGAAATTCGCGTGCTGGATCATCAAAAATATAAGAAGGATAGCCTTTGAATTTTGTTTTGATTGGTATTAATTTCATTTTTACATCTGCCTTCAAATTTTTGGCAATAGCTCCGTGAAGCCATAATGCTTCCAAATCAGCAGCTATATTATCATTTACGCCGAGAATTTCGTCATCAAAATGAGTTTTGATTTTAATACGATTGGGTTTTATAGTTTCTATCTTTAAAGTCTTGGTAAAAGATACACCACCTACTTTGACTGTGGCTGTCCAGTTTCCTGTTGGTTCATCATCTTCTGTTTTTAAATTAAAATGATAGAATCCATTGACCCCTTTGGTTTTTACCATACGTTCCATTAAGCTTCCTTGTGGATCGGTTAGTTCCAATTTTACAGGATGTCCTTTTGGTAGTTTATTGGCATTATCATTAAGTACAAAAGTTAAAAAAATACTATCTCCAGGACGCCAAACACCGCGTTCTCCATAAATATAACCTTGTAAGCCTTTTTTGCTATGTACTCCTGTAACATCAAATTTACTTAAAGATAATGATGAACCATCATTCATTTTTACATAAGTAGTATTATTGCCTTTAGTAACAATAGCAAAATAAGGTTTGTGTTGTAGTTTTATTGTAGCTAAACCATCTGAATTTGTTTTAACCTTTCCTAATTCTTGTTGTTGAAAATTTAATAATTGCACAGAAGCTCCAGTTTCTGGTTGTGCAGTAATCAGGTTACTCACAGCAAGTGTAACAGTATTGTTACTTGTTGTTTTTGCAATTACACCAAGATTAGAAGCGATGATGTTTTTGGCAATAAAACGTGATTTTGAATAATATGCTTTACTACAAGGATTGTCTCTATTGCGCCAGTCATAATAATAATTATAGTCGTCATAATAGCCATTTTCCATATCCCAATACGAGCTATCTACTGCTTCCTGATCATAGTCAATGGCTTTTTCTTCTTCATCTTCTATATCCTCACCACCACAATCGTAAAGTGCATATTTGCGTTTAAATTTAAATTCAACACGGTAAATAGCGCCTGGATCAGCTTGTATAAGTGTTGCTAAATCAACAGCAAAAGCATTCCATTTGCCGTAGTCTGTGATATTATCTTTCTTTAGTTTTAATGTTTTTTTAGCAATAGGTCTTCCTACTTTTCGCAGGTTACTATTTCCATTAACCAAACTATTATCTTGTAAGAATTGTAAAATATTGTTTTGATATATCTTAATAATCGTCACATCTACCGCTTTTAGATTAACGGCTTCAAAATTTACTTTTAGATTATTAGAGTTCGGCATAATGCTTCCTTTACCCAAAAAACGCACAGCAGGTTTTAATTCTTCAAAAGTAATATCGTGTACTGTTGTTTTTTCTTTTTTATAATTATCTACACTTTTTATACCTTGATAAACGGTTATACTTTTCTCTCCTTTTATCTTACTTTGCGGATAGACTTTGAGCACATTGTTTTTTACAGTGTATTTTACCCTTCCGTTATAATCTATTATTTTAACAAGCCCTTTAAAGTTCTGATTTTTCTTTAATGGATCTGTAAAGTTTATTTGAATATACTGTGTTGGATTTTCTACCACATCTACACTTAGTATTTTGAATGTCCCTTTACCTAAAATTTCTTTTTCCATTTCTCCTTTGGTTTCAATACCAACAGGCTTCCCATTCCAAGTGATTTCTATTTTAGAATCATCTTCAAAACGCTGAATACTATCTATTGTAAATGAAAAACGATTGGAAAGTGCTCCTGAACTGTCCCAATTGATTGGTAGTTTTTTTCCTTTTTGTGTTGCTGTTATTAATGATGCTACATCTTCAAAAGACATGTCATCATTAGTATTGACCTTACCAACAATATATTGCCAATCTTTAGAATATGAGTTTAGTGTTCCTGTATAAACAGAAAAATCTTGAGGTATGGTTTTTACTTTAAAAACAAAATCATTATACGCTTTGTCTGTTACTTTTACAAGTTTAGACAAATGTAATGCTACGATATATTCGGTATCATTTTTTAATCTATCTGTAGGGACAAATGACAGTGTTCTGTTATTTTTTGCTATTAATTTACCCGAAACCTTTGGAGTAATAGTCATTAAATCATTTGATAATTCTTTATCAATAGTCCAATTTTCTTGTGGACTGTTTAATACAACTGTTATTTCAGATTTCGAAGGAATATTTCCTCTTGTGTAGGTGCTGATATATGTTTTAAAAAAATTAAAATTAGATAATGATTCATCGGAGTATTTATCATTTTTGCAAGAAAATGCAACTACAAAAAGTAAAAACAGGGCTATTTTTTTCATGATTTTTAGGGTAAAAATTTATATAATGGTCAAAGTTAATAAAAATGATTTATGTAAAGTTGTTTTTTATATATTAGAGCCTAACGAATTGATATTCGTCCTGAATGAATTGATATTCGTTTTTGAGATTTATATAATCAATTAAATTTTTATTAATAAGCCTTGTTTTGTTTAAGTAAATTTTTAACTGTGATAATCAAGCAATCCATCAATTGGCTTTTTAACAATTTTTCCTAAGGTTAAATCATTTTTCAAAAGCACCTCTTCCAATATGTTTCTCCCATAATGTGCTATAGAACCGATGAAGTGAATTGGGAGTTCTTTGGCATTAGAATAACACAAAACGTGTGTTTTAATAAACTGTGCAAACGCTCTAGTGACGAGATTATAAAAATATGGAATGGTTAAATCTTGGCTAAATACAAAATGTGCAAAACCAGCAAGATAGGTATTCGGGTTATCTTCTTTGTAGAGTTTTGTTTTGATAACATCAGGATTAAGGTCATAGCTTGTTTCAAATGCTTTAGCAATAATCTCTGGCATTGTTTTGTAGAAATAATCGCGTAATAATTGTTTTCCTACAGCATTACCACTTGCTTCATCCATAATTATATACCCCAAAGACGGTGTGTGACTATGTATATTTTTACCATCAAAATAACAACTGTTAGAGCCTGTTCCTAAAATACAAACAATAGCAGGTTCGACTGTTACAGCATATACTGCGCCAAACATATCTTCGCGCACTTGTATAGTAGCATTTTTAAAAAAATGTTGCAGTAGTTTTGTTAACTGAGCAATGGGAGTAGCTGTACTACAACCCGCTCCATAAAAATATACAGTCTTCACTTGGTCAGCAATTTTCGAAAGATCTTCTGATTCAAATAATGTTTTTTCTAATGTTTTGTATTCAAAAACTGCAGGATTCAAACCTAAAGTATTAGTCTTTAATACAGTATTTCCATTTTTTTGTGCTACCCAATCACATTTTGTAGAACCGCTATCTGCTATAAGAATCATTTTATTGTTTTTTGTAAATATAAAAAAAACCACACAATTTCTATATAAAAATTATGCGGTCTTTAAAACACTATGAAAAATCTTTAAACAACTATAAGTTGCATTGTTTCAATTTCTTTTTGAAGTTCCGTTAACACAGATTTACTTTCTTCTAAAGCAACTACTATTTGTGCACTAGATGATTCAAAAAACGACTCAAATAACTCTTGATAATACATAATTCCAGCATCCAAATTTTTAGCAAATTTTTCTAAATATTTTTGCTGTTTTTTTGTGTTATTTGCTTTAGAATCTGCAATTGTTTTCTTAAAATAGTTCAAGTAGAGATTTAACTCTTTTATCAAGAAATTTGGTCTATTTGTATCAATCAAAGTCTCTACTTTTCCATAAATATGAGCTAGCATATCTTTGAATGATATCATTTTTGAAAAATACGCCATATTTGGACCTGGACAAACTGTGATTCCTTTTTCATCTTTACCTGCTATATTGTTATTATTTAAAGCGGCATTGCTTAAACCAGTGCAAATACACTCTTTTTCTGTGATTAAAAAGGCAGCTTTATTGTGGCTTTCTTGGTCTAAAGACAGACTGTCTAGTTCTTTTAGTTTTAAACGTTGATATTGACGTGAAGCAGTACATATTGGACGTTCGGAAAATTCTTTAGTAGAAACTAAATACTGTTTGGGGCAACTACTTCCAGGTTTTCCTTGAGCTATCAAAGCCTGTTTTTCGAGTTGTTTACTTGAATCTTTCAAACTATTAAAAGGAACACCAAGAGGAGAAATACCACTAAGGTATAAATCTTTTTCTTTGGCTTTAGCTAGTTGAGCTCTTGTGGCTTCATCTACTTCTGTTGCTTCTGGAACGAGCAAAAATGGCGATCCCCAGCCTACTTTGTCCATTTTATAATGATTTAATAGGAAATTGTGTTCTTCTGCTGTACCAACACCACCTTGTGCGGTGATTTTTAATGGTAACGGTTTGTTAGGAATGGCTTTTCCTTTATTCTCTAAAGCTTGTACTAATATAGTATGTACATTCTCTATTAATGCGTTTCTATTCAATCGGAACTCTTCTAATATAGGTCCCATTAAAAAACCATCTGTAGCAAAAGCATGTCCACCACAATTCAATCCTGACTCGATGCGGTATTCAGATACCCAAATACCCTTTTTAGCCAAAAATTTACCTTGAATCAATGCCGAACGATAATCACTTACTTTTAATATTACTTTTTTAGTTAATTCACCATTTTCATTAGGATAAAAAACATCAAAATGCTCCAAATAACTATACAATCTCGGGCTCATACCAGCAGAAAGCACTACAGAAGCATGCAATTTGCTTTTTGTAAAACCACGTAATGCCGCATGAGCATCATTATATTCGCTAGTTAATTTTTCACCATTTAGATAGTTTTCTTTATCAACTTTGGTCATTATATTTACATCGATGTTTCCCATTTGTAGGTGTTCATCTAGCCATAGCTTCATTTCGGTTTGATTAGCTTTTGAAGCCATTTTTTGATAAGCTTGTTTCAATTCAGCAGAATCAGGAAGCATATTAAAATATTTTTTTATTGCATTACCAGATTTTTTTATTGCATCAAAAGATTCAACCGTTAAATCTTGTATCATATCGAGATATGCAGTGATACGCTTTGCACGAAAATCTTCTATTTTAGTTGAAATTTCTTGAAAAGGCAAATTAAATTTATCACTAAATGACTCTCGTAATTTTTCTAATAAGATATCATCTACTAATGAAATCACCGAATCAACACCGTATTTTGCTACTTTAAGTGGCGTGTCGATGGTATAAGCAATTCCCATTACGGGAATATGAAATGTATGTGTTTTACTCATAATAGTTCGTTTTTATTAAAACCTATTGTAGGACAAATATATCTAATAAAATTAGATATCTGCATAAAAAAAACAATTATTATGCATTGCATAATAAAAAAAATATCAAGGAACTATTTTATGGTTTTGAATATCTTTTTTAACTCTTATCAAAAAACAATAATAAGCTATAAATCAATAAATTAATTTGTTTAACTAAGCTTTATTGTCTTTTTTTTCTATTTGATCTTGAAATGTAAAATAAGCGCGTTTGGCTGCCAATTCTTCCGCTTTTTTCTTTGAAGTGCCTCGTCCTTTGCTTATTAGTGTATCATCAACTAGTAGTCTAACACCAAAATGTGTTTTATCTTCATTCCAAGTATCGTCAAAATACTCAAAATGATAGTGTTTTTTATTTTTTTGAAACCATTCTATAAGCAAGCTTTTAAAGCTGGTTATTTTACCATTTAATTGTTCTAAATTAACGTATGGGTTTATGATTTTTTGATAAATAAATTTCTTACAGATTTCATAGCCTTTATCTTCAAAAATTGCACCTATAAATGCTTCAAATACATTACCATGGATATTATCTCCAAATTTATTTTTTGAAATATTACTTTGAACAAACTGTATGAGATTTAACTCTTTACCAATATAGTTTAAGTTTTGACGACTTACTATTTTAGAACGCATTTTAGTTAAAACACCTTCGTTAGCAAGTGGTAATTCTGCATAAAGATAATCAGCTATAATTGAACCAAGAATTGCATCACCAAGAAACTCTAAACGTTCATAGCTTAAGTAAGCTCCTGTTGGTTTTTTTTTATGCAATGAACTGTGTGTGAATGCTTCTTTATAAAATGATAAGTTAATAGGTTTAAAACCTAAAATTTTAGCCAACAAGATACTAAACGCTTTATCTTCTTTTGAAGGAGCATTTAATATTTTAGCAAAAAAATTCAATAAATTTTAGTTCTTATATTTCTTAAAAAGTACACAAGCATTGTGACCACCAAAACCAAACGTATTACTCATAGCAATATTCACATCGCGTTTTTGAGCTTTATTAAGTGTTAAGTTAAGTTTACTATCTATATTTTCATCTGGTGTTTCATGATTGATAGTTGGAGGAATGATACCATTTTTAATACTTAAAATAGATGCAATAGCTTCTATTGCTCCTGCAGCTCCTAAGAGATGCCCTGTCATTGATTTGGTTGAGTTTACATTGATATTGTAAGCATGTTCACCAAAAACTGCTTTTATAGCTTTTGTTTCGGCTATATCTCCAAGAGGCGTAGCAGTACCATGAACGTTGATAGCATCAACATCTTCAGGTTTTACTCCTGCATCTTTAATACAGTTTTTCATTACTAATATTGCACCAGCCCCTTCTGGATGTGGTGCAGTAATATGATGTGCATCTGCAGACATACCGCCACCACCTACTTCTGCATAGATTGTTGCGCCACGTTTAATAGCGTGTTCATATTCTTCTAGTATTAATGCTCCAGCACCTTCACCAAGTACAAAACCATCACGGTTTTTATCAAATGGTCTTGAAGCCGTTTTAGGATCGTCATTTCGGGTAGATAATGCTTTAAGTGCATTAAAACCACCCATTCCAGATTCATTTCCTGCTGCTTCAGAACCTCCAGTTACAAACATATCGGCTTGCCCCAAACGGATATAATTAAAAGCATCTATAATGGCATTAGCCGAAGATGCACAAGCTGAAACTGTTGCAAAATTAGGTCCTTGGAAACCGTATTTAATAGAAATATGTCCTGCTGCAATATCCGAAATCATTTTTGGGATAAAAAACGGGTTGAAACGCGGAATACCATTTCCTTTGGCATAATCTACTATTTCGTTGTGGTATGACTGTATACCACCAACTCCTGAACCCCAAATAACACCAACACGGGTTTTATCTATAGTTTCAAGATCTATATTAGCATCGGCTATTGCTTCTGCTGCCGCAACAAGTGCGTATTGTGCATAAGGATCTAATTTTCTTGATTCTTTTCTATCAAGATGATCTTTAATGTCAAAATTTTTCAATTCACAAGCAAATTTTGTTTTAAAATTTGTTGTGTCAAAATAAGTAATAGGAGCGGCACCACTGACACCATTAATCAAACTCTCCCAATATTCTGGAACAGAATTTCCTATTGGTGTCAATGCACCTAAACCCGTTACTACTACGCGCTTTAACTCCATATTACTTTTTTTAATTGCTACTTACTTTTTAGCTTCTTCTATATAAGAAATCGCTTGACCAACAGTACCAATGTTTTCTGCTTGATCATCTGGTATTTGAATGTCAAATTCTTTTTCAAATTCCATGATAAGTTCTACAGTATCTAAAGAATCTGCTCCTAAATCATTAGTGAAGCTAGCTTCTGTTAATACTTCGTTTTCATCAACGCCTAGTTTGTCTACGATAATCGCTTTTACTCTTGATGCAATGTCTGACATAATTATTCTGTTTTTAAAATTATTCGTGGCAAAAGTATAAAAATTTTTGAAACCAAAACTATTTATTCTTTTTTCTATTCACGAAAGTACAAGTTTTTATTTTAACCACCAATATATTTTCGCCACATTTATACTAAATTATGAGTTACACAATGTAACTCATCTTTGCCATTACAACTAATGTGCCAAAAATTTTATCTTTAAACAACTGAAAATCAATTCAATTTTTTTATCTCAGCTTTTTATTTAAATGCATTTTTCCGTGATAACAACAAAAATATCTTTTATAAACTTTAAATGGGTTTTCTGCTAAAATTGTAAAATTAGCTGTTTTCCCAACTTTTATAGAGCCGATTTGATTTTCTAATTTTAAATCGCGTGCAGCTGTAATTGTTATTGCTTTCATTGCTGTAAAAACATCAAATCGTTGGTCTTGTGTTATTTTTGTTCCTTGACTTGTTATACAATTTATGGCTGTCCAAGCTAAAGTAAGTGGTTCTGCTACCAAAATCTGAATGAAAGGACATAGGAATATTTCTATCAGTTAATAATTTCATATCAACTAAGTTATTTGCTCTTTCTTTTCCCAATCCATAAGTAGTATACTTATCGGAAAGTGCCTAAAAACGCGAAACTATTTAACCAGCTCAACAGTAAATAATTCCATAAAATGCGCTGCAAAAAGTTGTTGTGCCAAAAGTCTTTTATAATTAGCCGTTCCACGAATATCACCTATTGGACTGGTCTCTTTTTGGAGTACTTCTTGTGCTTGCTTTATGGTTTCTTTATTTACCAGTTTTCCTATTAAAAAAGCACTTGTTTGCTTGAGATATGTTGGCACTGCAGCAACACCACCAATTGCGATATGAGCTTGTTTTATAGTGTCATTTTCTACCTGAAATGAAGCAGCAGTATTAACACTTGCTATATCCAAATGAGTACGTTTGCTTACTTTTTCAAAATTAAATAACGTATTTGCATTTGGAAGTTTAAAAGTAATAGCCAAAATAAGTTCTTTGGGCTTTAAGTCATACTGTTTGTAACCCCTGTAAAAGTCTTTTAACGCAACTGTTCTAGTATTTAAACTTTCTTGCTTTTGTATAGTGAGATTTGCATCCAATGCTAATAGAAAGATAGTCATATCTCCAATAGGCGAAGCATTGACAATATTACCCGCTAGCGTAGCCATATTGCGTATTTGCTGTGAAGAAACTAACTTAAGGTGTTGTTTCAATTTTGGAAAAAAACTTCCAAATGTAGTATCTTCTAGCAAGTCTGTTACGGTAGTTCCTGCTCCGAGTTTGCACAGCCCATTTTCAAAAGTAATGCCTTTGAGAGGCATATTTTCTTTACTAAGTACAACAGCATTTTCTGCTAGTGCATCAGCATGTCTTACATAAAGATCGGTTCCTCCAGCAACCAATTGCCCTTCGATATCTTGGTTTGTTGTTTTTGGTAATGTAGCTAAACGTTGTGCAATACTGTCAAAATAAGCTGGTATAAACCCTTGTTTGATAAGATCTTGTTTTGATAGTCCAACTAAAGCATTTGCAGTTGTTTCTACCGCTTTTTCTATAGATTTGTAACCAGTGCAACGGCAAATATTCCCACTTATAGCGTCACAACCTGCTTCCAGTGTTTTTTCAGTATCAGCTAATGCAAAACCAGTGAGTGATACCGCAAAACCAGGTGTGCAAAATCCACATTGCGTTGCAAAATTAGTATGCATAGCTTCTTGTTGCACATTAAGCTTATCATCTAGATTTGTACCTTCTATAGTCACAATATGTTTACCGTGAGCATTGCCTAATGGAGATAAACACGAAGTAATACTTTGATATTTCACTGTATTATCTGCTTGTAGTGTTCCTACAAGTACGGTACAAGCACCACAATCACCTTCTCTACAGCCTATTTTTGTTCCTTTGAGTTGTGCGTTTTCACGGATAAAATCCAAAAGAGGTAATCCGTTGTGAGCATGGGTTTCTATGGTTGTGTTATTTAATATAAATGTTGTCATATTATCTTGTTTTTTCATAATCAGCACGTAGTTTTCTTCGCATTACTTTATTTGAAGCCGTTCGTGGTAATTTTATTATTGATACTACGGCACTTACTTTAAATAATGGGTTTAGTTTATTTCGAATTAATTGTTGTGCTTCTTTTTTTATATTTTCTACAGGTAATTCTTTTTTCAACACGACATAAAGTACCAATTCACTTGGTCCTCCTCCTTGAGGAGTTACAGCAATAGCAGCAAGCTCATCAATATATTCTAGTTCACTTAAAACCTCTTCAAGTTGTACTGCACTTACCTTAATACCACCAAGATTCATACTATCATCTACACGTCCTAAAGCAGCATAATAACCGTTTGATAACTGTTGCATTTGGTCGCCGTGACGGCGTAGTTGCTGCCCTTTATATGTTGGTGTATCTTTGTAATAAACTTCGTGATGATCTTTATTTAATAAAGTATTAGAAATACCTAATATCGGCGGTATTAAAAACACCTCACCTTTATCGGCGGCGTTATAATCATCATCCAATAAAACAAAAGAACCACCCAAAGCTTGGGTAGAAAACACACTAGGAATATTATCTTGAACTACAGTGCTGGTCACATAACCACCACCTATTTCAGTTCCTCCACAATATTCTATTACGGGTTTATTACCTGCTAAATCCATGAGGTATCGCATTTCTTCAGGATTGGATACTTCTCCTGTTGAACTAAAACATTTAATAGCAGACCAATCAAAAACCTCCATTGCTTGGGTGTTTTTCCAATATTTGACAATACTAGGTATTACACCAAGCATCGTAACTTGTGCATCTTGTACAAATTTACCAAAATCGGCTGTCATTGGCGCTCCATAATACAAGGCAATACTTGCTTTGTTAATCAATGCAGCAAAAACAAGCCAAGGTCCCATCATCCAACCTAAATTTGTTGGCCAACAGACGGTATCATTAGGGTGAATATCTTGATGATAATAGCCGTCAGAAGCACTTTTTATAGGTGTAACATGCGTCCAAGGAATAGCTTTTGGTGCTCCTGTAGTTCCTGATGAAAACAACAAAGTTGCGATAGCTTCTGGATCTTGTGCTACAGTTTGAAAAACTGTATTATCAACTAAAAAATCATTCCACAATAAATCGGATTCACGCAATGATAGAACAGTATCAGAAACAGGTATTACAACAGTTTTTGGCGCTTGTGCTTCGCATGTTTTTTGATACAAAGGCAAGGCTTTTCCTGCGCGTAAAAGTACATTTTGGGTAAATAGTAATTTGGGTTTACCAATAGCTAAACGCACTGCTATTTCATTTGATGCAAAACTATCAGCAATAGTCATTACGGTTATTCCTGCTTTGATAGCACCGAGATAAATAGCTACTGCTTCATAGGTCATTGCTGTATCAATAGCAATAGTATCGCCAGTTTTTAAACCTTGCTGCAACAAACTATTTGCAATTTGATTTACCTTATTTTCAAGTTCATTTTGTGTTATTTCTACAAGTGTACCATTTTCTTTTTGATATTTGAGTACTACTGCATCTGCTTTATTTTGAAAACAAGCGTCTACAATATTAAACTGTGCTCCAGCGAGCCATTTGGCTTGTGTAACACCTTTTGAATCATCAAGTATGTGTTTTGGTTTTGTTTGAAAAGGAATACCAAGACGGTTTACTGTTTTTTTCCAAAACTCAGTTTTATTTGTTATTGACCATTGCCAAAACTCTGGATAAGATGTTATACAGAGTTCTTGCATTAAGGAATAGATATTACTATTTTTAATAACTGATTCCGAAGGAGACCATTTAACTTGCTGTTTCATACTACTATTAAATAATTATTCGTGATAATCTATTTCGGAAATACGTAAGGTGTTTACCATTCCTTTTGCTTTTACAGGCATTGCTGTTAGGTTAACAAGTTTATCTCCTAAATCAACAAAATTATGCTTACGTGCCATTTCATTTAACTCTTCTACCGTCTGGTCAGTAGATACTTGATGATCATAATAAAAGGCACTTACGCCCCAAAGTAAACTTAATTGTGCTAACAAACGCCTGTTGTTAGAATATACTAAAATACTTGCTTTTGGTCGCCATGCAGAGATTTGAAAAGCTGTATAACCGCTTACCGTAAGTGTAGTAATAGCTTTAGCTTCTATTTCATCAGCAATAAGTGCAGCATGATAGCAAATAGATTTCGTAATAAACCGCTTGGTACGGATGTGTGGCGGTTTTTTTGGGACTTGAATCATATCTGAATGTTCCACAGATTTAATAATTCGCGCCATTTGTTTAATCACCTCAATAGGAAATTCTCCTACAGATGTTTCTCCAGAAAGCATTACAGCATCGGCACCATCCATTACAGAGTTGGCTACATCATTAACTTCGGCACGTGAAGGTACTGGAGTAGTCATCATAGTTTCCATCATTTGTGTAGCGATAATAACAGGAATACGTGCTTTTTTGGCAGCAAGTACCAAGTCTTTTTGGATTAAAGGTACTTGTTCCATCGGAATTTCTACACCTAAGTCACCACGAGCAACCATTAAACCATCACAATTAGCAATAATTTTTTTAATTTTTTTAACGGCTTCTGGTTTTTCTATTTTGGCAATAACAGGTATTTTACAATCTGAATTTGCTTCTATTAATGCATTGAGTTGTTTTAAATCTTTAGCATTACGCACAAAAGAAAGCGCCATCCAATCTACTTTTTGTGTAATGGCAAACAAGGCATCTTTTTTGTCTTTTTTGGTCAATGCAGGCAATGATATTTTGGTGTTTGGTAGATTTACACCTTTATTAGAACGCAAAGGACCACCAACAATCACTTTTGCTTTTACCTCATCTTCATTATTTGTTTCAATTACCTCAAATTTTAATTTTCCATCATCAAGTAAGATAAACTCACCTACTTTTACATCTTGTGGAAACTTTAGGTAATTCATATACACACGAGACGCATTACCAAGTACTTCTTCTGAAGTAAAAATAATTTCATCGCCGTTATTCACAACAATATCCTCTTCCATTTTTCCTACGCGGAGTTTCGGACCTTGTAAATCTGCTAGAATAGCGGTGTTTTTATTCAGTTTTTTGTTGATATTTCTAATGGTCTTCACTTGTCGTTTAACAATATCATAATCTGCGTGGGAAAAATTAACACGGAAGACATTAACACCTTCAAGTATTAGCTGTTCCATCATTTCTGGGGTATCAATAGCGGGTCCAAGTGTTGCTATTATTTTTGTTTTTTTATAATCTCTCATAATTTTTTTAATAGAGTAATTTCTCTTTATTTTTTAATGTTTCTATTTCTAGTGGTTTTATCATTTCCACATTGTATATTTGATGAATTTTTTTGCTCAAAACATCAAATTCAGAGCTAACAATATTGGTTATTTTTAAGATATAATTAATTGCTTTTTCTTCTGGGAAAAGATAATCAATTCTTGTAGAATAAAAAGGTTCTGTAGCAAATAAATCAAAATGGTTTTTGTCTAGTCGTAAACTTTTATAGGTGTTTTCTATTAATGACCACGAAATTTCTTGTTCTTCATCATAATAATCAAAAGTAGTAAAATGGCATTCTAAATCTTTTTTATTCAATACAAGTGGTATGTCGTTTCTACGAAGTCTTAGATTCAAAACACTATTTATTTGATAGGCTAAACGGTGTGCTGCAAGTGGTGTTTGTATTCCTAATACAGTTATATCACTATAATCTTCATCAAGTGTTATGGTTATTATTTTTGTTTTTTTTGCTGCCATAATAGGAATTATTAAACAACAAAAGTACGATTTTTAGCCTAAATAATCATAACCAATAGCCATTAAAAACAAGCCTTTTGCAGGAACAGAAGTCCCTGCTTTGCCTCTATCTTTACTCAAAATAATGGCATCAAAATCTTCAATAGTTAATTTTCCGCCACCAATAGCAACCAAAGTACCCACAATAGCACGTACCATATTACGTAAAAAACGGTCAGCAGTAATAGTGAAAACAAGCATTTCTCCTTTTTGTTCCCAGTACGCTTCAGTTATGGTACAGTTAAAAGTTTTGACATCTGTATTTACCTTAGAAAAGCATTGGAAATTGCTATAATCTAACAATTTTTGAGCTGCTGTATTCATTGCTTCAGCATCAAGTTTGTACTTTACAAACCAGCTAGTATCTGTGTTAAAAGGGTTTTTTTGTGTTGTAATAAAATAGTGATATGTTCTGTAAGTAGCATCAAAACGTGTATGAGCGTCATCGTGAACGGTATGAATAGCTTTTACAACAATATCTTTTGGTAATATACTATTGAGTTTGTAAACCACTTGTTGGGTAAGAAATGGTTTTTCAAAATCAAAATAAGCATACATTTGTTTTGCATGAACACCTGTGTCTGTACGTCCTGCAGCGACTATAGTTATAGGTTTTCTAAAAATAGTTTGCAATGCTTTTTGAATGGTTTCTTGTACGCTTGTAGCGTTAGGTTGAATCTGCCATCCGTGATACCGCGTTCCTTTGTATGCTATTTCTAGAAAAAAACGCATTTATACCAATTTTACTTTTATAATATTTACAGGACAAGCTTCTGCAGCAGCTTCACAGACAGTCACACCTTCGTTTATTAGTGATTTAAGTGTGTGAAACCCTTTTTTGTCGATTGCTTTTAGCAAAGTTGTTTTGCCATCTTTTTTAGACATTCTAAAATATTCTGGTGCCAATTCTACACAATAGTTGCAACCGATACATTTTTTTCTTTGTAAAGTAACGACTAACATTATTGAGAAAATTCTGTTTTAACCAATTTGTAGAGCTTGTCTGAAGGTCGAATTCTAAAAGGTAGTTTTATAGTAATACTATCTCCTTTAGTTGCTGTTTCAGCTTCTTGGTCATTGACAAACATAGTTTCAAGCACCAATTCTTTTGCTCCTGTTGTTGCTCCTGTAACTAGTAATTTGTCACCAACTTTGATATCATAAGCTTCTATTTTGAACTCACCAACAGCTGGTTTTGGAAAGAAATGAACTCCTTTGCCTACATATACTTTCTTTTGTGTTGCTTTAGAACCTGGTGTATCAGACCAAGAACCTAATTTCTGTCCAAGATAATATCCTGACCAAAAACCACGATTATAGACTGTACTTAGCTGCTCCATCCATACTTTTGCTTTTTCTTGATTGTATGTTCCTTCCGCAATACTATCTATAGCTTCACGATACGTACTTATAACTGTTGCTACATATTCTGGAGCGCGCCCACGACCTTCTATTTTGAGTACTTTTATACCTGCATGAACTACTTGATCAAGAAAATCAAGTGTACACAAATCTTCTGGAGACATAATATATTCATTATCGAGTTCCATTTCAATACCTGTTTCTTGATCGATAACAGTATATTTTTTACGACAGTTTTGCTTGCAAGCACCACGATTGGCACTAGAGTTATACGCATGAAGACTCATATAGCATTTTCCAGATACTGCCATACACAAGGCACCATGACCAAATATTTCAATTTCGATTAAACGTCCTGCAGGGCCTTTAATTTCTTCTTTTTCTATTATTTCTGTGATGGTTTTAACTTGACGTAAACTCAACTCACGACTAAGTACAATAGTATCTGCAAATAATGCATAAAACTTAACCGTTTCAATATTGGTGATGTTAACTTGAGTAGATATATGCACTTCTAATCCCGCTTGTCTTGCCATGCTAATAACTGCTTGATCAGAAGCGATAATAGCTGTAATATTAGCTTCTACAGCACGATTAATTAATGTTTTAACTATTGATAAATCGTGATCGTATATTATGGTATTGAGTGTTAGATATGTTCGCACGTTTTTAGCTTCGCAACGACGTGTTATTTCTTCTAAATCATCTAAAGTGAAGTTAATCGATGCGCGTGCGCGCATATTTAGTTGCTCCACACCAAAATATACAGAGTCAGATCCATTATCTAAAGCAGCTTGTAGTGATTCAAAGTTTCCGGCAGGCGCCATTAATTCTATTTTCTGCAAAATCTTTTTTTTTAGTTGGCGCAAAGATAAGATATTATAATGAATGATAACTATTTTTTTCCTGCTACCACAAGTACAAACTCTCCTTTGGGTTTGTGTGTTTCAAAGTGTGCAATCATAGTAGTTACTGTTCCTCGTAATGTCTCTTCGTAAAGCTTAGATACTTCTCTTGAAATACTCATCTGGCGTTCGGCTCCAAAATAGGCTTCAAAATGATTCAGTGTTTTTAGTAATTTATGTGGTGATTCATAAAAAACGATTGTTCTGGTTTCTTCTGCCAATAGTTTTAAGCGCGTTTGCCGCCCTTTTTTAACAGGTAAAAATCCTTCAAATACAAATTTTTCATTAGGTAATCCAGAAACTACCAAAGCTGGTACAAATGCCGTTGCTCCAGGAAGACAAATCACTTCTATTTTAGCTGCTGCGCAAGCACGAACAAGTAAAAAACCAGGATCTGAAATAGCAGGTGTTCCCGCATCAGAAATGAGTGCTATTGATTCTCCGTTTTGGAGTAATTGCACAATGCTATTTAGTACTTTGTGCTCATTATGCATGTGGTATGAACGCATTGGCGTAGCTACTGCAAGATGTTTTAGTAGTTTACCCGAGGTCCGTGTATCTTCTGCAAGAATAAGGTTAACTTCTTTTAATATTCTTATGGCTCTTAAAGTAATATCTTCAAGATTACCAATTGGCGTTGGTACAAGATATAAAGCCATTATGAAAATCTACGAGCTATTAAATCTAACAGGCGTTGTTCATATTCTTCTTGACCAGCCCAATCGTATTCGGGTTTGACCATTTTGTTGATAAAATCATAAGCAGCTTGCTCATTTTCAATAGTGTTTAACTGTGACAAAACACGATTAAAATCGGATTGACTAAAATTAAACAAATGATTTACAAAAGCAATTCTATCATTTAAACCAACAGTGATAGTTTCGGGTTTTAATTTTCGATTCAATGATTTTTGTGCGGGGTCTTTTATTTCCCACTGGTTTTGGTCAAAAATAGTATCGACATCATCATTGCTCAAGTAGGTATTAATATCTACACTTTTTGGTGTTTCTTGTTTAGGTGTTTCTACTATTGGTTTGACTGGTTCTTGAACTGATTTTTCTACGATTGGTTCTTTAACTTCAATTTTTTGCACAACAACTTCTTGAATTGGCGTTTCTACTACAACCTCTTGTTTTTTTATTTGCTCAACTTGTGAAGTTTCTTGTTTAACAATAGTATTTTCTACTTTTGGTGTTTGAAAGCTTTGTATATTGTGTGAAACAAAATCAAGAACAGTTAATTTTTCATAAAGCTGCTTTGCTTCATTTTTAAGTGTTGCTACATTTGTATTATTATCTAAAGCTATTAGTCTTTCAGCTAATACTCGTAATTCATTTAATAATTGTTCTTGCATAAGAATTGAAATTTGCTACAAATTTAATAATTGTTTGATAAGTTTTTTAATAATTCGTGTTTTAATTTAATATTTAGAATATTTTTGTAAAAAAAATCATCAAAACTTAGCATTATAACGACATGTTTTTAGAAAATAATATAACGACAGAAAAAAAATTTGGTTGGATAGAAGTAGTTTGCGGTTCTATGTTTTCTGGTAAGACAGAAGAATTAATTCGCAGATTAAAACGTGCACAGTTTGCCAAACAAAAAGTAGAAATTTTTAAGCCATCAATTGATGTTCGTTATGATGATGAAAAAGTAGTTTCACACGATGCAAATGAAATACGCTCTACTCCTGTTCCTTCATCAGAGCATATTCGTTTATTAGCTGATGATGTTGAGGTTGTAGGTATTGATGAAGCACAATTTTTTGATGAAGGAATCGTAAAAGTATGTAATGATTTAGCAAACAATGGTATCCGTGTTATTGTAGCTGGTCTTGATATGGATTTTAAAGGTAATCCTTTTGGTCCTATGCCTGCGCTTATGGCAACAGCAGAATACGTGACTAAAGTTCATGCCGTTTGTACTCGTACAGGAAATCTAGCGCATTATAGCTTTAGAAAAATACAAAATGATGCTTTGGTTGTACTTGGTGAAGTAGAAGAATATGAGCCTTTGAGTAGAGCGGCTTATTATAATGCTATTCGTGAGCAAGAAGCTGAAAAAACAATAGAAAACAAATACAAAGACCGATAAATAATTGGCTACAACATATAGAAATACTGTTTTTGAAGTAAAGCTAAACGCTTTAGCTCATAATTATTCTTTTTTTAGAAAAAAAATAAACCAAACAACTAAAATGATGGCTGTGATTAAAGCATTTGCTTATGGTCATGGTGCTGTAGCAGTAGCCAAAAAATTGACACAACTAAATGCTGATTATCTTGCGGTTGCTTTCATAGATGAAGGTGTTGAGTTAGTAAAAAATAATATCTCATTACCGATTTTAGTTTTTAACCCAAATCCTGAAGAATTTGAGGCTATTGTTGCATATAAGCTTGAACCAGCTGTTTATAATCTTGATTTTTTAAAGGAGTTTATAGCTTTTTTAACAGTAAAAGGTATCAAACATTATCCTATTCATATAAAACTAGACACAGGTATGCACCGTTCTGGATTTACGGTTTCGAATATCAGTACTTTGATTAAAACATTACAAACCGATACAATACACGTTGTCAGTATTTTTTCACATCTTGCAGCTAGCGAAGCTGAAAATGAACACGCATTTACATTAAAACAAATAGCATTATTTAAAACTTTAAGTAAGCAACTAACAGAGCAGTTGCCTAACACTCCTCTTTTACATATTTTGAATAGTGCAGGAATCATCAATTACTCTGAAGCACAATTTGATATGGTGCGTTTAGGCATTTCACTCTATGGTTCCTCATCTTTACCAAATATACAAGATAAGTTACAAACTGTAGGTAGTTTGAAATCTGTAATAACACAGTTACGTACCATTGAAAAAGGAGAAACGGTAAGTTATAATCGTAAGTTTAAAGCATTGCAAAAAACCGTAGTTGCTACTGTTCCGATAGGTTATGCTGATGGTATAAGTAGAAAATATAGTAATGGGAAAGTTTTAATAGGAAATCAATTAGCTCCAATAATTGGCACTATATGTATGGATAGTTTAATGCTTGATGTAACAGATTTACAAGTAAAAATTGGTGATTCTGTATTGTTTTTTGGTAATGGTTATACTGTAGAAAAAGTTGCAAAACAGCTCAATACTATTACTTATGAAGTGTTTACTAGTGTGTCCAAACGTGTAAAAAGATGTTATATTGAATAAAAAAATGTATATTTGTGAAATAAATTAACCAATTAAAAACAAAAGAACATGTTAAAAGAGTTTAAAGAGTTTATCACAGGAGGAAATGTGGTAGAATTTGCAGTAGCAGTAATTATGGCAGGAGCCATTGGTGCTGTAGTAAAAGGATTTGTAAGTAATATTATAATGCCAGTAGTAGGAATGTTTACTGGAGGCGTTAGTCTTGCAGATAAAAAAATAATCTTAGCTGAAGCAATAGGAAAAGCAGGTGAGGCAGGTTTTAAACCCGAAAATGCTATTACTTGGGGTGCTTGGGTTGATACTATTATCAATTTAATTATTGTAGGTTTTGTAATGTTTATGATAGTAAAATCATATAACAATATGAAAAAGAAAGAGGAAGAAGCTCCAGCTGCACCAGCAGGACCATCTCAAGAAGATTTATTAGCTGAAATAAGAGATTTATTAGCTAAAAAATAATTGCTTTAATTACTCAAACAAAACAACAAACAAAACAACAAACAAAACAACAAACAAAACAACAAACAAAAAAAGGCGTGTATTGCAATTGCAATACACGCCTTTTTTATTATACTTAAAGTTGATTTCCTTCTTTATCTAAAAATTTATATTCTAAATAATCAAGCGCATCACTTGGAATAATTTTTATCCATTTCTTATAGTTTATAAACCATTTGGTTTGAATAGACATAATACTTTTGGTTAAATAAGCGGCCACAAAAGGGTGTACGTGAAGAACAATACCTTTGTTTTTAGCTAATAACTTATTTAGTTTAAGTTCGATACGACTTATTAGTAATATAGGCGCTTCTACTTCTCCATTTTCTAGTAAAGCTGGTTTTTTTTCACGTGTTTTAATATCCATTACTGGGCGTACACGCTGTCTAGTAATCTGTATTAAACCAAACTTACTTGGGGAAAGAATTTTGTGTTTTGCACGATCATCACGCATTTCATCACGCATATGATCAAAGAGTTTTCTTCTGTCATCTGCACTATGAAGGTCTATAAAATCTACTACTATAATTCCTCCCATATCGCGCAAACGCATTTGTCGTGCAATTTCTGTTGCCGAAATAAGATTTACTTCCATAGCTGTTTTAGCCTGAGTTGTTGCCCTGTTAGAACGATTTCCGCTATTGACATCAATAACATGCATAGCTTCAGTGTGTTCTATCACTAGATAAGCTCCTCTACTCATAGATACAGTTTTTCCAAACGCAGTTTTAATTTGGCGTTCGATACCGTATTTTTCAAAAATAGGATGTATCTTATTTTTGTAAAGTTTTACAATAGATTCTTTTTCTGGTGCAATCTGCATCACATAGTCTTTTAACTCATAATAGAGTGCTTCATCATCAACTACAATGGCTGAAAAAGAGTCATTAAAAATATCTCTAAGAATAGAAGAACCTCTATTCATTTCACTAAGCACCTTTGATGGTGTAGTGACTTTTCTAAGCTTTTTAAGCATTGCAGCCCATTTATCGAGCAGTTGTTGCATATCTGCATCAAGTTCTGCTACTTTGCGATCTTGAGCCACAGTACGAAGTATTACACCAAAACCTTTAGGTTTTATGCTTTGTGCAAGGCGTTTAAGCCTGTTTTTTTCTGTTCTGCTTTTTATCTTTTGAGATATTGATATTCTATCTGAAAAAGGAACTAAAACCATATATCTTCCTGCCAACGATATTTCTGATGTAAGTCGTGGTCCTTTGGTTGATATAGGTTCTTTAGCTATTTGAACGAGTATTTTTTGATTGGTTTTTAGTACTTGGTCAATACTTCCACTTTTTTCAATTTTCGATTCAAATTTAAAGTTTTTTAAATTGTATTCTTTTATGTTTCCAGTACTAGCAAGGTTGATATATTTCAAAAATGATTTAATATCTGGACCTAAGTCATGATAATGCAAAAATGCATCTTTTTCATATCCTACACCTACAAACGCAGCATTTAAGCCTTGCACTGTCTTTTTGACACTGGCGTAATATATATCACCTACATTGAACTTGTTTGCTGTAGATTCTTTATGCAGTTCTGTTAGTCTACCGTCTTTTAATAAGGCAAAATCAACTTCAGAGTCTTTTGATCTAACTATTAATTCTGTTTTCATTTAATTAAATTTTTGTTTCAATCAAATTATATAAAAATATTAAGAGCCATTAAGGTTCTTATTACTCTGATTATAATTTATTTATTAATAAATATGTTTAACGAAGTGTTTGCTAATTATTAATTAGTAAGACTCCTATGTCAAAGAACTATTGTTTTTAGTATATCAAAGTATTTATCATTCTTGAAAACAGCTAGTTTTTGCTTTGTTTTCAAAAATGATAAATTATACTAGATTGTAGTTTGTAAATCAAACTAAAAAGAAAAATTATTTTTTCTTTTTGTGACGATTCATTCTACTTCTTTTTTTACGCTTGTGTGTTGCTATTTTACGTCTTTTTCTTTTTTTACCACTTGGCATAATGATTTATTTAAAGGGTTATTATTTTATTTTTACTTTAGTTTTTACACCTTCTACAAACACTTTTGAAGGTTTGAATGCTGGAATATTGTGAGCAGGAATTTTTATTGTAGTGTTTTTAGAAATGTTTCTTCCTGTTTTTTCAGCTCTTTTTTTAATTATAAAGCTTCCAAAACCTCTCAAATACACATTTTCATTTTTTTCTAAAGACGCTTTTACTTCAGCCATAAAAGCCTCAATAGTTGCTAATACATCTGCTTTTTCTATTCCTTCTTTTTCTGAAATTTTAGATACGATATCTGCTTTTGTCATTTTTTTTAAATTTTATTTCTTTAATTTGTACTTTATTTTTTAGGCTTGCAAATATACTACTATTATCCTAATACAAAAAAGTTAATTGACTAAAATTTAAGACAATATATTTATTCACTAAAAATAAACGCTTTTGTTTCATATAAAAATAATTAATTGGTATTTAGATAATTACAGGAAACTCCCTTGGCGAGAAACCAAAGACCCTTATAAAATATGGCTTTCTGAGGTTATCTTACAGCAAACCCGTATTGACCAAGGTTTGCCGTATTACAACAAATTTGTTGCTCATTTTCCTACGGTTTATGCTTTGGCCAAGGCGCCAGAACAAAGAGTTTTGCAACTTTGGGAAGGTCTTGGTTACTATTCGAGAGCTCGAAATTTACATTTTGCTGCACAATATATAGTCAATGACTTAAATGGTGTGTTTCCAAAAAACTACACAGAATTGCTTCAACTCAAAGGAGTAGGAGATTATACTGCAGCGGCTATCGCCTCTATTGCATATCGAGAAGTAGTACCTGCTATAGATGGCAATGTGTACCGTGTGTTAAGTCGTGTTTTTGGTATCAAAGACGCTTATGATACCGGATCAGGTAAAAAAGTTTTTAAAGCCTTAGCACTAGAATTAATAGATAAAAAGCAGCCTGACAATTATAATCAAGCAGTGATGGAGTTTGGTGCAAGAGTATGTAAACCCAAACAACCACTTTGTGATACTTGTATTTTTAATAATTCTTGCTACGCTTTGGCTCAAAAAAGCATCGCATCACTACCATATAAAAAAGGGAAAACAAAAGTACGAAAACGTTTTTTTAATTATTTTATCTTTCTAGACCAAGCAGGCAATACACGTATAGAACAACGGACAGCAAAAGGGATTTGGCAAGGATTGTATGAGTTTCCTTTGTTTGAAACGGATAAAAAATCAAGTATTAAGATAATAACAGCTTATTTAAATAAAGCGTATCAAACAGATAAAGTAGTATTATATAATGATAAACCTATTATTCATAAATTATCACACCAGCATTTGTACACACATTTTTGGATTGTTGAAGTCTCAAATCTTTCAGAAAGTATTGCTTGGAATACACTAGAAAACTATCCTTTTCCTGTTTTAATACGAAATTTTATAAAAAAATTCCATCCAAATAAAAATTAATAGTACTTTTGATTTAAATTAAAAACATTATGGCAGGAACAGTAAACAAAGTAATCTTGATAGGACATCTTGGAGATAATATCAAAATGCACCATTTTGAAGGAGGAAATGCTATTGGTAGATTTCCGCTAGCAACCAACGAAACGTATACAAGCAAACAAACAGGAGAGCGCGTAACCAATACAGAATGGCATAATATAGTAGTGCGTAATAAAGCTGCAGAAATAATGGAGCGTTATCTCAAAAAAGGAGACAAAGTATATCTAGAAGGGCGCTTAAGAACACGCCAATGGCAAGATCAAGAAAACAACACGAGATACACTACAGAAGTACATGTTTTAGAATTTACTTTTCTCAATAATGTGAAAAGTGTTCTTGATGAAAATAAATCTGACAATTCAAAATAGCTAAATCAATTGGACCCCGAACCCACACTTTTTATTCTTATTTTTAATATTGCTTATTTTTCAAGTACACTCCTGCTTATTGTACTATTGCTTATTTCTGCACTTATTTCTGGTTCAGAAGTAGCGTTTTTTTCGTTATCTAAAATTGCCTTAGAAAATGACGAAGAACAAACACATAAAACAAAAAAGATAATATCATTACTAGAAAAACCAGACAAGTTACTTGCAAGTATATTGGTTATCAATAACTTTATTAATATTGGCATTGTTATTCTTTCGCACTATCTTATTGAAGATTATTTTGGTACACGAGCACTCGTTATTCGTGTTTTTGATTATTCTTTAGATTTTAAAGTGGTTTTTGAAATGGTAATTATAACGTTCCTTATATTGCTGTTTGGAGAGATATTACCCAAAGTTTATGCTTCTAGAAATCAATTGAAATTCGCCAGTTTTATGGTAGTTCCATTAACTTTTATTAATAAAATATTGAGTCCGCTGACCAAAATATTAACCAGCTCATCAAACTTTATTAAATCTAAAATTGGTTCGCAAAAAACAGATATCACAGTAGATAAATTATCACAAGCGCTGGAACTTACTGACGAGAGTGAAACCACCGAAGATGAACAAAAAATATTAGAAGGTATTATTAGTTTTGGTAACACACTTGTTACTGAAATTATGCAACCACGCATTACTGTTTTTGCTTTAGACCAAGAGACACCATTCAAAAAAATGATCAAAAAGGTGGTAGAAAAAGGGCATGCACGTATTCCTGTTTACAAAGATAATCTTGATACTATAGTTGGTATTTTATTTATTAAAGATTTATTACCTCATTTTGATAAAAAAGATTTTGATTGGCTTACGTTAATTAAATCGCCTTTTTTTGTTCCAGAAAACAAAAAACTCGATGATTTATTGCGTGATTTTCAAGAAAAAAAAGTACATCTTGCCATTGTTGTAGATGAATATGGCGGTACTTCTGGTCTTGTTACTCTTGAGGATGTGATAGAAGAAATAGTAGGAGATTTATCTGATGAATTTGACAATGATGATTTATCATATTCAAAAATTGATAATAAAACATATATCTTTGAAGGTAAAACAGCATTAAAAGATTTTTGTAAAGTGTTAGACCTTGATTACATGCGCTTTGACAAAGCAAAAGGAGAATCAGAATCACTTGCAGGGCTCGTTTTGGAACTCGCTGGTAGCTTTCCAAAAAAAGGACATAAAATAAAATTTGAAAATATCAGTTTTATAGTAGAAGTAATGGATAAAAAACGCATAAAACAACTTAAAGTTATATTGGATTAACAAGATGAAATACGTAGCTAAATTTATATTAATACTGACGATATTACTTTCTTTTATGGCTTGCCAAGAGAAAGTTAATTATCCAAAACCAAAGGCAAAGCTACGGCTTGCTTACCCAAGGGCGAAGTATAAAACCATACAATTAGCAAATTGTCCTTATACATTTCAAATCAATACTTTAGCAGAAATTCGTCGGCAAAAAGACTGCAATATTACCTTAGAATATCCCAATATTGATTTGGCTATAGATATTACTTATATTCCGTTACAAAATGATTTGAAACGTGCCATACGCGATATGAACAAAATAACAACGGAGCATATAAAACATGGCGATGGATACCTCCAACATCCTTTTGAAAACGAAACAAATATTGGTATGGTCACTGAGGTGAAAGGTAATGTGGCTTCTAATGCGCAGTTTTATGTTTCAGACAGAAAAAAGCATTTTTTGAGTGGTAATTTATTCTTTAAATCACGCCCAAATATTGATTCACTACTTCCAGCGCTCAACTATCTCAACCAAGATATAAAAGTGCTGATGGAAACGGTAAAGTGGAAGAAATAACTTGTAAATTAACTAATTGACTAAAAACGAATAGATTAATTGTTTTTTTGTGGTTATTTTTCCAAAAAAATGTTTACTTTTGTAAAAAATACCATTTTATGAAAAACCTATTTTTATTATTTTTAATATTAAGTCAAAGTCTGTTTTCTCAAACAGGTCCTGGAGGAGTTGGAGATAGTAATAATAATGTACTTTGGCTTAGATCTGGAGATATCAACTTAGCTGATGGAGATGATATAACTACTTGGGGAGATTTTTCAGGAAATTCTAATGCGGTAAGTCAATCAGATGCCAATTTTAAACCTGTTTTTAAAACAAATATTGTAAATGGAGAACCTGTGTTAGATTTAATAAAACTAATGGTAGAATTAGAAAAACTAACTTTACTGATTTTCCAACAACAGCAATTACGGCTATTTATGTAAATAAAAATAATGGAGAAAGTTCTGATGGAATATTATCTTATGCTAGTAGTGCATCTCAAAATGATTTTTTGCTATTTGGAAGTAATAATTTAGAAGTTTATAGATCAGGAGGTGTTAACTCAGGAGTGTCTTTTAATGATAATAATTGGCATATAGCCAATACAAGTTGGCAAAGTACTGGTGGAAATGCTGAGGTTTGGAAAGATGGTCAACAAAATTTTACAGGCACATTAAACGCAGGGTCAAGTATAACTGCTGGCGGCTGTTTAGCCATTGCTGGAGAACAAGATGCTATTGATGGTACTTATGATGCAGGACAAGCTCATTTTGGAGATTTCACAGAAATAATGGTTTTTAATACTTTTCTAAATGATGCACAGCATATTATTGTTAGTAATTACCTTTCTGCAAAATATAATACTACATTAGCTGCTAATGATTTTTATAAGCAAGACGATACTGCTAATGGAGACTTTGATCATAACGTAGCAGGTATTGGCCAGGCAGCAGATGGTTCTAATCATACCGATTCACAAGGAACAGGAGTTGTAATGATAAATACACCTTCGGCTTTATCAAATGGAGATTATTTGTTTTGGGGAGAAAACGCTAAACATGCTAGTTACTTTTTTAATGCAACTGCTAATAATACTATGCAGCTAAATGCTACATGGCGTGTTAGTAAAAAAAATAATTTAGGAACTGTTTCTGTTGCTATATCCGAAGCTGATTTATCTGGTATGACAGCGTGTAATGCCATTAGATTAATAGTAAGTAATACCTCTAATTTTTCAGCTAAAACAACTTATGATTTAAATCTTTCTGCAGGTCAATACACTGCTACAAATGTTAATTTTACTGATGGAGATTATTTTACGTTAGAATTTCCTATAGAAGGCTATAAAGGACCTGGAGGAGTTGGTAATTGTAAAAACATACCACTTTGGTTAAGAGCTGAAGATATTTCTGTTGCTGATAATACTGATATTTCTACTTGGTCAGATTTTTCTGGAAATTCGAATGATGTATCACAATCAAACAATTCCCTTAAACCAATATTTAAAACCAATATTGCAAATAGTTATCCTGTTGTTAGATTTAATAAATCAAATAATAGACTTATTAAATTAAATTTTAATGATTTTCCTTCTGGAGAAATTACCGCAATTTATGTTAATAAAAATAATGGAGAAAGTAGTGATGGTATTCTTTCGTATGCAAGTAATGCACATAATAATGATTACTTACTTTATGGGAGTAATAATATTAGACCACATAGGCGTTTATCAACACCAAGTACAGGAGTTGCTGCAAATGATAATCAATGGCATGTTATTAGTACCGATTGGAAAAGTACAGGAGGAGATGTGTCTCTTTGGAAAGATGGGAGTTTAGATTATACATTGTCTAATTTTCAATCAAACACTAATATTACCAAAAATGGTTGTTTAGCTATTGCAGGAGAACAAGATGCAGTAAATGGTTCGTATGATTCTGGTCAAACACATAATGGTGATTTTTCTGAAATTATTTTCTATAACTACGCTTTAAATAAAGCGAAACATATTATTGTTTCTAATTACCTTTCCGCAAAATACGGAACGTTGTTAGCTGCTAATGATTTTTATAAACAAGATGATACCGCTAATGGTAATTTTGATTACAATGTAGCAGGTATTGGACAAGCTACAGATGGTTCTAACCATACCGATTCCCAAGGAACAGGAGTTGTAAGGATAAATACACCTTCGGCTTTATCTAATGGTGATTATTTGTTTTGGGGAGAAGAGACCAAAAATGCCACTTATAATTTTAGTACAATTAGTGCAACCGTATCCCGACTTAATAGTAAATGGCGCGTGAGTAAAACTAATGATTTAGGAACAGTTACAGTATCATTTGACACACCCATTGACCAAACAGGCTTAACCTGTGGTAGTTTAAAATTAGTACTAAGTTCAGCATCAAACTTTGCTACCAAAACAGTCTATGATTTAACCTTAAGTGTTGGTATATATACCGCAACAGGAGTTAATTTTACCGATGGCGATTATTTTACTATCGAGTACATAAAAAACAGTACCACATGGAATGGTTCTTGGGATAATGGTACTCCAGATATCACATCATATAGTGTTATCAATTCAAGCTATGATATGAACTCGAACCCAAGTATCACAACGTGTTCTTGTAAACTCACAGCAGGAAACACCATCACTATTCCAACAGGCAAATTTCTGAAAGCATATTATCAAATTGATAATGATGGTATAATAACCGTTGACCACGGTGGTTCTATTGTACAAGTAGATAATACAAACAATAATACAGGAACAAACTATACTATAAAGAAAAATACCGATCAAGCTATATTTTCAGACGTTACTTATTTTTCAACGCCAACAGTAGGAACTACGATAGATGATATGGTTCCCGCTACAACATATCATTATAGTTTTAGCCCAAGTGCACAAAACTGGAATTATGGCATCCCAGGTACTACAGTAATGGAAGCTGGGCGTGGTTATATATTGCGGAATCCAACACTAGGTAACTATACAGTTACATTTACAGGAGAGATATACAATGGCTTGATAAACTACCCCGTGCTGGTTAATGGCGCAGGTGCCGCAGGCGATGATGATTGGAACTTACTAGGAAACCCTTATCCATCAGCAATAGATGCCGACAAGTTTTTTGCTACCAATAGTGCAACTATAGTAGGTGCCGTATATTATTGGAAGCATGCAACGGTATTGAATGCAGCACATAATGATTATGTCAATGGTGGTTATACGGTTTACAATGCAGCAGGGGCAGTAGGCGGAACAGGCGGAACAGTAGGACAAGATGATGGTTCCCAATTTATACCATCAGGACAAAGTTTCTTTGTAGAAGCCAAAGCCAATGGTAATGTAGTATTTAGTAATTCCGATAGAGACACAGGAAATAACACCACGTTTTACCGTGCAGCATCCAACACGAACCGTGTTTGGTTGAATCTTAGCAAAGCTGATAATACAGCAACATCACAACAATTACTAGCATTTTACAGTGAAGCCACCGATGCTAGAGATGATAAATATGATGCTCACGTATTAGGAAGCGGATTGTTGTTTTATTCGTTATTAAACAATGAGAAATACAGCATACGCACCAATGATTCAGATTATGATAATGAAATGATACCTTTAGGCTATCAAGCCGCAGTAGCTGGAACGTATACTATAAGTATAGATCATACAACGGGCACAATAACCAATGCGGGCAACTATATTTATCTTAAAGATAATGAATTGAATATCACACATGATTTGACGGCAAGTGATTACACATTTACAACGCTACAAGGCGAAAACAATAACCGTTTTGAGTTGTTTGCTACGCAAACAGCTTTAGGAGTTGAAACAATAAATCAAGCTACAGCAGATGGTTTGCTTATAGCACAAAACCAAGATACTTATACCTTAAGTACATTGTCAGGTCAAGCTATTGAAGCAATAACGGTTTATGATGTATTGGGGAGAGAGTTGTTATCAGTAGCTACAAACACATTTACATTGTATAGAAGTAAAGGGCAAGTGTTTATTATTAAAGCAGTATTAGCAGATGGCACACAAGTCAGTAAAAAGATGATTAAATCGTAGGTTGAACTATTCAAATTTCAAACGTATTTTAGTAGAAACTTCTTAAAATAACACACTGCTTTTTATGAATAATAATTAGCAGTGTATTTACTTTTATTTTTTTACCTTTGTTGCTATTATTGACTACAGTCAGGAATCATAAAAAATGTAGTCTTAAAAATATTAGCGTATGAAATTTTGGGAATATGTAGCACGGTTTATTCTAAGAAACAGGATAGTATTACTTATAGGAATTATTGGTTTTACTTTTTTTATGGCTACGCAATGGCAATATATGCGAATGTCTTATTCAGAAGCCAATCTTTTGCCAGCAGATCATCCTGTAAATAAAGAATATGATCATTTTTTAGATATTTTTGGAGATGAAGGCAATGTTGTGGTCATCGGTATTAAAGATTCGGCTATTTATAATCCTGAAATTTTTAACGCTTGGAATGCGCTGACAGATTCTCTAAAAAATATAGAAGGCGTAACAACTACCTTGTCTGTCGGAACGATTAAAAAATTAGTAAAAGATAAAAAAGCAAAGCAGTTTAAACTAAATCCTTTAGTTAATAAAACGCCCAAAACCAAAGCTGATGTAAAAGTGATTTTAGATGAATTGTTTCAAAAATTACCTTTTTACAAAAATTTATTATACAATGAAGACGGGACTATACAATCTGCTATTTATATGGATAAAGCAATTGTTAATACTGAACTCAGAAAACCTGTAATAGCCAAGCTACACGACGTAGTGATGCAGTTTAATGAAAAATACAAACTTCATGTGCGTGTTTCTGGGATGCCGTATATTCGCACTTTAAACGCCAAAAACATTACTGATGAAATTGCTATATTTGTCATTGCGGCATTACTCACCACATCATTGATATTTTTCTTTTTCTTTCGCTCAGTGCGTGCTACACTTATCTCTGGTTTAGTTGTTATTATTGGCGTAATGTGGTCTTTGGGAACACTAGGTATGTTAGGTTATGAAATTACAGCGCTCACAGGTATTATTCCGCCACTTATTATTGTGATTGGTATTCCGAATGCTATTTTCTTAATAACTAAGTATCAAAATGAAATAAAAAACCATAATAATAAGATTAAATCATTGCAGCGTGTTATTTCCAAAATAGGAAACGCTACGCTAATGACCAATGCTACAACAGCAGCAGGTTTTGCTACTTTTGTTTTTACTAAGAGTAGATTGTTGCGTGAATTTGGAGTCATAGCATCTATTAATATTATGTTACTTTTTGTCTTGTCTTTAGTTTTAATACCTATTTTCTACAGTTTTATGCCGCTTCCTAAAGAACGTCATTTACGTCATTTGCGTAAAAACTGGGTAGGAGGGTTTATAGATTGGCTATTACGTGTTGTAAAACACAAAAGACTTACGGTTTATATTGCAGCAGTTTTATTGCTTATCATTAGTTTTATAGGTATTGTACAGATACGTGTTAGCGGTAGTTTGCTTGAAGATATGCCAAAAGGTAAAGCTTTTTATAAAGATATTAAGTTTTTTGAAAAAGAATTTGGAGGTGTTCTCCCTTTAGAAATAATGGTCGATACCAAAAAGAAAAAAGGAGTAATGAAGCTGAGTGTGCTCAAAAAAATGGAAAAAATCCAAGAGCAAATCAAAGAAATCCCTGAATTGTCAGAACCTATTTCGGTAGTAAATTTAGTAAAATATTCCAAACAATCTTTTTATAATGGTAATCCTAAATATTATCAATTACCCACTTCTCAAGAGAAAACATTTATACTTTCGTATGCCAAAAAGTCTAAAACTGATGGTAATTTGCTCAAAAGTTATGTAGATAGCACAGGACGTTATGCTCGTATTACTACTTTTATGAAAGATATTGGTAGTGCAAAAATGGATCGTATAGAAGAAATGCTAACGCAGAAGGTCAATAGTGTTTTTCCTAAAGGGAAAGCAAAAATAACCATGACAGGAAAAGCAAAAGCATTTACCAAAGGGACACGCTATTTGGTCAAAAATCTATTTATATCTTTGGCTATTGCCATTGTCTTGATTGCTTTATTTATTGCGATGATGTTTAAATCTTGGAAAATGATTATCGTATCATTATTACCTAACTTTCTACCACTTATTATTACTGCAGGAATGATGGGCTATATCGGTATTCCTATCAAACCATCAACTATTTTGGTATTCAGCATTGCTTTTGGTATTTCTGTAGATGATACCATTCATTTTTTGGTAAAATATAGACAAGAATTGGTATTGCACAAATGGCGTATTAATAAAGCTGTTTATGCTACAATACAAGAAGTTGGTGTAAGTATGTTTTACACTTCTATAGTGTTATTTTTTGGTTTTTCCGTGTTTTTAATTTCTAGTTTTGGAGGTACGCAGGCATTAGGTGGTTTGGTTTCTTTTACATTACTTATTGCTATGTTGTCAAATTTGTTATTCCTCCCAACACTTTTAATGTCTTTAGCACAAAAAGTGAGTAACAAAAAAGATTTAAAAAAACCTACTATCACAATAGAACCAACAGAAGATGACTAAAATAATACGACCTTTACGCGGTAAAACACCACAATTTGGTACAAACTGTTTTTTGGCAGAAAACTGTGCTATAATAGGCGATGTAGTGATGGGAAATGATTGTAGTATTTGGTATAATACAGTGCTTCGTGGTGATGTACATTACATAAAAATAGGAAACAAAGTCAATATACAAGACGGTGCAGTAATCCATGCTACTTTTGAGAAATACCCAACAAATATTGGTGATAATGTAAGTATTGGGCATAATGCTATGGTACATGGTTGTACCATACACGATAATGTGTTAATAGGAATGGGTGCTATAGTAATGGATGACTGTATTGTAGAAAGTAACAGTATTATTGCAGCAGGAGCTGTGTTAACCAAAGGCACTTTCGTCCCTTCAGGCTCTATTTTTGCAGGTATTCCTGCTGTAAAGGTAAAAGAAATATCACAAGAACTGATAGCAGGAGAGATAGATAGAATAGCTAATAATTATATCAAATACGCATCATGGTATAAAGATGAATAACTAAAGAACTTAAAACTAAAAAACAATGCTAAAAACAAACAGACCTATTATTATATGGTTGCTAACGGGGTGTTTGCTTATTTTTTTAATGGTTATCATTGGAGGAATTACGCGCTTAACACACTCAGGGCTTTCTATGACCGAATGGAAGCTTATATCTGGCAGTAAATACCCAACAAATGATGCGCAATGGCAAGAAAAATTTGAACATTATAAAAAATTTCCAGAATATAAAGAAGTAAATTCTCATTTTGAACTTGCTGATTTCAAAAAAATATTTTTTTGGGAATACTTACATCGCATGATTGGGCGTATGATAGGTTTGGTATTTATTATTCCTTTTTTCTATTTTTTAGTCAAGAAAAAACTCACAAAAAAATTAATTAAAAAGACCTTATTGCTATTATTTTTAGGGGGTTTTCAAGGTTTTTTAGGTTGGTATATGGTCAAAAGTGGCTTGATGGAGCGCCCAGATGTAAGCCATTACCGATTGGCAGTACATTTATTGATGGCATTCATTACGTTTTCATATACTTTTTGGGTCGCTTTAGGTTTGCTGTATCCCAATACGGAGCCTACCAAATCAAATTTAAAAACACCGATAGTGCTATTGCTTGTCTCGGTTTTATTTCAAATTGTTTATGGTGCTTTTGTAGCAGGTTTAGATGCCGGTTTTATCCACAACCATTGGCCAAAAATGAATAACAACCGTTGGATTGATGATACGGTTACCTATATGAAACCTTGGTATCTCAATTATATTGAAAACCCAAGCGGTGTTCAGTTTATACATCGTTATTTGGCATTAATTATATTGAGTTTGGTGTTTTATATTTGGTTTAAATCACAAAAAAACAATTTAACCAAGCTTCAAAAACGAGCCGTCATTGCATTAGTACTACTCATCACAACACAAGTGACTTTAGGTATTTTTACCTTGTTATATCAGGTACCTGTTGTAATGGGTTCTTTGCATCAAATTACAGCTTTTTTGCTATTGAGTGCCGTGGTTTTTAGCTTGCATCGTTTTCGTTTTAAAGACTAATAATTTCTTTTTGGTTTCTTTTAATGAATATTTTGTACTTTTACACGAGTTTTTAGAAAATAAAATCAATAAAAAAGAGTTTATTAAATACAGCAAATACTAATTATTTTGAAAAATAAGCCAAACAAATATAGCATCATACTTTTTTCGTTACTTGTCATAACAAGTTGTTCAACACGAAAGAATAAATTAATAAATCGAAATTACCATGCATTAACCACTAAATACAATGTGCTGTTTAATGGTAATGAAGCTTTAAAAGTAGGTGTTGCAACAGTAAAAGCTAATCATAAAGAAGATTATTGGGAAATACTACCATTAACATTAAAAGCGACACCAAAAGGCACAACAATGCCAGGCATGTCCAAAAATCCTAATTTTGAAAAAGCAGAAGAAAAAGCAGTTAAAGCCGTACAAATGCACAGTATGAACTTGCAAGGTAAAGAGCAAAACTCACAAATATCGGAAGCCTATCTATTATTAGGAAAAGCACGTTATTATGACCAGCGTTATGTACCAGCTATAGAAGCTTTTAATTATACAATTCGGTATTATAATGATAAAGAGAAAGTAGCAGAAGCAAAACTTTGGCGTGAAAAAACAAATCTTGCTTTAGATAATGAAGATGTAGCTATAGAAAATTTAAATATTTTACTTAGTGAAAAAGGGTTAGATAAAAAATTACATCAGAATTTAGCCACTACATTAGCAGAAGGCTATATCAAAACAAAAGCTTATGACAAAGCGCTTAGTGCTATAGATACCGCAATCGTTTATACCAAAAACAAACCCTTTTTGGCACGGTTAAATTATATAAAAGGACAACTTTGGCAAAAATTAGCTCAAAAAGACAGTGCTCAAGGAGCATTTGACCAAGTTATTGCCCTAAAACGCAAAGGAGATTGGGCATTGTATGTTCATGCACTTATTGAAAAAGAGTTATTAGTTAATGATAGTGTCCAAGCACTTGCTACTTATGACAAACTGATTAAAAATAGAGAAAACAAGCCTTTTCTTGGACGTTTATACTACGAAAAAGCTATGCTTGCCTTGCGAGCTGATAAAGGTGAAGCGGCAGAAACATTATTTACACAAGCTATAGATGAAGCAAAAGGAAATAAAAAACTGCAAGCCAAAGCCTATGAGCAATTAGCAGATTACTATTTTAATACAGCTCAATATACAAAATCTGGTAAATTTTATGAAAAAGCATTACCATTCATTGACAAAAAAACCAAAAAATACAGATTACTCAAAAAACGTTTTGATAACTTGGATGATGTCATTAAATATGAAGCAATAGCTCGAAAAAACGATAGTATTCTCAAGCTCACAACTATGAGTAAAACAGAGCTTAAAACCTATTTTGAAGACTATATCGCAAAGCTTAAAGCTGCAGATGTAGTAAATAAAGAAACACAAGCACAAGTTAATGAAGCAGCAGCAGCATTAGCATCTAACAATGCAAGTGTAGCAAATAACGGGTTCTATTTCTACAATCAAACAGCCGTTTCATTTGGAAAAGAAACCTTTAAAAAACAGTGGGGAGATCGCATTTTAGAAGATTATTGGCGCTATGCTGATAAAGCATTAAATTCAAAAACAGTGACTGCTGAACAAGAAGGAGCAAAGGCTGTGAGCGAAGCAGATAAATATGATGTGAAAAAATATCTAGGAACAGTTCCTACAGATAATGAAGCTATTGCTGCTGTTAAAGCCAAAAGAGACTTTGCCTATTATCAATTAGGACTTATTTACAAAGAACAGTTTAAAGAATATAAACTTGCGGTTTCTAAACTAGAAGATGTCCTTAGTTTCAAACCCGAAGACCGCTTGGTGTTACCAGCAAAATACAATTTGTTTAAACTCTATGGGTTATTAGAAAACACGAATAAAGCAACAGCTTATAAAGAGGATATAGTTAGCAATTACCCTTCGAGTCAATATGCTAAAATAATACAAAATCCAGATGCTTTACTCAATGATACAGTGCACAATCCAGATACGCTCTTTGTTGCCACGACCAAATTATTCTTAGCCAAAAAATTTGATCAAGCACTTGCACAAGCTGATGCTAATGCAAAAGCGTTTTTTGGCACATCACAAGCCTTGCGATTTGAATTGCTAAAAGCCAAGATATTAGGACGTACTGCAGGATTAGCAGCTTTCAAAAAAGCTACAGCATTTATAGCATTAAATCATCCGAAGTCAAAAGAAGGAAAAGAAGCACAAGAATTGTTAGATGGACTTATTAAAACACTAGAATCGAGTGATTTTACCAAAAATCCTAACGAGAAACACTGGAAAATTATCTATGAAACAAAACGGGATGATAGTTCAAGTAGTCAAATAGCAGCAATTGTGGATCGTGCTAAGCAAGCAGTAGGTAGGAATAGTCTTAAGACATCTACAGATTATTATCTCAAAGACGCTTCATTTGTAGTTGTTCACGGTTTTAAAAGCGAAAAAGAAGCTCGTGAATTTGCTAAATATATGGATGGTAATGGCTATAGTATTAGCAATAAAAAACACATAATATCATCTACAGATTATGCTTTAGTACAGATAAAAAAGAATATAAATTCATATAAATAATTAAAATAACACATCATGTTTTCAGACAAAAAAAAACCAAACCAACCAAACACTACTACTTCAGCTCAAACTAATATTTTAGGAGGATCCACCAAAATAGTTGGTGATATTGAGTCTGATGGTGATTTTAGAATTGATGGGACTATTGAAGGAACAGTAAAAACTTCTGGAAAAGTAGTTATTGGAAAAACAGGTAAAGTAATAGGAACAATCAAAGCAAAAAACGCTGATGTAGAAGGTCATTTTTCAGGAGATTTATTTGTGGATGAATTGTTAACACTACGCAAAACGGCTATTATAGAAGGTAATGTAACTATTACAAAACTAGCTGTAGAACCAGATGCTACCTTCAACGCTACTTGTACAATGAAAACGGGTGTAAAAACCATGAAAAATGCCGAAAAAACAGCCTAATAAATACTTTAGACTTGCAGGAGCAGGCATGCAAATGGGCATTACCATTTATCTGTTTTCAATGTTAGGAAAGTGGCTAGATGTACAATACCCTAATGATAAGCATTGGTATAATTCAGGCTTTGTGTTATTGGGTGTTTTTGTATCAATGTATTTGTTAATTAGTCAATTAAATAAAATTAATGATTAAAAAAATCCTTCGATTTGTTGTACTATTAGCAGTAGTGCTTTTAGTGGCTTTTTTATTACATTCGTATTTCTATAAAACATATAAAACAGTTTTAAAAGCTAGTTATTTAGGCAATTTTTTAATGACAGTATTTGTCTTTACATTACTTAATGTCGCTTCAAAACGACTTTTTAATCAATTGGGTTTTCTGTTTTTGGGCGGTACTTTTCTAAAATTCATATTGTTTTTCACCGTATTAAAGCCTTATTTTAATACTGTAGAAAATCAAAATGTAGCTTTTGTATTGTTTTTTATTCCGTATACTATAGCAAGTGTTTTGGAGGTTATTTATTTGATTAAATTATTAAACCCTAAAAAGAGTTATAAGTTTTTTTAGCTGAGTTTTTTGTCATTTCGACAAAGAGCGGAACGAACGCCGAGAAATCTCATTTTTTAAATGAAAAATGCATAATGAAAAGTGAAAAACGAGTTAGCTGAGTTTATTGTCATTTCTACAAATTATCTTTTGTCTTACAGCGAAACGATCTTTAGTCTTTTATCGGATATTAATGAATTATTATCAGAAAATTAGCATCAATATTTTGTTTTGTGACTTATAGGGAAAGCGTTCTTTTTATTTTTTAACCACCATTGCTAAATATTTAACAATTCTTTTTTGTTTTTTCATTTAAATACTTAACTTTGCATTGTGTAAGAATTAACGATTTCTTAACACTGTTTAACAAACAGTTATAAGATTAAGTAAGATTTTTGCCATTATTAACTAATCGACCATTTGGTCAAAATATAAACAATATTAACTAATTCAAGAATTGATGAAAACATTTAAAAATTGGCTAGTTGCATTGGTAGTATTAGGTACTACTTTTGCCTTTGGACAACAAAACATTTCAGGAAATGTAGTTGACAACTTAAATCAACCTTTACCTGGAGCTGCTGTACAAGTAGGAACTACAGGTACTGCTACTGACTTTGATGGTAATTTTGCTATTGAAGTACCTGCTGGAGTAACTGAGATTACTGTTTCTTACATTGGTTTCGCACCAAAAACAATTAACATTACTGGAAAAACTAATCTAGGAACTATTGCTTTAGCATTAGACAACGATCTTGGTGAAGTTGTTTTAATAGGAGTTGCCGATATTGCAAAAGACAGACAAACACCTGTTGCAGTATCAACTTTGAAAGCTTCTGAAATTACAGAAAAATTAGGAACTCAAGAATTTCCTGAGGTTTTAAAAACAACACCTGGTATCTACGCTACTAAAAATGGTGGTGGTTTTGGAGATTCACGTGTAAGTGTTCGTGGTTTTGATAGTAGAAACGTTGCAGTTATGATTAATGGAATGCCTGTTAATGATATGGAAAATGGAAAAGTATACTGGTCTAACTGGGCAGGTCTTTCTGATGTAACTTCTGCGATGCAAGTACAACGTGGTTTAGGATCTTCTAAACTGGCTATTTCTTCTGTTGGTGGTACTATAAACGTATTGACAAGCTCTGCAGACAAAAAACGTGGTGGAGCATATAAAGCAGCTATAGGTAATGACGGTTACTTTAAAAATGTATTGTCATACAATACTGGCTTGCTAGATAGCGGATTATCTGCTTCTTTCTTGTTTTCAAGAACTGCTGGAGACGGATATATAGATGGTACAAAATTCAAAGGACATAACTACTATTTAGCTGTAGGATACAAATCTGGAGAAAATAACAAATTTCAATTGACAGTAACAGGAGCGCCACAATGGCACAACCAAAACTACCGTCAAGTAAGTATTGCTGATAATAAAACTTATAATAGTGGAGATATCAATAGAAAATACAACCAACAATGGGGATATTTAAGAGGAGAAGAGTTTACTTGGAGAAGAAACTTCTACCACAAACCTATCGCTTCTTTAAACTGGGATTTAAAACTATCTGAATCTGCTAAAGTAGCAACAGTATTCTACGCTTCTTGGGGACGTGGTGGAGGAACAGGCCCTATTGGAAAAATCAACGGAGATAAAGATTATTATGCTCAATTTAGAGATAATAATACTGGTTTAGTTCGTTTTGATGATATCTATGCTTGGAATTCTGGAAGACACGTAGCAGATTTTGGACCTGATAAGCCAGCAGATGCAAATGGCTATTATATTAATGATAGAGGACACGGTTTCACACGTAGAGCTTCTATGAACTCACACGATTGGTATGGTGTGATTTCTGATTTTAATAAAAAATTAGGTGAAAATTTATCACTTGATTTTGGTGTTGATTTAAGAACATACTCAGGACATCACTATAGAGTAGTAAATAATGATTTGGGTGCTGATGCATATTTTGATAATGAAGATGTCAATAATCCAAATAATACAATATTAGATGCTGATTTTATTGCTGCTGACCCAGCTTGGAATCCATTTAATGATGTTAATAAAGAACAAAAAATTGAATACTACAATGATGGTAAAGTTAACTGGTTAGGTGCTTTTGGTCAAGTAGAGTATAAAAAAGAAAAATTGTCTGCATTTTTACAATTTGCTGCTTCAAGCAAAGCTTACCAACGTGTAGATTATTTTCAGTATTCAGGTGCAGCACAAACATCTGATGTGCAAACTTTTATTGGTGGAAATCTAAAAGGAGGAATGAACTTTAATATTGATGATAATAATAATGTATTCTTTAATGCAGGTTACTATTCAAGACAACCTGGTTTTGATGCAATATTCCAACAATATTCTAACTTAGTGAATCCTGATGCTAAAAACGAAACAGTACTAGGATTGGAAGTAGGGTATGGTTATAAATCAGAATCATTTAATGCACATGTTAATGCCTACAGAACACAATGGGACAATAGAAATATTTATGGTAGTTTTACACGTTTTGGAGGAACATTTGCTCAAACTGTAGTGGCTAAAAGTATCAATGAAATTCACCAAGGAATTGAGTTAGATTTTACTGCTAAAGCATCTGATAAATTGAAATTCAATGGTATGGTTTCTTATGGAGATTTCCATTATAACAATGATGAAGCAGATGTTGAATTTTACGATGATAATTTAGCACTTCAAGGTACAGCAACAGCTTATCTTAAAGATGTAAAAGTTGGTGATGTAGCACAGTTCACAACAAACTTTGGTTTAGATTATAAATTCTTTGATAACAAAGCAAAATTCTTTGCAAACTGGTATCACGCAGATAAATTATACTCTGACGTAAGTTTTAGTGACTTTTCAACTCCTGGTAAACAAGCATTACAATTACCTTCTTATGACTTGTTAAATTCTGGTGTAAGTTATAAATTTGATTTGAATGAGAAAAACAAATTCACTGTACGTTTGAATGTAAACAATGTATTTGATACCTTATACATTGCAGAATCTGATACAAATGAAGTACAAGATATCAATCCTGCTAATAACTGGAATGGTGTGAATGTTGCTAACAGAGTTTATTGGGGATTCGGAAGAACTTGGAGCTTAAGTTTCAAATTGAACTTCTAAGAAAACCACATATTTCATATCAAAAAGCTCGAGCATTGCTCGAGCTTTTTTTGTTTTGACTAGAAAGTAGCAGGTAGCTGTCGTTCGAAAAGACAGGTTTTTTCATAATGTCATTCCGACAGCGCGATGTAGAAGTAACGAGGAATCTGCTACTTTAAATCAAGAATGATGAGTTGTGAAATGACAGGTTTTTTCCATAATATCATTCCGACAGCGATTTAGGAGCAACGAGGAATCTGCTACTTTCGAGTTCCTATCATAAGATTTCTCACGTTCGTTCGAAATGACAGGTTTTTTCCATAATATCATTCCGACAGCGATTTAGGAGCAACGAGGAATCTGCTACTTTCGAG